>NZ_AYWZ01000002.1:0-433141 GCF_000502335.1 Mesorhizobium sp. L2C066B000
CGCCGACGCTCTGGCCGCCATCCGACTGCGCGCCGGCATCGGCCGGCGCCTGGTCTGCCGGGGCCTCGGCGACGCCGGTGCCCGCGCCACCGTCCTGCGGCGCGGCCTCCGATTTCTTCTGGGCCGGCGGCTGCCCGCTGGAGCCGCCTTCCAACTGCTGGAAGCGGAACTCGTTGTCTTCCTGCTGCTTGCGCATCTGCTCCTGCATCTGCAGGATCTGGAAGTTGAGTTCCTCGAGCTTGCCGTTCATCTGCCGGAGCTGATCTTCCAGCCCCGCGGCGGCGGTGCCGTCCTGCTGCTGCGCGATCTGTTGCTGCTCCGGCTTCTCCTTCTTGCCGAAAATGCCGAGCGTCGGCAGATGGAAGGAAAAGCCGCTATCCGCGGGTTGTCCGGTGCCGCTCGCGGAAGCCGCGAAGCCTGATACGAGCAGCAGCGCAAGCGTGCCGCTCAAGACCGATCTGAAATGCATGTGCCTCTCGCCGTGAATATCGTGAGCCTGTTCGCGCCTTCCGATCACAGTGGGACCGGCACGACGCCCTCGGCTCTTAGCAGGAGGCGAGACTTCGGCCAAATTTTGTTTCCGGGTTTGTTTCCGGGGCCGAAACTAAAAAAGGCGGCCACAAGGCCGCCTTTCGCATGGAGGTGTTGCAATTATGCGACTAAGGCCGCCGTCTTACTCATCAGGAGCCGGCGCCGGAGAGCGTGGTGACGGCGCGGCGATTCTGCGACCAGCAGGAGATGTCGTCGCAGACCGCGACCGGACGTTCCTTGCCGTAGGAAATGGTCTTCAGGCGGCTCGCCGAAACGCCCCTGGCGACCAGGAAGTCGCGGGTGGCGGCGGCGCGGCGGGCGCCGAGAGCCAGATTGTATTCACGTGTGCCGCGTTCGTCAGCATGGCCTTCGACGACGATGGCGTACTGCTTGTACTGGTTGAGCCACTGTGCCTGCCGCGACAGCGTCGTCTGCGCATCGGCGCGGATCGCGGTCGAGTCCGTGTCGAAGAAGATGCGGTCGCCAATGTTGACGGTGAAGTCCTGCGCCGAGCCCGGCGTTGCGGCACCCGCGCCATTGAGACCGAGATCGGCAGCGTTGTTCGGGGTTTTCTTCGAGGCGCAACCGGTGATGGCGAGCATCGCGATCAGGGCGATCATCGCCGGGTTTCTGGTAAGTGCTGCGATACGGCCCATGCCGCCTCTCCTTCGTATTCGAGTGATCGTATTTCGAGTGATTTCGTTGATCACCCAGTAACCACGTTTGGGTTAACCGGCATTCAAGAAATACGGTTAATGTTTGGTTTCGATCGTCCGTCCACGACCTTCAAATCCACGGTCACAGTTGGCGCGGACCCTAGGCGGAAATGCGGCCGAAACGCGACTAATGAATGGAAAAGGGGCCAAACGGGCCCCTTTTTAGCAGGTGTGGCAATTCGGCCGAAACTACTCCAGCAGCGGCGACCAGGCGGGATCCGACGCGAAATTCGCGGTCGGGATCGACTGTTCGTTGCGGCCGGTGAGATCGACGGAAACCAGTTTTGGGCCGCCGGCGGAGTCGCGGAAGAACATCAGCACGCGGCCGTTGGGCGCCCAGGTCGGTCCCTCCTGCTGGAAGCCCGAGGAGAGGATGCGCTCGCCCGAACCGTCGGTCTTCATGACGCCGATCTGGAATTCGCCGCCGGTCTGCTTGGTGAAGGCGACGAGGTCGCCGCGCGGCGACCACACCGGCGTCGAATAGACGCCGTCGCCGAACGAAATGCGGGTCTGGCCCGAGCCGTCGGCGCCCATCACATAAATCTGCGCACGGCCGCCACGATCGGAAGTGAATACCACCTTGCTGCCGTCGGGCGAATAAGAGGGCGAGGTGTCGATGGCGGTCGAGTTGGTCAGCCGGGTGGTCGAGCGGCTTCGCAGGTCCATGGCGAAGATGTTGGAATTGCCGTCATCGCGCAGCAGGCTCATGATCACCTTCTGGCCGTCGGGCGAGAAGCGCGGCGCAAAGGTCATGCCGGGAAAGTTGCCGACCAGTTCGCGCTGTCCGGTCTCGATCTGCAGCAGATAGACCCGCGGCTGGCCGCTTTCATACGACATGTAAGTGATTTCCTGCCGATTCGGCGAGAAACGCGGCGTCAGCACGATCGAGCGGCCATCGGAGAGATAGCGCACATTGGCGCCGTCCTGGTCCATGATGGCGAGCCGCTTCTTACGCGCATTCTTGGCGCCGGATTCGTCGATGAAGACGACGCGTGTGTCGAAATAGCCCTTCTCGCCGGTGAGCTTCTCATAGATCGCATCGGCGATGATGTGGGCGACACGGCGTTGATTTGCGTCGTTGGCGAAAAACTGCTCCCCGGCTATCTGCTGGTTGCCAAAAATATCCCATAGTCGGTACTGGGCGCGGATTCGGCCGTCCGCCTCCTTGCTCACGCTGCCGGTGACCAGCGCCTGCGCATTGATCACCTTCCAGTCGTCGAAACGGGGCTGCGCATCCGGATTGGCGATCTTCTCGATGAAGGCGTTCTTGTCTATCGGTGCGAAGAGACCGGAGCGCTTCAGGTCGGCGGTGACGATCTCGGAAATCTGCGCGCCGAGCCCTCCCTGGAAATCTGGGATGGCGATCGGCATCGGTTCGACATTGCCTTTGTTGACGTTGAGCTCGAGGGTTGCTCGAGCAGGCAAGGTGACGACGGCGTTCATGCCCATCGCCATCGCGGCGACCATCAGGAGCGGCTTGAGGATGGATTTCATGTCTTCTCGCTTCTCTTGCTGATTTCTGGGTGCTCAGGCTACAGGCCAAGCATCGCTCTGGGATCGAAGTTGACGCGAACGTCGGACCAAATGTCATGCTTTCCGGCGGGCACCTGCAGGCCGGCGACATCGCATTTCTGCACAGCGCGAACCGCGCTGCTGTCGAACTGGGGGTTGCCGCTGGACTTCTCGACGGTCGGACGGCCCTCCAGCTTGCCGGAGGCATCCAGGCTGAAACGGATCACCACGGTGAAATCCTCAGAACCCTCAAGCCCAACCGGGAGGGTCCAGCAGCCACCGAGTTGTTCTTCCAATGCCCCTTGCTCGGACTTCGACAGCTTCTGGCCTTGATCCTTGTCGCCGCCTAGCGATGCCTGTTGGGTCGAGCGCTTGGCGCCGCCGCCGGATGGCTTCTGCTTGTCGAGCAAAGCCTTGATGTCAGCCTCATTGAACTGCTTGTCATCCGACTTCGGCTTCGACGAGGCTTCCTTGACTGGCTTGTCAGCGTCCTTGCGGTCCGGTGCCTTCGCGCTTTCGGCCTGCGCCGGCTGCGGCTTCGGCCGTGCTTCGGGAGCAGGAGCGGAAGTCGGAAGCTGCGCTTCTTCCAGAGGCTGCTGATCCGATATGGCTTCGGCGACCGCATCGGGCTTCACGCGTGGCTTCGGCTCTATGGCGGCGGTCGTGTCCGGCTGCGGTGTTGGTGCAGGCTCCTTCACCGGGGTCGGCTTCGGTTCAACCTGCTTCACCGGCTCGGGCTTGACCTCTTCCTTCGGCTGCGGCTCCGGCGCCACCTCCGTCGCAGGTGTCGGCTTCGGCGCTTCCTTTGGCTTCGGCGTGTCCTCGGTCTTCGGCTTTTCGGTCGGGGTCGGCGCCGGAGCAGCCGTCGCTGTTTTCTCCACCAGCTTCGGCTTGGGCTCGTCCGTCACCGGCTTGTCGGTATCAACGCTGTTCTCGCCGATTTTCTGTGCATCTGGCACGATGTCGGGACGCTTGGTCGGCATCGGCGCCGGCTTTTCGTGCATCACCGCCTTCTTGTCGCCCTGCAGCGTCTGCGCAATGGCTTCCATGGGAACGATGTCGACCGCTATCGACTCGACATCCGTGGACGGCAGCGCGGCCGGCGCCGACAGGGTGAACAGGCCGAAAGCCAGTGCCACCGTATGCAGTATCACCGATGTGGTGAGGCCGGTCTTCATCGTGCGTCTACTGATCCTGTTGCTGCAGTGAAATCAGGCCGATATTCTTGTAGCCGGCGGCCTGGATGAGGGCCATCACCTCCATCGCGGCGCCATAGTTGGTCGCCTTGTCGCCGCGGATGAAGATGCGCTCTTCGTAGCCGGTCTTGGAAATCGCCTGCAGTTTGGCGACCAGCTCTTCCCTTGGGATTTCGGTCTCCTGCAGGAAAATCTTGCCGGCCGCGTCGATCGAAACGGTGATCGGCTGGGTGTCGGCGTTCATAGCCTTGGCCTTCGTCTCCGGCAGGTCGACCGGCACTCCGACCGTCAACATAGGTGCGGCGACCATGAAGATAATCAAGAGCACCAGCATCACGTCGACCATCGGCGTGACGTTGATTTCCGACATCAATGCATGGTGGCGGCCGCGCCGCCTGTGTCCGCGCCCGCCGCGTCCTGCCATGCCAACCGACATACCCATCTTCTTACCTCAGCCCTTAGGCGCTACTTTTTCATCGATTTGGCGCGAGAGTATGGCGGAGAACTCATCCGAGAACCCTTCCATCCGCACCGCGATCTTGTTCGCGTCGGATGACAGCTTGTTGTAGGCGATAACCGCCGGTATGGCGGCGAGAAGACCGATGGCCGTCGCCAGCAGCGCTTCGGCAATGCCGGGTGCAACAACCGCGAGACTGGTGTTCTTCGAACCGGCAATCGCCTGGAACGAGGTCATGATGCCGATGACGGTGCCGAACAGGCCGATGAAGGGTGCGGCCGAACCAGTGGTGGCGAGAAAGCCGAGACGGCCCTCCAGCTTCTCCATCTCGCGCGTCAACGCCAGGTCCATCGCCTTGTCGATGCGGGTCTGCAGGCCGAGCGGCGATTTGGCCCCCTTCTCGAAGCTCTTCTTCCATTCGCGCATGGCCGCAACGAAGATCGCACCCATGCCCGTGGTCTTGCGGTCGGCAAGCGTGCGATAGAGCTCTTCCAGCGACTGCCCCGACCAGAACACCTGTTCGAAGCGATTGAGCGACAGACGCATGCGGGCATAGCTGACCAGCTTGTCGACGATGATCGCCCAGGTCCAGACCGAGGCGCAGAGCAGACCGATCATGACCAGCTTGACCACCCAGCTGGCCTGTGTGAACAGCGCCCAAATCGACAATTGCGCTGCCGGATCGGCGAGTGCGGTAGTTTCCATGCTTCAGTCCTTAAGATTTTCCGGGCATCGCTGGCGGCTGGCCCATGGGCATCCCTTGTGGTCCGTTCGCGCTTGGCTTCCGGATTAACCCCAAAATGCACCGTTGGCGGCCTTTTCAGGGCAAATATTGGTGAAAGGAAGGCGCGCGGATTCTTCCAATCTTCACCGATCTCTTCATGAACCGTTATGGTTAAGGATGGGTTAGGAAATATGGCGCGGCGCATTGCCGCGCCAAGGCACGACGCGGGCCATCCATCCACAATCGAATGCGCTGCCGATTGGCCGCTCGTTGCCGGCCGGCAGGCCTGGATATCAGCTTGCTCCTGGTAGAAAGGCCGCGATCCATTCTTTCGGAAAGCGCTTCGGCCGGCCGTTCTCGCCGATGATCGCCGCCTCGACCTTTGCTTCGACCAGTACCTCTGTCCCGCGTTTCAATTGCTGCGCCATGACGATGCGAGCGCCGGAAATATCCTGCGTCGATGTGTCGATGGTCAGGATGTCGTCCATGCGGGCAGGCGAGCGGAAATCTATCTCCATCCGCCGCACCACCCAGACGATCCGTTCGCCGTGCTTGCCTTCCTGAAGTTCTGTGTGGTGGACGCCCGCCAGCCTGAGATAGTCCGAGCGGCCGCGCTCGAAGAATTCGAGATAGCGCGCGTGGTAGACGACGCCGGANCCGCCAGCCTGAGATAGTCCGAGCGGCCGCGCTCGAAGAATTCGAGATAGCGCGCGTGGTAGACGACGCCGGAGAAGTCGGTGTCGGCATAGTAGACCCGCGCCATCAGCCGATGGCCGAATTCCGTCAAGGCTCCGGAAAGCCCGCCGGCAAGCGCCGCCGATTCACCATGATCGTCCATCGCGCTTTCCTTTTTGCCCCCGGCGGGGCACCTGTCTTGCCAAAATCACCAGCGCAGCAAACCGGATGGCACTGTTGACGGCGAGGATCAAGACCTTGATGGCAGCGCTGCTGGTGCTGGCGGCGTCTGCGCTTCCCGGTCAGGCCGCGAGCTTTTCGATGAAGCGCGGCCTCAACCTCGACCAGTGGACGACCTGGGTCGGGGAAGACAAATGGAACGACCGACAAGCCATCCTGCCCTATCCGGAATGGCGCAAGTTCCTCGACGAGGGTGACCTCAAGGCGCTGAAGGCCGCCGGTTTCGACTTTCTGCGCATGCCGGTCGATCCCTCGCCGTTTATGTCGGATCAGACACTGGCGCTGCGTGACGACCTTTATGCCAGCGTGCGGGACTCGGCGCGCATGATCAACCGGGCCGGTCTGAAAGTGATCGTCGACATGCACCTGATCCCGGCCGGCGGCGGCCGCGAGATCGGCATGGGCCAGGTGATGGACGATCCCGCAACCTTCGACGCCTATGTCGAGGTCGTCCGCAAAATGGCGCGCACGCTTGCCACTGAGGACCCGGCGCAGGTCGCTTTCGAGCCGATGAACGAGCCTATCGTCGACTGCGACAGCGATGGCACCAGCCTGTGGCCGGAGCGTCAGCAAAAGCTGTTCGCGGCCGCGCGCGCCTCGGCCACCAGGCTGACGCTGATCCTGACCGGCGCCTGTTATTCGAATGCGGCTTCGCTGGTCAGGATCGACCCAAAGTCGATCCCCGACGACAACCTCATCTGGACCTTCCACTCCTACGACCCGTTCCTGCTGACGCATCAGGGCGCGACCTGGGCCGGCGATTTCATTCTTTATGTTACCGGGCTGCCCTATCCGCTGACCGCGGTGCCGCGCGCCGAGCTCGATGCGACGCTGGATGCGATCCGCGCCAAGATAAAAGCCGAGGCGCCATGGACCAAACGGAACGGCCTGCTCGCCTATCTCGATGAACAAGCCGCCAGCATGGACACGGACGAAAAGCTGCTCGGCGTCATGGATGCGCCGTTCGAAAAGGTCGAGGCCTGGGCGAAGGCCAACGCCATCAAGCCGGAAAACATCACGCTGGGCGAGTTCGGCATGATCCGCCAGGAGTATGGCAACCCCTATGTGATGCCGCCCAAATACCGCGCCGCCTATGTCAAGGACATGATCGCGCGCGCCGAGGCGCATGGCTTCTCATGGTCGGTGTGGAGTTTTGGCGGCGCCTTCGGCATCGTCGATGCCTTCAACGGCGAAAAGGCCGAACCCGCCGTGATGGATGCGATCCGCTCGCTCCATTAGCCCTAGGGCATGTCGAGATCCAGATCAGGCCGAGTCGGAAATGAGGGGTCCGAGAACCGGAACGGAGCGGACTTTGGTCCGTGACTACCGGAAGCGCAGGAACACCTCATTTGCAGGCCGGCATCACCTGAATACCGGCATGCTCTAACCGAGGTCGATCTGCAGGATCTCCGGCCGCATGCCAAAGCGCACCGGCGCGATGCTGAAGCCGAGCCCGCCTGACACGATCAAATTGCGGTCATTCTCGACGACATGGCCATAGGCAAAGCGGTTGCCGAAGCGGGACGGCACCACCGGTGAATAGCCGAACAGCCTGACCTGCCCGCCATGTGTGTGGCCCGACAGCGTCAGCGAAACCCGCCACGGCACTTTCGGGAAAATGTCAGGCTCATGCGCAAGCAGGATGATCGGTGCCTGGTCGGTGATCTTGGCCAGCGTGCCGTCGAGATCGTCGAGGCCTTCAAATTTGTGGCGGCCTGCGGCCTTGTTCGGTAACAGGGCCAGCTGGTCGGCGAGTCCGGCGATCCAGAAGCCGTATCCATTCTTTTCCAGACGCACGGCGTCGTTCTCCAGAACCGAGATGCCGGCTTCCTCCAATGCCTTGCGCGCCACAGTCGGCCCCGCTCCGGCCTGCTGCGCGAAAGGATCGTGCCACCAGTCGTGATTGCCGAGGATCGACAGGACACCAAGCGGCGCCTTCAGTCCTGACAAGGCCGGAGCCCATTCATGGGCCTCCACCCGGTTCGTCACCAGGGACATGCCTGAGATATAGTCGCCGAGCAGTACGATCAGATCGGGCTGCAGCACGTTCGCACCCTCGACGAGCGAAGCGATCCGCTCAGGCGTCATCCAGGGGCGGCAGGCGTGAATATCGGCAAGTGCTACAACGCGCAGCTTCAAGCCCGCCGGCCAATGCGGCGGCGTCAGCCGGTAGCGCTTCACATGGGTCAACAGCATCGGCTCGATGCCGACCGCATAGGCACTGAGCGACGCCAGCGAGAGGAACGAACCCCCGACGAATTTCAGGAACCCGCGTCTGGTGATCACTTTTCTGGCTCCGACGCTTGATCGGAGCAGTTCGCGCCGACACTACGACGCCCGATAGCATCCAGGAATGCGCCTTCACGCTGGCAGGCTTGAGGAAATTCTGCGCAGACAGCCCGTTCCGGAGGACAAATCTCCGTTACTCTTCCTGGAACAGGTTGATCTGCTGCTGCGCCAGATCCTTCGGTGCGTCGAGGCCGAGATGGCGCCAGGCATTGGCGGTCAGCACGCGGCCGCGTGGCGTGCGTTGGATGAAACCCTGCTGGATCAGATAGGGCTCGATAATGTCCTCGATGGCGTCGCGCGGCTCGGACAGGCCGGCGGCGATGGTTTCGATGCCGACCGGCCCACCACCGAAATTGCGCGCGATCATCGAGAGATAGCGGCGGTCGAGCGCGTCGAGGCCGAGCGCGTCGACCTCCAGCCGCGTCAGGGCTTCGTCGGCAACCTGCTTGTCGACGTGACCGTCGCCGGCAACGGAGGCGAAGTCGCGCACCCGGCGCAGCAGCCGGCCGGCGATGCGCGGCGTGCCGCGGGCGCGACGTGCGATCTCCAGCGCGCCATCGGCGCGAAGCGGCATTTGCAGGATGCGGGCGCCGCGCCGCACGATCTGCTCCAGTTCCTCGACAGAATAGAAATTGAGCCGCACCGGAATGCCGAAACGGTCGCGCAGCGGGTTGGTCAAAAGGCCGAGCCTGGTGGTGGCGGCGACGAGCGTGAAGCGGGCAAGATCGATCTTGACCGAGCGTGCCGCCGGACCTTCGCCGATGATCAGGTCGAGCTGGAAATCCTCCATCGCCGGATAGAGGATTTCCTCGACTGCCGGATTGAGCCGGTGGATCTCGTCGATGAACAGTACATCGCGGTCTTCCAGATTGGTGAGAAGTGCGGCGAGATCGCCGGCCTTGGCGATCACCGGACCGGAGGTCGAGCGGAAATTGACGCCGAGCTCGCGCGCCATGATCTGCGCCAGCGTTGTCTTGCCAAGCCCCGGCGGCCCGACGAACAGCACATGGTCAAGCGCCTCGCTGCGGCCCTTGGCGGCCTCGATGAAGACTTTGAGGTTGGCCCGCACCGCGGCCTGGCCGACGAAATCGGCGAGCGTCTGCGGCCGCAAGGTCTGCTCAGCATCCTCGCCGCGCTTTTCCGGGGCAATGAGGCGGGGTGAAAGGCTCATGCGGCCTTCCTCGCACAGGGCAAAGGACCGGACAAGCAATCACTCACCGCGCCAGTTCCTTCAGCCCGAAACGAATGAGCTTCGAGGCATCGGCGTCCTCGCCGGCCGTCTTCAGCGCCGCCGCGACAGCATTGGCTGCGGTGTCGCGCGAATAGCCGAGATTGACCAGCGCCGAGACGGCGTCGGTGATGGGCGCCGGCGCCACGCCTTCCCCGAGTTCCTGCTTCAGGCCGATGGCGCCGGAGGCGGTTCCGGCATAGGCCGGCGCCTTGTTCTTCAACTCGGTGACGATGCGCTCGGCCACCTTCTTGCCGACGCCGGGCGCGCGGCTGACCATGGCGATGTCGCGCAGCGCGATCGCATTGGCGAGGTCTGCCGGCGCCAGCGTCGACAGGATGGCCAGCGCCACCTTGGCGCCGACGCCTTGCACATTGCTCATCAACAGCCGGAACCATTCGCGCTCAAGCACCGACTGGAAACCGTAGAGCCGGATCATGTCCTCGCGCACATAGGTCTCGATGAACAGCACCACCGCCTCGCCGGGCGAAGGCAGCGCGGCCAGCGTGCGCGCCGAGCAATAGGCGACATAGCCGACGCCGTGCACATCGACGAGGCAGAAATCCTCCTCGATCTCGTCCAGCGTGCCTTTCAATTTGCCGATCATGCGTGATCCCTCATGCCAGCGCCATCCTGTAGGCGACGCTTTGCCGGTGATGCGCGTGGCAGATGGCGATAGCCAACGCGTCTGCGGCATGTTCGGTGTCGAAAACGGCTTTCGGCAACAGCACCTTTACCATCATGTGGATCTGCTTCTTGTCGCCATGGCCAACGCCGATCACCGCCTTTTTGACGGCATTGGGGGCATATTCGGCCACAACAAGGCCGGCGCGCGCCGGCACCAGCATGGCTATGCCGCGCGCCTGGCCGAGCTTCAGTGTCGCCACCGCATCCTTGTTGACGAAGGTTTGCTCGACGGCCGCTTCCTGGGGCATGGCCGCATGCAGGATCTCGGCCAGCCCGTCATGCAATTGGCAGAGCCGTGTCGCCAGCGCCGCCTTGTCGTCGGAGCGTACAGTGCCGGAGCTGATAAAGCGCAGCGAGTTGCCGAGGCTCTCGACGATGCCCCAGCCGGTGCGCCTCAGCCCCGGATCGATACCGATAATGCGAATCGCTTCCCTCATGCGCGAAGTCTACCTCCGGCGCACAGCGATGTCAGCGAAATGTGAACAAACCGGAAACGGAGGCGTTTAACCTCGAGCGAAAGCCGTGTTCAGCAGCGTGATCTGGTCGGAAACCGGATTGGCGCGGCGGGCGGCGGCAGGCGTCTCGGCAAACGCGCCGCCATAGATCTCTTCGTCCATGCGGCGCACCAGCGCCTGCAGGCGCAGCGAGCGGGTGACGAGGTCGAGGAAATCCTTCGGCAGTTCGCCCCAGCCGACCGCTTCGTCATGCGCCGAGGCGGTGTCGAGACGCACCTTGGATTTTTCCGAAGCGACCTGGTCGCGGGTCATCTCGCCGGAATTTGCCGCCCGCTGCAAAAGCAGCCAGGAGGCGACTTGCATCAACCTTGTGGTCAGCCGCATCGATTCGGCCGCATAGAGCGTCGCCGCCAGCCTGGACAGCTTCTTGGCCTCGGCCCGGCCCTTGCCGTCAAGATACTCGGCTGCCTGTTCGACCAGGCCCATGCCTTCCTGGTAGAGCGGTTTGAAGGATTGGGAGAAAACCCGGCGTTCCGCCAGCTTGATGGTTTTCGCGATGCCCTTCGAAGGCTCGTTCATCGATACGCCCCTGCACTGCCCCGTCGGCTGATTCGGCTTCTCGCCGTCACGCCGGCACCCTAGATGACTGAAGCTTGAAAATGCGCTTCGCCGCCGGCGAAGGCAAGCACATGTTTAACAAACGGTTAACGCCTGCGCAGGGGCGCCAAGCGGACCAAAAGCAGACAAAAAAAGAGCCGCGGATAAGGCGGCTCTCAGGAGTTTAACAGGGAGGCGTCAAACGAAGTGGCTCCAACCACTCGGTAAGAATCCAGATCACTGGATGGACATAGTAAACACCTGTAAAGCTTAATGAACCCTTAACGGCGCGGATATTTCTTGATCGACCGCTGCCCTTCTGTGCCGTATCAGCACAACGGTGCCCTAAGCCTGATCGTCGGCTTGTTCATGCCTTCTTCCACACAGCCGGCAAGGAAATGAAGGCGAACAGCAGCATTGCCGCATAAAACCCCATCGAGGAGGAAGCCAGCACCGGCTCGATCTCCGGATGGCCGGCAAGTTCAAAGTAAAGCCCAATCATCAGTGCGATGCCGCAGATTGCCGTCAGCCAGAAATGCACGACGGCAATCGTCTTTTGCCCGACCGCTGGAAACAGGTGGTAGAAGAAGGCAAACACCGCCGACATCAGCCAGCCCGCCACCATGGTGTGCGCGTGGGTCGGCATCTGCCCATGGTCATTGGAGATCGCCATATGCAGGCCGAGCGCCATGCCGCACAGGGAATAGATGACGGCCAGGGTGAAGAAATTTCGTGCTACGCCTTGCATGGGATACCCTCGTTGGTTGTTGCAGACTTGGTCCGACCGCGCGCGGCCAAAATGGAGCGTCGGTCGCGAGCGGCTTAGTCCCCGCAGGTTTCAGGATCATGCCGCGAAACCAGCCAATGCCGACACGGCGTCTATCCGGCAAATGCCGGGTATTGTGCGGGCTGGCGGTAAAATCCGGCGACGGCGCCACCGCAACAAGCCGGCACCCACGCGGCATCTTCTGGATACATGTACGGAGATAATCCGCCCTCCTTCGGAAGCAGACGCGCGATAGCAGCGTTTACCCCCGGAACGATGCACAAGGAGCGGCAATGGACTGGTATTCTCTCTTCAAATTCCTGCATGTCATGGCAGCGATCCTCTGGCTCGGCGGCGGTTTCGCCATGCTGCTGGTTTCGATACTCGCCGATCGCGACGGCGACGACGAGACGCTGATGGTCATGCTGAGAACGACGGACAAACTCGGCTTGCGTCTGTTCGTGCCGGCGTCTATCGCGACCCTGGCTTCTGGTCTGGTGCTGACTTCGCTATGGACCGGCTTCTCCGACCTTTGGGTCGTCATCGGCCTTTGCGGCTACGCCGCCGCGTTTCTGACCGGTATCCTCGTGCTGAAGCCTTCGTTCGAAAAGCTTGCCACAATGCTTGCCGCGGACGGCATGACCCCGGCTGCCATAGCGTTTGGGCGCCGCATGATACGGATCGCCAAGTTCGATTTCGTCATCATGATCGTCGTCGTCGCCGACATGGTGCTGAAGCCGACCGCGCACGACATCGCCACTCTCGGCGCCATGGCGGTCGTGGTCGTTGGTGGTGCATCGCTGACCTTTGCGAGCGCCCCGCGAACCAAACCGGCAGCCGCCTGAGCGGGATTTAGAGCAGGCCGGCGATCCCGTCCCAAAGCAGCTTGACCGCGACCACGGCCACGGTCGCGTAGGTGAAGGGATAAAAAATCTCCGGCCGCATGCGCCGCACCAGCCAGGCGCCGGCGATGGTGGCCAGCGGCGCCAGCGGCATCAGCACGGCCGACGCCGTCAGGTTGGCGGTGTCGAACTGGCCAAGCGCGAAGTAGGGGATCAGCTTCAGCGCGTTGGTGGCGGCAAAGAAGATCGCCGATGTCCCCGACAGCACCTTCGGATCGAGCCGGATCGGCAGCGCATAGACCTGGAAGGGGGGCCCGCCGACATGGGCGACGAAGCTGGTGAAGCCGGCGACGGTGCCCCAGAAGGCGGCGGCGATGCGGTTGGCCGCCGCCGCATGGTCGGAACCGTGGCGGAACTGGAGATAGAGCCAGCGCAGCACGAAGATCAGCGCGACAGCGCCGACGATCAGCCGCACCATCTCTTCGGTTACGAGCGCTGCCGTCAGCCAGCCGAGCCCAATGCCGATCACCGCGCCCGGCATCATGTCGACCAGCATCTTTCTGTCGTAGACGCCCCACCACGTCCACACCGAAACGATGTCCATCAGGCACAGGATCGGCAGCAGGATGGCCGCCGCCTGCACCGGCGGCATGGCCAGCGCCATCAAAGGCACGCCAACGAAGCCGACAGCGCCGCCGAAGCCGCCTTTCGACAGCCCGACAAGTATCACCGCCGGAATGGCGGCGGCATAAAACCACGGATCGGCGAGCAGACCTGACATGAACTGGAAAAGCTGGAGGGAAGACGGTTGCCCTGCAATAGCCCAGAAACCCTTGCGCCGCGACCGGGAAAATGCCGGCCGTGTCGATCAACTGTGCGTAAAGCGACGGTTCCGGATTTGCGGCAAGATCGTCGCCGATGCATAAGGGCGCCGTCCCCCCGCTGCATCAGGTTTTGGCCCCAGGTTTTTGACCCCCAGGTTTTTGAGAATGAGCGAACCCCACATCCGCCGCGCCGAAGCGGCCGACCTGTCCGCCATCGTAGTCATGCTCGCCGACGATCCGCTTGGCCGCAGCCGCGAGGATGCGACCGAACCACTCGCCAAGGCCTATCGCGACGCCTTTGCCGCCATCGACGCCGACCCCAACCAGTTTCTTGCCGTGATGACGGATAGCGGCCGCGTCATCGGCACGTTGCAGATCAGCTATCTCGCCGGGCTGTCGCTGCAGGGCGCCTTGCGCGGCCAGATCGAGGCTGTGCGCGTCGTCGCAGACCGCCGCGGCGAACGGCTGGGACAGCGTCTGCTGGAATGGGCGATCGAACAGTGCCGTGAACGCGGCTGCAAGATTGTCCAGCTGACCACCAACAAGAGCCGCCAGGACGCGCATCGCTTCTATGACCGGCTCGGCTTCAAGGCCAGCCACATCGGCTACAAGCTGGAGCTTAATTCAGTGGCGGCGGACGGCGCCGGATCGGCTGCGCCTTGATGATGGCGGTGCTGGTCTCCGCCTTGTCGGCGATGCGGTCGAGAAGCTTGTCGAGCTCGCCGATGGAGCGCACGTAGAGCCGGGCCACGAAACAGTCGTCGCCGGTGACCTTGTCGCATTCGCCGAATTCCGGGATCTCCTCGATCAGCTTCTGGACGATATGCAGCTTGCCCGGCAGTGGCCGCACCCGCACGATCGCCTGCAGCGGAAACCCCAGCGCCTCCGGGTCGATCTCGATGGTGAAGGCGCGGATGACGCCGCGTTCCTCGAGCCGCCGCAGCCGTTCCGAGACGCTCGGCGACGACAGCCCGACCTGCTGCGCCAGATCCTTCAACGAAGTCCGCGAATCCAGGATCAGGATGTCGAGAAGCTTTCTGTCCAACTCGTCCAGCATTTTCATCTCCTCGCAAAAGGGCAGCGCGCGCCTTATTAAATAAGGTGTTGTCCCCTTATCACCTTTCATAGGGCATATAAACCCTCAAGACGGCATGAGATTATGGCCTCAACAGATAGAGGTATTGTCATGGACAACACGGTACGCGGCACGATCGAGATGACGGCGGCGATGACGATCGTCGGCACGATCGGCTGGTTTGTCGTCATGTCGGGCCAGCCCGTCATGGACGTGGTGTTCTGGCGCTGCGCTTTCGGAGCGGTGGCGCTGCTGATCACCTGCGCGGCACTCGGGCTGCTGCGCGGCAGGCTGACGCTGCGCATTGTTGCCATCGCCGCTCTTGGCGGCGCGGCCATTGTCATCAACTGGCTGTTGCTGTTCAGCGCCTTCTCCCGCGCCTCGATCTCGATTGCCACGGCGGTCTACAACACGCAGCCCTTCATGCTGGTCGGCTTCGGCGCGCTGTTCTTCGGCGAGCGGCTGACCCTGGCCAAGCTGACCTGGCTCGGCATCGCCTTCGCCGGCATGCTGCTGATCGTGCAGACAGGGCCCGATGCGGGTGTCGGTTCCGGCATAACCGGCACAGATTATGTCATCGGCATCGTCATGGCGCTCGGAGCGGCCTTCTTCTGGGCTGTCGCGGCAATCGTCGCCAAGAAGCTCAAGGGCACCCCGCCGCATCTGATCGCGCTGATCCAGGTCTGCGTCGGCGTCGTCATGCTGGCGCCCTTCGCCAACCTCTCGCATTTGCCCGCAGATGCCTGGAGCTGGGCCATGCTGGCCACGCTTGGCGTCGTTCACACGGGCCTGGTGTACATATTGATGTACGCCGCCATCCAGAAACTGCCGACGCATCTGCAGGGGTCGCTGTCCTTCATCTATCCTGTCGTTGCGATCCTGGTCGATGTCATGGCTTTCGGCCACCGGCTGCATCCGGCCCAGCTCGTCGGCGCAGCCGCCATCCTGATCGCCGCCGCTGGCATGAATCTCGGCTGGACTTTGTGGAGGGCCAAATCGCCGGCCGAAAGCCCGCAAGCCGTCAAATGAGCCGCAGAGCGTCGGCTCGCCGGCGATCGTAAACCAAAGCCATCGCATCGATCCCCGCCCGCCTGTTCAAGGCGGGCGCTTTGTTCTATGCCGCAATGCAACCATCTTCGCCCGGCATAGGCGAAACCCGGGATCGAAGCCAATGAACGACGCAACACCCCCCAACCGCTGCCGCATCGTGCTGATCGCGCCCAATGACGCTCCGGCGCAGCGCATTGCGGCTGCCTTCGACGGCGGTGATATCGCTTCGCTGATCCTGCCTGAGAACGGCATGGACGAGGCTGCCTTCCAGGCCTTTGCAGAACAGATCGTACCGGCGGCGCAAGCGGCCGGCATCGCCGTCATCATCGCCGGCGATACCCGCATTGCCGGCCGTGTCCAGGCCGACGGCATTCATGTCGAGGTTTCCAAGGACGCGCTCGCCGAGACCATCGAACACTTCCAGGGCAAGATGATGGTCGGCGCCGGTGGCGCCAAGACGCGCGACGACGCGCTGGAACTCGGCGAAACCAGGCCCGACTACATCTTCTTCGGCCGCTTCGGCTACGACAACAAGCCGGAACCGCATCCGCGCAACCTGTCGCTTGGGCAATGGTGGGCGGACGTGATTGAGATCCCTTGCGTCGTCATGGCCGGTTCCGCCATCGCTTCGGTAGAAGCGGTGGCCGCCACTGGCGCCGAGTTCGTGGCCGTCTCAAGCGCTGTCTTCGCCGAAGGCGCCGATCCGAAGGCGGCGATTGCTGCCGCCAATGCGCTGCTCGACCAAACCGCGCCGCGCTTCGAGGGCTGACGTGCGCCGACCTGGACTTCCTCTCGCGATTCTCGTCGCAGCCTTGATGAGCGGGGCAGCGATCGCGGCGGAGACCGTTCCGCTGCCGCAGCCGAGGCCGGACACCAGCCCGCCCGCCCTCAGCGTGCCGGATGCGGTCGCCCCCGATGCGGGTGCCCCAAAAGCCGGTGCCACCGATTCCGGCGTCCATATCGACAAGCCGATCGACACCCCGCTGCCCCAGCCCGCGACCACCGCGCCGCTGCCGTCGGCCGACGCCATCAACCCAGAGCGTTTCGGCGCCAAGCCGGCGGACCCCGCCTATGGCGCTTTCCAGCGCGGCCTTTACAAGACGGCCTACAATCTGGCGTTGGTGCGGGCTCAGAATGGCGACCCGGCGGCGCAAACGCTGGTGGCCGAGATCCTATCGCGCGGGTTGGGCGTGCCGCTCAACCCAGCGGAAGCCGCCAAATGGTATGCGCAGGCCGCCGAGCAGGGGATTCCTGAATCGCAGTTCCAGTATGCGCTGATGCTGCTCGACGGCCGCTACGTCAAGAAGGACGAGAAGGGAGCCTATGCGCTGATGCAGGCCGCCGCCGAGGCCGGCAACCGGCTGGCGCAGTTCAACTTCGCGCAATTGCTCGTGCAGCAGGATCCTGGCGATGCCGGCATCGCCCGGGCTGTGCCCTATTATGAGCGTGCCGCGGCGACAGGGCTTGCCGACGCCCAGTATGCGATGGCGCAGATCTATGCCAATGGCGTCGGCGGCAAGACGCGAGACGATGCAAAGGCGCGCAGCTTGCTGGCACAGGCTGCCAGGCAGAACTACGACACCGCTCAGATCGATCTTGCCGCCTGGATGATCGAGGGCCGGGGCGGTGTTCGCGACCTGAAATCCGGCTTCAACTGGATGAAGCAGGCAGCTGAAGGCGGCAATGTCGCTGCCCAGAACCGGTTGGCAAAGCTCTATATGGGCGGCATCGGCACCGACCCCGACCTGATCCTGGCTGGGGCCTGGTATGTGGTCGCCCGCCGCGCCGGCCTTATCGATCCGGAGATGGACGATTTCCTGCAAGGGCTGACCGACGACCAGACAAAGCAAGCCTTGCAGAAGGCCAACCGCCTGCTCTGACACGCAACGTCACTGTGTATGATCCAGCACGACCTTGCCGAAGGGAGAGCCGTGTTCGAGATGGCGAAAGGCCTGCGCTGCCTCTGCCCATGGGAAGACCCGGTCGATCACCGGCCGCAGCCGATTGACGGCGAGCGCCCGGTTCATCGCTTCGAAGGACTCGCGCGAGCCGACCGGTATGCCGCGTGCTTTCACCTGGCGGCGGAAGATGTCGAGCGGATTAATCACCCCTTCGCTGCCGCCGAGATAGCCGATGACATTGATCTGGGCGCCACGCGCCGACGCCTTGAGCGAATGCGCGAAACTCTGGGGACCACCGACTTCGATGATGTGATCGGCGCCCCGGCCATCGGTCAGCGCCAGCACGGCCGACGACCAATCCGGATTGTCGCGGTAGTTGACGCCATCATGCGCGCCAAGCCCCTTCGCCCGGGCAAGCTTCTCATCGCTGCTCGACGTAACAATGACGCGCGCGCCGGCCGCCTTTGCCAACTGCACGGCAAACAGCGACACGCCGCCGGTGCCGAGGCTGAGCACGGTTTCGCCTGGCTTGAGCTTGCCCTCGGTGAACAACGCATGCCAGGCAGTGACGGCGGCGCAAGGCAATGTCGCCGCCTCGACATCGCTGAGATGTGCCGGGACGATGACCGCCGCCTGTTCGTCCAGCCGGGCGAATTCGCTCAGCAAACCGTCGATCGGGCCGCCGCGCTGGTAGGAAGGTTCGGCCATCGCGAAGCTGCCGCCGACCCATCGCTGCCAGAACGTGCCGCAGACCCGGTCGCCGACCTTGAAGCGGCTGACCTCGGGGCCAAGCGCCACGACCTTGCCGACGCCGTCGGAAAGCGGCACCAGCGGCAAGGGGAATGTCGTGTGATAACTGCCGCGCGCGATCTCGACATCGCGATAGTTGAGCGCCGTCGCCTTGACGCGGACGATCATCTCCTGACGGCCGGGTTCCGGCATTGGCCGTTCGACCATCTTGAGATTGACGATGCCGCCCGGGCTCTGCAGTTCGATTGCCTTCATTGTCATTGTCCTTCCGTTTGAAAGGAAAATCGCTTGCCAGGCGGTGGATTTCAAATTCATAATGTTCACAATGATTATGCTTGCAAAACGTCGTTCTGACTATGCTTGAGGAATTGCGCACGCTCGCCCTGTTTGCCGAGGAGGGCTCGATCCAGAAGGTCGCCCGGCGCCTGCCGCTGACGCAGCCGGCTGTGACCCGGCAGATCCAGCGGCTGGAGGACATGCTTGGCACGACGCTGCTCGACCGCCGGCAAAAGCCGCCGCGACTGACGCCGACGGGGCTGGAAGTGCTGGCGCGCGGCCGCGATATCATCGCTTCCGTAGAAGCGCTGTTCGCCGGAAAGACCGAGCCGGAAGGACTGTTCCGCCTGGGTCTCGCCCATGGCCTCTCGGACCGCGACATAGCGGGGGCCATCGCCAACGCCGCGGCGGCGTTCCCGAAAGTGTCGCTACGGCTCAAGACCGGCTGGAGCGCCGAACTGATCGATCAGTTCGAACGCGGCGAGCTCGATGTGACGATTGTTCTGCGATCGTCGGAGAAGCCAGGTCCGGAAGCGCTTGGCACTGAACGTCTTGGCGTCATAGCTGCGTCCACCGTCGCCGATCCGGAAGACGGTGGCCGGACACCCATGCCGTGGGTGCTTAGTCCGGCACCTTGCGACGCGCGCCAGAAGCTCACGTCCGTTCTGGTCGGCGGAAGGCGTTATTTCGAGATCGCGGCGGAGATACAGGATCCGGCCTTGCAGATGGAATGGGTCCGTCGGGGGCACGGCCTTGGGCTGATGCCGTTGCGTCTTGCAAGGCGCGGACTTCCCGACGGCCTCATGCTCGTCAACACGGAAGATGTCGACCTTTCCTTACAGGTCGCCGCACTTCGTTCGCCTCATCTCAACCGGCTGACTGAGGCTGCGGATGCCATAGTCGAGGCCGTCGGCAAAGTCATTGCAGCCCAGGTTTGAGGCTACCAGCCCTTGTCGGGCGATCTGGCATCCCTTGCCTCTCCTGCCGATTTGTGGTCTTGGGGGCCCGAAATCGCTTGTCCAGCGACCATCCCCATACCAACGGCCAAGCCGTTGGTAGCATCCCGGATCAATCTCATCATGGCCAAGATCAATGGCAACGAAATCCGTCCCGGCTATGTCATCGAGCACGATGGCGGCCTCTGGGTGGCGGTCAGGACCAACACCGTCAAGCCCGGCAAGGGCGGTGCCTACAACCAGGTCGAACTGAAGAACCTGATCAACGGCACCAAGCTCAACGAGCGCTTCCGCTCGGCCGAGACCGTCGAGCAGATCCGGCTCGACCTGAAGGATTTTTCCTTCCTCTACGCCCAGGACGACGCACTGGTGTTCATGGACACGCAGAGCTACGAGCAGCTCGAGCTGGCGAAGGATTTCGTCGGCGACCGCGCCGCCTTCCTGCAGGACGGCATGATGGTGACGGTCCAGCTCTATGAGGACAGGCCGATCGGCATTTCGCTGCCCGACCAGGTGACGCTGACCATCACCGAGGCCGACCCGGTGGTGAAGGGCCAGACGGCCGCGTCCTCGTACAAGCCGGCGGTCCTGGAAAACGGCATCCGCGTGCTGGTGCCGCCATTCATCGGCGCCGGCGAACGCATCGTCGTCGACACCAACGAACTCACCTACATGCGCCGCGCAGACTGACACGTAGGCAGGAACAGATACGATGGCACGCTCCGCACTTCTCAATGTCATGGTCCAGGCCGCCATGAAGGCCGGCCGCTCGCTGTCGCGCGACTTCGGCGAGGTGCAGAACCTGCAGGTGTCGATGAAGGGACCGGGCGACTATGTCAGCCAAGCCGACCGCAAGGCCGAGGACATCCTGTTTGCCGAACTGTCGAAGGCACGGCCGGGCTATGCCTTCCTGATGGAAGAGCGCGGCATGATCGCAGGGGACGACGACCAGCACCGTTGGATCGTCGACCCGCTCGACGGCACCACCAATTTCCTGCACGGCATTCCGATCTTTTCCATCTCGATCGCGCTGGAGCGACAGGGCCAGTTGGTCGCCGCCGTCATCTACAATCCGGCAATGGATGAGCTCTACACCGCCGAGCGCGGCGGCGGCGCCTTCATGAACGATCGCCGGCTGCGCGTTGCCGGCCGCAGCAAGCTCACCGACTGCGTCATCGGCTGCGGCGTGCCGCATCTCGGCCGCGGCCAGCACGGCAATTTCCTCGTCGAGTTGCGCAATGTGATGGCCGAGGTCTCGGGCGTGCGCCGCCTGGGTTCCGCCGCGCTCGATCTCGCTTATGTCGCCGCAGGCCGCATGGACGGCTTTTGGGAAACCGGCCTGTCGGCCTGGGACATTGCCGCCGGCCTGCTGTTGATCCGCGAGGCCGGTGGCTTCGTCTCCGACATGGATGGCGGCCAGGATATGCTCGAGGCGGGTTCGCTCGTCGCTGGCAACGAGGTCATCCAGCGCGCGCTGCTCAAGGCCGTGAAGAAGCCGCTTTCGGCGCGCTGATCACTTGGCATGCCGGCGCGGCGTGCTGAAGCGCCGCAGTCGCAAAACCGCAATCAAAGCTTGAAATACTGCCCGGCGGCCGCCCAGATAAGGGTGACGCAGGATTTTTTATGACGAGCATACCTTCACTATCCTCGCGAGAAGCGCAGCCAGACCAGCCAATTGAAATCCCTTTTGTCGGGCGTTGGCACTATTCGCGTGCGGAGATGATCGCCGATGGCATCGTCCACGCGGTCGGCATCGTGCTGGCAATAGCCGCCGGCTCGGCGTTGCTGGCGCTGGCCGCCTTCCATGCCGGTCCCGGCGAATACATCGCCGCCGCCTTCTTCGTGGTGTCGCTGCTGACTGTGCTGTCGATTTCGCTGACCTACAATCTGTGGCCGGTGACGTCGCCGGCGAAGTGGATCTTGCGGCGCTTCGATCATGCGGCGATCTACCTCCTGATCGCCGCGACCTACACGCCCTTTCTGGCCCAGCTCGACGGCTCGCCGCTGGCGCTGCCGATGATTGTCCTTGTCTGGACCGCTGCTTTGACCGGCATTGCCATGAAAGTGTTCCTGCCCGGCCGCTTTGATCGTCTGGCCATTGTCTTCTATCTCGCCATCGGCTGGAGCGGCGTCGTCCTGGTCAAGCCGCTGGTGGCGACGTTGCCGACGACTTCGATCGCGCTGATTGTCGCCGGCGGCATCGTGTACTCCTGCGGCGTCATCTTCTTCGCCTGGAAACGCCTGCGCTTCCACAATGCCCTCTGGCACGGCTTTGTCGTCACCGGCGCCGGGCTGCATCTTGCCGCCATGGTCGACTGCCTGGTCGTCAACCGCCTCTGAACGGCGTGGTGCGGCCCGACAGTCGGGCAATATTGCCAAGCGCCATTCAATTTGGTCACAATTCCGTTTAGAGTCGCGAATTACGTGATCGGCGGCAATGGAGCGGTTCCAGGGAAGTATGAGCGGCTTCCCGTTCGGAATTGCGTCAAGGCAAATAGAGCATCGGAAACGGGGCACGGATGGCTTTTCTCAGATCCTTCGGCGTGGGCAGGCGTTCTGATGTCCTGATGTACGATCCGCACAAACTGTCGAGCCCGCAGGTCTTCCTCCTGACCATGGTCATCTTCCTGGTCATCGTCGCCTTCATCGCCGCCATCCTCACCCGCCAGATCTCGACCGCTTTCGGGAGCAATCCCGGCCTCAATGGCCTCATCGTCGGCGTCCTTGTGGTCGGCATCCTGCTCGCCTTCGCCCAGGTCGGACGACTGTTTCGCGAAGTGCGCTGGGTCAATTCCTTCCGCGCCGGTTCCGAAACCACCGAGCCGGTGCTGCTGGCTCCGATGAAGGCGATGATCGGCCGCTCCTCGACGGTCGCCTTCTCGACGTCTTCGATGCGCACCATGCTGGATTCGATCGCCACCCGCCTCGACGAAAGCCGCGACACCTCGCGCTATCTCGTCGGGTTGCTGGTGTTCCTCGGTCTGCTCGGCACCTTCTGGGGCCTGCTCAACACCATCGGCTCGATCCGCGAAACCATCGAATCGCTCGATCCCGGCACCGGCGACGCCGCCGCAGTGCTCGATTCGCTGAAGCAGGGGCTGTCGGCGCCGCTGGCCGGCATGGGTACGGCCTTTTCGTCCTCGCTGTTCGGCCTTTCCGGGTCGCTGGTGCTAGGCTTCCTCGACCTGCAGGCCGGCCGCGCGCAGACCCGCTTCTATACCGAGCTTGAAAACTGGCTGTCCTCGGTCACCGATCTCTCCTCCGACATCGCCGTCGCCGACCAGGCCAAGACTGAATCCTCCGACGAGATCCGGGTCCTGTCGGAACGGCTGCGCAGCATGCAGGAAAGCGGCGGCGGCTCCAATCCGCGCGTCGCCACCGCCATGGCCAATCTCGCCGACGGCATTTCCGGCCTGGTCAAGAACATGCGCTCCGAGCAGCAGATCATGCGCGACTGGGTCGAGGCCCAGTCGGACGAGCAGAAGGCGATGCGCAACACGCTGGAAAAGATCGCCGACGCGCTGAAGAAACCCGGGGTCCACTAGCATGGCTCTCGCCAGGGGCCGGCGCACCGATCGCCGGATCGACTATTGGCCGGGCTTCGTCGACGCGCTGTCGACGCTGCTGCTGGCCATCATGTTCCTGCTCACCGTTTTCGTGCTGGCGCAGTTCCTGCTCGGACGCGAACTCTCCGGCAAGGATACGGCGCTCACGCGCCTCAACTCGCAGATCAACGAACTGACGCAGTTGCTGGCGCTGGAGCGCTCGAGCGCGCAGGACAAGGACGATTCGCTGGCCAATCTGCAGGCGTCGCTGTCGGCGGCGGAAGCTGAGAAGAGCCGGCTCGAGCAGTTGCTGGCGCAAGGCGCCGGCACCGGCGACGCCGCCAACCAGCGCGCCGCGGAGCTCGGCGGCGAACTCGACAGCCAGCGCCAGATCAGCCAGCAGGCGCTGAGCCAGGTCGAGATCCTGAACCAGCAGATCGCAGCACTGCGCAAGCAGATCGGCGCGCTCGAGGACGCCCTCAACGTGTCCGAAACGCGCGACCGCGATTCCAACACCAAGATCGCCGATCTCGGCCGTCGGCTCAACGTCGCGCTGGCGCAGCGCGTGCAGGAACTGAACCGGTACCGCTCCGACTTCTTCGGCCGCCTGCGCGAAATCCTCGCCGATCGCGAGAACATCCGCATCGTCGGCGACCGCTTCGTCTTCCAGTCGGAAGTTCTGTTCCCGACCGGCTCCGAAGTGATCAACGATGCCGGCAAGGTCGAGATGAAGAAGCTCGCCGACGCCATCATCGAGTTGCAAAAGGAAATCCCGCCCGAGATCAACTGGGTGCTGCGCGTCGACGGCCACACCGACAACAAGCCGCTGTCCGGCGCCGGCCGCTATCGCGACAATTGGGAATTGTCGACGGCGCGTTCGACCTCGGTGGTCAAGTTCCTGATCGAGAACGGCGTCCCCGCCAACCGGCTGGTTGCGGCCGGCTTCGGCGAATTCCAGCCGCTCGACCCCGCCGACACCGAAGACGCCCGCAACAAGAACCGACGCATTGAACTGAAGCTCACCGAACGGTGATTTTCAGTCACGCGAAATTGTTTGCCGGATCAACTCTAGGGCGCAACGCCAGGTCGGCAAGGCCTGAAAACATTATCTTTCTTTAATTACACTTCGCGTTTCCGGGCTCCTACTTTGACGCGCAGGGCCGAGAACCGCCGGCGATGCCTCCCATCGCGACGCGACGGAACCGGACGGCCCGCTTCCGGAAGGCGGAGCGAAAGCGCTTGCCCCTTCCACAGCAGGAGGAGACGCACATCGTGCGCTCTTTGAAGACTCTCAGGACCGCAACCCTCACGACACTTCTGATCACTGTTCCACTCGCCGGCGCCTATGCCGCCGGACATCACAAGGGCGCCCTCGACGCCAGCGACCCGACCGACATGACCGCTCCGCGCGTGACCGGCCTGATCGAGCAGGTGCGGGGCGTCGAACAGGGCATCACGGATGCACGCGAAACGAAGGGCATCTCGACCTCGGAAGCGCAGCGGCTGCATCTGCGTGCGGCGCATATCGGCCAGGCCGCCGAACGGGTCGCCGCTTCGGACCATGGCCGGATCCCGGCCGCGCAATATCACGATCTGCTGCGCCGCCTCGACAATGTCGATCAGAGGCTGATGTCCGACACCGGCAGCGGCTTCATGATCGGTGATGGCTCCGACGGCGGAAATTATCCGAACGGCTGAGATCCGCTCTGATATCTCCAGGAATGAGGAAGGGACTGTCTGACGCCCCCGGATCTGGCTCCGAGGGCGTCTTTTTTGTCACCAGCCCAGCCACAGCGCAGCGAGGGCCAGCACCGCCGGCACGGTCTGAACATACAGGATCTTCCGGCTGGCAGTCGCCGCGCCATAGAGCCCGGCGACGGCGATGCAAAGCAGGAAGAACACCTTGATCTGGAATCCCGCCGCGCCGAGATAGAGGCCCCAGATCAGCCCGGCGGCAAGGAAGGCGTTGTAGAGCCCCTGATTGGCGGCGAGCACCTTCGATGCGCTGGCGAAGTCCGGCTTGAGGTTGAACGCCCTGTGCCCGCGCGGTGTGTCCCACGCCACCATCTCCAGATAGACGATATAGAGGTGGATCAGGGCCACCAGCCCGACCAGGATATTGCCGATCATCTTAGTCTCCCCTCCATGGCGGTGTTCCACCGTCAGCCAGCATTCCACGCACAAGCTCATCGGCGCAAGCTGCATAGCCACCTTTGAGGGTTGCCAATCCTGGCGCGTTGGTATCTTTTCCCGCGGTCCAAAACGCGGAACCTGCCATGTCTTTTCAGAAGCTCGATGATCTCGGCCACAAGCTCGAAGCGCTGGAACATGCGCTCGCTATCCTCGGCGCCGACGAGGCGACCCACATGGCCGTCGGCGGCGGCGAGAAGCGCGCCGAAGCGATGGCTTCCCTTGCCGGCATGCTGCATATCAGGGCAACGGCGCCGGAGATCGCCGACTGGCTCGCCGCTGCAGAAGCTGAAGCGCTCAACGAGGAGCAGCAAGCGGCGGTCCGGGAGTTGCGCCGGCAATACACCAACCTGACCTGCCTGCCGGTCGAATTCGTCGAGCGCCAGACGGTAGCGCGCATGCGCTCGGAGCAACTCTGGCGCGACCTGCGCGGCAAGAACGACTGGGCCGGATTCCTGCCGGCGCTCGAAGGTGTCATCGCGCTGGTGCGCGAGGAAGCCGCCCTGCGCGCCGACGCGCTCGGCCTCGATCCCTACGACGCGCTGATGGAGCAATACGATCCTGGCAACCGCGCCGCCGACATCACGCCGGTCTTCACCGAGCTGAAGACATTCCTGAAGGGCTTCGTGCCGGAAGCCCTGGCCGCGCAGGAAGCGCGCCTGGCCAAGCATCCCGTGAAGCCGCTCTCCGGCAGCTATGCGATCGACCGGCAGCGCGAGCTTGGTCTCGCCATGATGGCTTCGGTCGGCTTCGACCTCACCCACGGTTCTCTGTCCGTATCGCACCATCCCTTCTGCGGCGGCGTGCCGAGCGACGTGCGCATCACCACCCGCTACAAAACGTCCGACTTCCTGTCGGCCTTGATGGGCGTGCTGCACGAGACCGGCCATGCGCTCTACGAGCAGAACCTGCCGAAGGCCTGGGCGCACTGGCCGCTCGGCAAGGCGCGCGGCATGGCGGTGCATGAAAGCCAGAGCCTGTTCGTCGAGAAACAGGTCGGCCGCAACCCCGAATTCTGGCGCTGGGCGCTGCCCGTGGTCGAAAAGCATCTCGGCGAAGCCTGGTCGCTCGACGACATCCTGCCGCATGTGCACCGGGTCGAGCGCGGCCTGATCCGCGTCGACGCGGACGAGGTAAGCTACCCGCTGCATGTCATCCTGCGCTACGAGTTGGAGCAGGAGCTGGTCTCGGGGCGGCTGCAGGCGGCCGACCTGCCCGAAGCCTGGGACGCCAAGATGCGGGAGTATCTTGGCCTTTCGACCATCGACAACCCAGCCGACGGACCGATGCAGGACGTGCATTGGCCGGGCGCCGCCTTCGGCTATTTCCCGTCCTATACGCTGGGCGCCATGATGGCGGCGCAGCAATGGGCTGCGCTGACGCGCGACCATCCTTCAGCCGACAGCGATCTCGCCAGGGGCAATTTCGCCGCCATCAATGACTGGCGCCGCGACAAGATCTGGTCGCAGGGATCGCGCTGGTCGACGCCCGAACTGCTTGAGCGCGCCACCGGCGAGAAACTGAATGCCGCGCATTTCACCGAGCATCTCCGCAAGCGGTATGGTCCCGCCTGATTGCGGGTTGCTACTCCGCGGCACCCCTGAAGGCGCTTGCTCCGGTTTCGAACTGCAGCTTGGCCAGCCTTGCATAGATTCCGCCCTTGGCGACCAGGCTCTGGTGCGTGCCTTCCTCGACGATGCGGCCGCCATCCATGACCAGGATGCGGTCGGCCTTCAGCACGGTCGCCAGCCGGTGGGCGATGACGATGGTGGTGCGGCCCTGCATCAGCCGTTCCAGCGCCGTCTGCACCAGCGTTTCGCTTTCGGCGTCGAGCGCCGACGTGGCCTCGTCGAGCAGCAGGATCGGCGCGTCGCGCAGGATGGCGCGGGCGATCGCCACGCGCTGGCGCTGGCCGCCGGACAAGGTGACGCCGCGCTCGCCGACCTGGCTGTCGTAGCCCTTGTCGAGCCTGAGGATGAACTCGTCGGCCAGCGCGTCCCTGGCGGCGGCCTCGATCTCGGCATTCGTCGCGCCCGGCCGGCCAAAGCCGATATTGTCGCGCGCGCTTGCCGCAAAGATGGTGACGTCCTGCGGCACGATCGCAATGCGCTCCCGCACTTCAGCCGGATCGGCTTCGCGCACGTCGACGCCGTCAATGGCGATGCGGCCGGTTTCTGGATCGTAGAAGCGCAGGATCAGCGAAAAGACGGTGCTCTTTCCGGCGCCCGACGGGCCGACGATCGCCACCGTCTCGCCGGGCTTGACCTGAAAACTCAAGCCGTGGACGGCGGCACGGTCCGGCCTTGCCGGGTAGGAGAAGGAGACGTCGTCGAAACTGATCGCGCCTGTCGCCTTGGCGGGCAGCGGCAGCGGATTGGCCGGCGGTTGAATCGCCGGCGTCTCGTCGAGTATCTCGGTCAGCCTTTCGGCCGCACCCGCCGCCTGGGCAAGCTCGCCCCAGACTTCCGACAGTGCGCCCAGCGCGCCTGCGGCAAACACGGAGTAAAGCAGGAACTGGCCGAGCGTGCCGGGCGACATCGTGCCGGCAAGCACGTCACGCGAGCCGAACCACAACACCGCCACGACCGAGGAAAAGATCATGAAGATGGCAAAGAAGGTGAGCAGCGAGCGGGAGAAGATCGACGAGCGCGCCGCCTGGAAGGCGGCTTCCACCGCGGCCGAGAACCGCCCGGTGACCAGCGTCTCGTTGGTGAACGCCTGCAGCGTGCGCACCGCGCCGATCTGCTCGCTGGCATAGGCGGTCGCTTGCGCCAGCGTGTCCTGCGCCTGCCGTGACCGGCGCCTCACCGAACGGCCGAACGCGACCAGCGGCAGCACGATGAGCGGAATGGCCGCGATCACCAGGCCCGACAGTTTCGGGCTGGTGACGACCATCATCGCCACCGCGCCAAGGCCGAGGATGACGTTGCGCAGCGCCACCGAGGCGGTGGCGCCGACGGCGGATTTCACCTGCGTCGTGTCGGCGGCAAGCCGCGAGACGATCTCGCCCGATTGCGCGGTGTCGAAGAAGGACGGCGAAAGCGTCGTGACATGCGAAAACACGTCGCTGCGGATGTCGGCAACGACCCGCTCGCCGAGCGTGATGACGAAGTAGTAGCGTCCGGCCGACGCCGCCGCCAGAATGGCTGCCATCGCAACCAAAGCGGCGAAATATTCGGCGATGAAGACGGTGCCGGAAGCACTGAAACCGTGGTCGATCATGCGCCGCACGGCCAGCGGCAGCGCCAGCGTCGTCGCCGCGGCGATGGCGAGCGAAATGAGGGCGCCTATGACCAGTTTGCGGTAGCGGAATATATAGGGATACAGGCGCCTGAGCGGCCCGAGCGAGCGCCTGCGCCCGTCTTGCTCGCCGCTGATGTCCGCCATGACCGTTTCCTCTGGCCGCTTCCAGGTGGGCGCGTTCAATATGCGCCTGCCGTGGCCTTGTGATTCAATTCCGGCTGATGTATAGGCTCGCCGACCGTTTTAGAAGCCGTGGCTTTTCAATAGCTGCGGCTTCGAGTTTTAAAAAGGGGCGCATCGACGCAGGCCACGGGCCCGTCTGTAGCGCCACAAGCCAGGAAGCACGACAATGAAGGCCGATATCCATCCCGACTACCACACCATCAAGGTCGTCATGACCGATGGCACAGAATACTCGACCCGTTCGACCTGGGGCAAGGAAGGCGATACGATGAACCTCGATATCGACCCGACCACGCACCCGGCCTGGACCGGCGGCCAGCAAACCCTGCTCGACCGCGGCGGCCGCCTGTCGAAGTTCAAGAAGCGCTTCGAAGGGTTCGGCCTTTAAGCCTATCGGCTTTCGCAGATCAGGAACCCGCCCTTGTGGCGGGTTTTTTGTTCAGCGGATCGTGGCGCGGACGAAATCGCCTTTGATCACGATCGAGGGTTTGGCGCCGGCAGTGTTGGCAAGCGAACTGTCGACGAAGGACGCCGACGCGGTCACCGAGTAGCTGATTTGAACCTGCCGGCCGAAGGTCAGCGTGGCATCCAGCGCCTTGCCGGCAATGGCGACAGTCTCGTCCTTCCGGATGCTGCCATAGGCGAGATTGGCCCTCAGCGCCTCGCCCTTGAGATCGATGCGTGAAGCATGCCCTTCGAGCGAAACATCGGCCGCCTTGCCGGTAATGGCGATGCTGGAGAAATTCCCCGTCATACTGGCCAGCAAGGCCGCCTGGTCGATCGACACCGAACTCTCGGGCGCAATGTTGGCGTTGATCTCGACCCTGCAATCCGAAGGGTCCAGCCAGGACGACGGAGCGACATTGATGCGCAACGTCGAGGCCTCTCGCTTCATGTCGCTGGCGGTGCGGCAGTCATTGGCGAACCAGGACGAATACCAGCTGGCAAACCAGCCCTCGCGGCGGCTGCCGATCGTCGCCTGGTAGGGTTCTGCACCTGAAGTGGTCAGCTTGACCGAGCTTGCCTCGCCGGTGATGATGATGGCGGTCACACCGGCGAGATCGAGCGTCTTTGCGGCATCACCGGCCACCGGCGGTGCCAGGGCAACTGCGGCAAAGGGCAGCAAGACGAGAATTGCGGATTTCATCATTGTCTCCGATCATGGGTGGGCGGTCGCGAAAGGACCGCGGCGTTGCCCAGATGATCCGAGACGTCGATTTTCGCGACCTCGATCACGATCCGGGACGACCGTGAACGCAATCCAGGTCATTGTCGGCCGCCCGGTCCATCGTCGGCCGCCTTGGAACCACGCTTGCGATCATGATCTTCATTCCCTTGCCATTCGTCGTTGCCCTGCTGCTCGTCATCCTGCTCGTGCAGATGATCCGCCGAAACGAGGCCGATCTGCGCGAAAACATGTTTTTCATGCTGCTGATGGCTGCCTACGCCTTGCAGTCGGTGCTGATCGGCATCCGCTGGGGCTACGAAGTCAGGGCAATCATGCCTTTCCAGGCGGTGTTGGCGACATTGATCGCGCCGCTTGCCTGGATAGCTTTTAGCGGTCTGGCGAGGGAACGCTCGCGGCATCGCCTGGCTTCGCTGTGGCCGCATCTGTTGCCGGCCTGTCTTGTGGCCCTGCTGCTGATCTTCTGGCGCGAGCCGGTAGGCCCCGTGATCATGCTGGTCTTCCTGTGTTATGGCGTCACCCTTCTTTGGCTTGCGCGGGTCGGGCCGGACGGCCTTGCCGAGTCGCGTCTGGACGGTGTCTTGCGCTCCTACCGGGCGCTGCTGGTGACGACGCTGGCGATCCTGGCGTCGCCGGTCACCGACATCATCATCAGCCTCGACCTCGAATGGACCGGCGGTGCCCATTCCGGCGCGGTGATTGCCGCCGGCAATGTGCTGGCGCTGCTGCTGCTTGGCGGTGCAGCCGCGGTGGCCAGCGAAACCGCGCCTCTGGATGACGATGAAGACGATGGGCCGCAAGCCGCGCCACGGGCGACGAGCGAGGATTCCGCGGCCGCGGCGGCCGTCGACGCGCTGATGCGGTCAAAAGAACTCTACAGGGACGTTGACCTCAACCTCGGCCGTATCGCCAGGCGCCTCGGCCTGTCGGCGCGGCAAGTGTCGTCGGCGGTCAACCGCATCCACGGATCGAGCGTGTCGCAATATGTCAACAACCAGCGCATCGGCGAAGCCTGCCGCCTGCTGGCGGCCAGCGACGAGCCCATCACCCGCATCATGTTCGACGCCGGGTTTCTCAGCAAATCGAACTTCAACCGCGAGTTCCTGCGCGTGACAGGCTTCACCCCGAAGGCCTGGCGGCTGGAGCATCGGCTGTCAAACCGAAAGCTCGCGGCCCTGCCGTTGCCAGGCGAGACAAAATGAAGGCGGGCGACACCGGTCAGGCGCCGACTAGTTCCCGCAGCGCCATGCGCTTGTAGGCGGCGACCAGCCTGTCGCCCTCCTGCCGGTCGACCGAGATCGCCAGCCGCACGGCAGCCTCGCCCATCTGCCAGACGAGGAAGGCCGTCGTCTCCAGCGCCACCGGATCGGCGCCGGGATGCAGCCGCTTCAGCACCATGGTCAGGAATTCGGCATTCGCCCGGCTGTCGGCGAGTTCGAGCTGGCGCAGCGCCTTGTCGGCCTGCGTGCCCGACCAGATGTCGCGCATCACCGGCTCGGCCAGGAACAGCTGATAGTAGATATCCACCAGCTCCGAAAACGCCTGCCGCAGGCCCTCGGCGTCGACGACATCCTTGAGCGCCGAGGAGATGCAGGCCTGGCTTTCGGCGGTGTAGCGCTCGGCCAGCGCCCAGACGATCGCCCGCTTGTCGGGAAAGAACTGGTAGAGCGAGCCGATCGACACCGCGGCCCGTTCCGCCACCTCGCCCATGCGTATGGCGTCGCTGCCTTGCTCGGCAATCAGCGCCGAGGCTGCGGCCAGCATGCGCTCGACCCGCTCGCGGCTGCGCTGCTGGGTGGGCGCCCGTCGCGGCGATGCGACCTGCTCCTGGGCAGATGCGGGCGTTGCTGTGTCTTCCATGACGGCCTCCGGTCTCGACAAAATCTGCCAACAAACGGCTTGACTCCCAAAATACGAGGGTTTATCACGTTTTGCAAATGTGAGGATTACTCATATTTGTAAACAGAGGAAAACCACAATGACCGACACCAAACCAGTCCTGATCCTCGGTGGCACTGGCAAGACCGGCCGTCGCCTCGCCGAGCGGCTGACCTCACAGGGCATTCCCGTGCGCATCGGCTCGCGTTCCGGCAGCCCCCGCTTCGACTGGGAGGTTCCGGCGACCTGGGAGCCTGCGATGCAGGGCGTGGGCGCCGTCTACATCAGTTACTATCCCGACATCGCCGTGCCGGGCGCCGCCGAGACCGTCGGCGCCTTCGCCAGGCTTGCGGTAGCAAATGGCGTCACCCGCATGGTGCTGCTCTCCGGCCGCGGCGAGACCGAAGCCCAGCGCGCCGAAGAGATGGTCAAAGCCTCGGGCGCTGACTGGACGATCCTGCGTTGCGCTTGGTTTCCGCAGAATTTCAGCGAAGGTTTTCTCGTCGAGTCCTTGCGGCAAGGCGAAGTGGCTTTGCCTGTCGGCCCTGTTGGCGAGCCCTTCGTCGATGTCGACGACATCGCCGATGCTGCCTTCGTTGCGCTGACCGAACCGGGTCATGTCGGCCAGCTCTATGAGTTGACCGGGCCGCGACTGCTAAGCTTCGCCGACGCGGTTGCTGAGATCGCCAAGGCGACCGGCCGCGACATCCGCTATATCAAGATCTCGCATGACGAATTCACCGCCGCGACGGCGGCATACGAACTGCCGCCCGAAATCGCCTGGCTGCTCAACGAGCTGTTCACCGAAGTGCTTGACGGCCGCAACGAGACGCTGACCGACGGCGTCCAGCGTGTGCTCGGCCGCGCGCCGAAAGACTTTTCCGCCTACGCAAATGAAACCGCTGCAACCGGCATATGGAGCAACTGAGATGATCAAGCTTCTTCCCACCCTCACCATCATCGCCGCCATCGGCTCGGGCGTCGTCGGCGGCGTGTTCTTCGCCTTTTCCAACTTTATCATGTCGGCGCTTGCCCGGCTGCCGGTCCCCCAAGGCATCGCGGCGATGAATTCGATCAACATCACGGTGATCACGCCCACCTTCATGACGGCGCTGTTCGGCACCGGCCTGCTCTGTCTGGTGCTTATCGCCGCCGTTCTCATGGGGTGGAGCCAGTCCGGTTCATACTGGCTGCTTGCCGGCGCCGTGATCTATTTGATCGGCAATCCGATCGTGACCATGGTCTTCAATGTGCCGCTCAACGATGCGCTCGCCGCCGTCGACCCGGCCAGCGCCAATGGCGCAGCCGTGTGGGCGAACCATCTGAATCAATGGGTGATGTGGAACCACGTCCGCACCATCACCGCCATCGTGTCGATGGCCTGTTTCATCTTCGCATTGCTATGAAAAATGGCACTTCGCAAACGCAAGGACCTCGCCTCAAGAGGGGTCGTTTTGCGTGTGACCCTTGCGGTCGGAATGGCCTAGATCCCGGTCCGGATCGATGACGTCGCGCACCAGCTGCTTGAGCTTGGCGGCATCGGGAAAACCGCCGTCGCGCTTGCGGTCCCAGATCAGCACATCGTTGCAGGAAACGGTGAAGATGCCGCCTGTGCCCGGCACCAGCGTCACTTCACCGAGATCCGTGCCGAAGGTGGAGAGCAGCTCCTGCGCCATCCAGCCGGCCCGCAGCAGCCACTGGCACTGAGTGCAATAGGTGATGACGATCCGAGGTTTATCAGGGAGGCTCATTCATATGTCTCGCGGGTGCGAACGGTTGTGCCGGCAACCCGATCATGGATCGGCTCATTGCCCAACGCTATCGTTATTCCGATCCAGACCGGCCAGACCAAAGACAAGCCGATCGCGACCAAGGCGGGCACGAATTCCAACCAGGCATTGCTCGGCGCAGCTCGCGGAAAGCTCCCCCAGGTCTGAAAGGCAAACCAGGCCTCCGTCAGTACGACGGGGAAAGTGCCGAGAAACTTGATCACCTGTCGACGAAACGCCTTTCGCAAGGGCAAGCCTCTTCTCTGCCAGTCATTCTCGTCATAAACGACGACCACCAAAGCCCGCTTACCGACTGATCGGCCCGAGGCCATCTCCATAAGAAGAAGATAGATCGCCAGAGCGGGTACTTGGAGGAAACCCAGATCCAACGCCGTAGGTCGAAAATTCCCCTTCGAATTAAGATCGATTGAAACCGTCTCGGGCTTCGCAGACTGGGTTTCCTTCGCGGTACCAACTGCCCAATCGGCTACTGGAAAGCCGAAGAGAGACGACTTGCACACCTGCCAATCGTACCGTCCAAGCGACGGACCGCCGTGCACCTTGGCCGAGCTGCATATTCTTAGGAAGAGCCAGAAGTGACCTTTCACCCCACCGTCGGTCAGCGCGAACAAGCCAGCCACCAGAAAATAGAGAGCTATCAGCACGACAAGGTAGTCGATAAACGAAGCAAGGAACCGACGCCAGAAGCCACCGCGGCGAGGCCAAGCCATCGCAGCGGCAAGTGGAATCCCTTCGTCGGTCATCTCCCCTCCCGTCGATCACTGACTGATCTATACGTTGGGTGGGGAGTCCTTGGCTACGGCGTTCGCCTACACTTCCGTGTGACGGTCAGAAACTCATGCCGCGCTGAGCTTGGCCATGGTCTCGTCGTCAACCTCGAAATTGGCGTAGACGCTCTGCACGTCGTCATCGTCCTCGAGCGTTGCCACCAGTTTCATCAGCGATTGCGCCCGCTCTTCGTCGACCGGGACATTGTTCTGCGGCTGCCAGATCGGCTTCACCGATTCGGCCTCGCCAAGCGAGGCTTCCAGCGCCTTAGACACTTCGCCCATACTCTCGAACGCACAGTAGATGGTGTGGCCTTCCTCGTCGGACTCGACATCATCGGCGCCGGCCTCGATCGCCGCGTCCATCACCTTGTCGGCGCTGCCGGCGGAGGCCGGATAGTAAATCTCGCCGGCGCGGTTCCACATGAACGACACCGAGCCGGTTTCACCAAGCGCACCGCCGGCTTTGGTGAAGGCGGCGCGCACATTCGAGGCCGAGCGGTTGCGGTTGTCGGTCAGCGCCTCGACGATCAGCGCCACGCCGCCTGGCCCATAGCCTTCATAGCGCACCGCTTCGTAATTCTCGGCATCGCCCATCGACGCCTTGTTGATGGCGCGCTGGATGTTGTCCTTCGGCATCGACACCGCCTTGGCGTTCTGGATAGCCAGGCGCAAACGCGGGTTCATCGATGGGTCGGGCGTCCCGCTCTTGGCGGCGACGGTGATTTCGCGCGCCAGCTTGGAAAACATTTTTGACCGCACCGCGTCCTGCCGGCCCTTGCGGTGCATGATGTTCTTGAACTGTGAATGGCCAGCCATGGCACCCCTGTCGTCTTCGGCTAGAGCATCCCGAAGCGAGGTGGTCTCACCTCGTCTTCCCGGGTACTCGAATTCAAATTTCAGAGCCGTCCAAGGTGCAACGCGATGGATGCACGGCGTTCTCTGTCGGAATGGCCGGCTTATAGATAAATCGGCTCAATTCGTCCAGCCGCGCCGGTTCAGCCCTCCAGATCGGATTTCAGCCGGTCGATAATGCTGAGCGCATGGCCGGCATACTGGCTGATCCAGCGGTCGTGGATGTGCTTGATCGGCAGCGCGTTGAGATGGTTCCAGCGCTCGCGCCCTTCGCGCTTTGCCACCACCAGTTCGGCTTCTTCCAGCACCTTGAGATGCAGCATGACGGTGCAGCGATCGATGTCGGGAAACGCCTCGCACAACATGCCGGTCGTCTGCGGCGCATCCTTCAGCCGATCCAGCAATTCGCGACGGCGCGGATGCGCCAACGCCTTGAAAACGTGATCGTCTGCGGTTTGGCTTGACATGTTATGTTTCTATAACATATCGTCGAGCCAATCAAGGAGGAGCTGTGGATATGTCTCTTGGATTCAGAGTTTCCGGGCGCATCGGCAAACCGGTCGCCGAAGTCTTCGACGCAGTCGTCAATCCGGAGAAGCTCAGCGGCTATTTCACCACCATCGGCGGCGCCAGCGCCCCGCTGGAAGCCGGCATCGGTGTCGTCTGGTGGGGAAAAGTGCCGGTCGAGGTCGATGAAGTGGTCAAGGACAGCCGCATCGTGTTGCGCTGGGATGCCACAGATGCCGACGACAGGCCGGCCTATAAGACACGCATCGAGATGAACTTCGAGCCGCTGGACGATGGCGGCACCCTTGTGACCATTGCTGAATCCGGCTGGCCGGAAGGCGTGGTCGGCCTGCAGAAATCCTACCTCAATTGCGAGGGCTGGTCGCAGATGCTGGCTTGCATGAAAGCCTATGTCGAATACGGCATCAACCTGCGCGACGGCTACTACCGCGGCGAGATGAGGGGCGAGCCGGCCAACGAGACAAACAGATGAACCGCGCAACGGAGCCCGCAATGACCGCGAAAATGACCGGCGGCATCAACATCGCCATGAAAGTGCCCCCGCATCAATACGAGGCGACGATCGCCTTCTATCGAGATGTCGTCGGCTTGAAGCCATTCACCGCCAAGGCGCCGGCCATCGGCTTCGAGCTCGGCCCCAACCGTCTGTGGATCGACGAGGCGCCGATGCTGAGCCAGGCCGAAGTCTGGCTTGAGCTTTTCACCGACGATTCTGCAGCCATTGCGGATCATCTCGCCAAGGCCGGCGTCGTCCGTTGCGACGCGGTCGAGCCCCTGGGCGAAGGCTTTCGCGGCTTCTGGATCGCCAACCCGGCCAGCATCGCTCACATGGTGCGCGAGCCTGACGCTTGGTGAGCGCAAACCGGACAAAGAAGCAGCATCGATGGAAATTCACAAAACGCCAACTGCCGAAGCCGGCATGCTGATCAGGCGGCCGGTCGCCGAGGTCTTCGAGGCGATCGTCAACCCGGCCATCACCACGAAATTCTGGTTTACCCACAGCAGCGGCCGGCTGGATGGCGGCAAAGAGGTTCGCTGGGAGTGGCGCATGTACGGCGCCTCGGCGATGGTCAATGTCAGCGAGATCGTCGAGAACAAGAAGATCGTCATGCAATGGAGCGATCCGCCGACCACTGTGGTCTGGACATTCACGGAGATGCCCGGCGCCGAAACGCCTGACGGTGCGACCTTTCTTGAGGTCAGCAATTTCGGCTTCGCCGGCACCGCCGACGAGCAGGTCAAGCAGGCGGTCGGCTCGACCGACGGCTTCGCACTGGTTCTTGCCGGCGCAAAGGCATGGCTGGAACAGGGCCTGTCGCTTGGCCTGATCGGCGACCGCTACCCAAACGGCGTGCCGGGGCGCTAGGGCCGCCCCTGCGACGCCAGCCTCAATGCCCGCCGCCGGATTTCTTGCGCCGCCGCGCCAGCATGTTCAGGCCCTCGACCAGGGCGGAAAAGCCCATCGCCGCGTAGATGTAGCCCTTCGGCACATGATAGCCCATGCCGTCGGCGATCAGCGTCATTCCGATCATCAGCAGGAAGCCCAGCGCCAGCATGACGATGCTCGGGTTCTTGGCGATGAAGTTGGCCAGCGGCCCGGCCGCCAGCATCATCACGCTCACCGCCACGATCACGGCGATGTACATGATGGCAATCTCGTCGGTCATGCCGACGGCGGTGATGATCGAATCGATCGAAAAGACGAGATCGAGCAGCAGGATCTGGAAGATGGCGCCGGCAAGCGAGATCTGCAGCGTCTCGCCCATCATCGTATCCTTGTGGTCGTCGGGATCGACGGTGTGGTGGATTTCCTTGGTCGCCTTCCAGACCAGGAACAGGCCGCCGGCAATCAGGATCAGGTCGCGCCAGGAAAAGCCATGGCCGAACGCTGTGAACACCGGCGTCGTCAGCTGCACGATGATGGAGATGGTTGCGAGCAGCACCAGCCGCATGATCAGCGCCGCCGAGATGCCGAGACGGCGGGCGCGGGCGCGCTGCGCCTCAGGCAATTTGTTGGTCAGGATCGAGATGAAGATCAGATTGTCGATGCCGAGCACGACCTCGAGGACGATCAGCGTCAGCAACGCGACCCACGCGGTGGGGTCGGAAACAAATTGAAAATGCGGCGCCAGGAATTCAACGAGCTGCATGGAGGTCGTCCCCTCTACGATCTAGAGCAGTTTCGTCGCCAGTTAGGTACTATATTCCACCATATCAATGTCACGACCAGAAGGATGGCGCGGTTTCTTCAAGCCGCGGCCCGCGACGAAACGGCGCGATCTTTTCGGCCAGGCCCGTCCGGTCGGAAATGTCGACGCCGACGCCGCACAATGTCGCCGGTCCGGTGGCCGCCTCGAAGCGGCCTTTCGGAACTTTCGACAGGAAGCGGTTGAGCGGCTCTTCCTTGTCCATGCCGAGCGAGGAATCATAGTCTCCGCACATGCCGGCATCGGACATGTAGCCGGTGCCGCCATTGAGGATCTGGTGGTCGGCCGTCGGCTGGTGCGTATGGGTGCCGATGACGAGGCTGGCGCGGCCGTCGACGAAATGCGCGAAGCACATTTTCTCCGACGTCGCTTCGGCATGGAAGTCGATCACCACGGCATCGGCCTGCTCGCCCAGCGGACAGGCGGCAAGCTCGCGCTCGCCGGCCTGGAACGGATCGTCGAGCTCGGGATGCATGAACACCCGGCCCATGATGTTGGCGACCAGCACGCGCGCACCGTTTTTGGCGATATAGACGCCGGAACCGCGCCCCGGCGTGCCCTTGGGGAAGTTGGACGGGCGCAAGAAGCGCTCCTCGCGCGGCGCGAAGACCAGTGCGTCGCGCTGGTCCCAGACATGGTTGCCGGTGGTGACGACATCCGCACCGGCGGCGATGGTGTCGCGAAAAATGTCTTCGGTGATGCCGAAGCCGCCGGCGGCGTTCTCGCCATTGACGATGACGAAGTCGAGTTTGAAATCCGAGATCAGGCCGGGCAGTTGTTCCCACACCGCCGTACGTCCCGATTTGCCCACCATGTCGCCGAGGAAGAGAAGTCTCATGCCCACTTCTATCCAGAGGCACGGACGCTAGGCAAGCGCTACCCGGGCGATTGGCGCTAACGCCGGCCGAAAGTACCACGCTGCTGTTGAGACGGCTTTGCGCTCGCGCCCGCGACGCGAACTGCCGAAGGCATCATTGGTGACGCCGGCGGTGCGGCGCGTCCGCGCAGCCAGAAGAACCAGACGTAGAAAACAGTGAACCCACCAGTAGCGGCCAGGAGCAACAGCCCGCCGCGCCAGCCCTTCATCGCCGCGGTATCGAGGATCGATGGATTGGCAGGGTTGTAATACAACTCCACCGCGTCGCCTTTGGACGCCGTGTAGAGGCCGATGTCCTTTCCCTTGCCGGACCACGTCATCGGTGCATCGTTCGCGACATAGGTGACAGCGACGTTGATGCCTTTCGCGGTGAGGCCATTACCCTGGGCTTCGCTGTAGGAACTGACATCCGTCACTGTGGCAACCGTCTGATGCCAGGCGAACTGGTGGTGCAGGGCCGTTCCGGAAATGTGCAATGCCATCGCGAACAGCGTTACCGCGATGAGGACGAACGGCATCAGCAGGAAGCGTGCGAAGACAAACATGATGGCCGCCATCGGCTCGGACTGTGTTGCCGGAATACTATCCGGCACGTCTTGGAAACGCGTTAAGCGGGATCGCGGTCTTTTAAGCGATGTCGAAGCGGCGCAAACCGCTCTCGGTCAGTATTTCCGGGATGATGACGTCGTGCGCCTCATCCGGCACCAGACCCACCTCCTGGCAATCGAAAGCGATGCCGATCAGTCGTGGCGGCTGGCCCTTGTCGATCAGCCTGGCGATGGCGCGGTCGTAATAGCCGGCGCCATACCCGATGCGATGACCGCGGCTGTCGAAGGCCGCGAGCGGCACCAGCATCACCGCGGGATCGAGAACCTCGGCCTCCGCATGCGGACCGACCGTGCCAAAACCCATCTCGACCATCGGCGCGCCGCGCACCAGTTCGCGAAAGACGATGGTGGTCTTGTCGAGGATGGCCGGCAGGCAAAGCCTGGCCCCGTTCTCGCGCAAGGCGAACATCAGCGGCCTGACGTCGACTTCCGATCGCATCGGCCAGAAAGCTGAAACGATCTGACCCGGCTCGATGGCGAGGTGGTCGCGCGCCGTCTCGGCCATTTCAAGCGCGATCTCCACCCGCCACAGCGGATCGAGCGCATCGCGACGGCCGAGTGCCTCGAGGCGCAACTGCTTTTTCAGGTCTTTGGGAGATGTCATGCGCGGCCGATAGAAAAGGTCGGATCTGGGTGACGTTTCATGAGCGACGTTTTCTACCACATCATCCGCCAAACTGGGCGGATAGAGGTAAGTGACGATCCACACAACCGGTGGAGAGAGCGATCCCGGGAACCTACAAAGTAGGTGGGCGCCGTATGAGAAAACCCACGGGTCTTCCCAGGGACAGCTCCCTAAGGATCGTTAAGGCCCCGGGGAAAATGTTCTCCTGCCGGGAAGCGCAGACCGCCAAGCCCAATATAGGCGGCTGGTCGGTCAAGCGCTAGTGACATGAGCCGATGTTTCCATTTCGATCTCACACGCTTTGGTCGCAGCCGGCTCGCCCTTGCACAGGTCAAGCAGCGTCCTTACGCTCGCGCTGACCAACCGAGGAGCAAGTATGCGTTTCGAAGGCACGGCGGCCTATGTCGCCGACAAGGATCTGATGGTGGCGGTGAACGCCGCGATCGCGCTGGAGCGGCCGTTGCTGGTCAAGGGCGAGCCGGGCACCGGCAAGACCGAGCTTGCCAGACAAGTGGCATCGGCGCTCGGCCTCGACCTGATCGAATGGCACGTCAAGTCGACCACCCGTGCGCAGCAGGGACTGTATGAATATGATGCTGTCTCGCGGCTGCGCGACAGCCAGCTCGGCGATGCCAGGTTCAACGACATCAAAAACTACATCAAGCGCGGCAAGCTCTGGGACGCCTTCGCGGCCGGCAAGAAGGTCGTGCTGTTGATCGACGAGATCGACAAGGCCGATATCGAATTCCCCAACGACCTGCTGCAGGAACTCGATCGAATGGAGTTCTTCGTCTACGAAACCGGCGAAACGATCCGCGCCGCTGTGCGCCCCATCGTCATCATCACTTCCAACAATGAGAAGGAACTGCCCGACGCCTTCCTGCGCCGGTGCTTCTTCCACTACATCCGCTTTCCCGATGTCGACACGCTGCACAAAATCGTCGACGTGCACTATCCCGGCATAAAGCAGAATTTGGTGCGTGCTGCCCTGACCCAGTTCTACGAGATCCGCGATGTGCAGGGGGTTGAAGAAGAAGCCGTCGACCTCCGAGGCGCTCGACTGGATCCGCCTGCTGGTCGCCGACGACATCGCACCCGAGGATCTGCGCGCCGACCCCAGGAACGCGCTGCCGAAACTGCACGGCGCGCTGCTCAAGAACGAGCAGGACGTGCATCTGTTTGAGCGCCTTGCTTTCATGGCCAGGCGGCAGGGATAAGGATCGGCGGGCGGGCTGAGCGCTATGAGCGGGCTTCGGCCGATCACTCGGCCGCCGCAAGCCCTGTCTCCTGCGGCGCGACGCGCTTCGGCCCGAAGATGACGAAGCCGATGACCGACAGGGCGAGAACGCCGATCCCGCAATAGAGCATGACCCAGCCGAAACCATTGACCAGCGCGGCATGCACGATGGCGCCGGATGGGTCGAGGGCTGCGAGCTTCGGCGTCCCCTGCGCAAGGCCCTCCAGATTGCCGGTGGCGGCCCTTTCCGCCAGTGCCCGCAACTCATCCGGCTCCAAAGCCGCGCCGAGTGTGGCCCGCAGGTGGGAAACGATACCTTGCGTCAGCAGCAGGCCGAGCATCGCGATGTTGATAGCGAGCGTGATCAGGCGTGCGCTGATGTCGATGCCGGACGCCATGCCGGCACGATCCGGCGATACCGCGCCGGTCGTGGTATTGGTGGTCGGCGAATTGGTGAGACCGATGCCGATGCCTGCAATCAGCGTGCCGGGCAGCATGGTCAGCCAGGTGGCGCCCTCGAGCCTGGAGCCGATCCACATGGCGATGAAACCGATCCCTAGCGTCAGCAGACCGAGCGGGATGGCAATTCGTGCCTGATAGCGCGCGCGAATGCGCTCGGCGATCGGCGGCATCACCATGAACGGCAGCGTGTAGACGAGCAATAGCAGGCCGGTCGTCGTGCTGTCGTAGCCGAGAACGCCGGAATAATAGATCGGCAGATAGATGATGAACGGCCAGTAGCTGAAATTCATGCCGATGGCGCCCATGATCGCGCCGGAAAACTGGCGGATGCGGAACACGGAGAAATCGAACATCGGATAGGGATTGACCCTCTCGGCGACAAGGAAAGCGATGAACGCAGCCACGGAGGCTGATATCACGCCGATGCGGGCGCTGGTCCCGAGATCCGCACCCTGCGTAATCAGATAGGAGAAGCCGAACACAGAAGCCGACAGCGTCAGCATGCCGGCCCAGTCGAGCTTCTGGGCATTGTGATCGCGCGATTGCGTGACACCGGCGCCGATAAAGGCGAGCGCCAGGATCGCCAGCGGCACGTGGATGAGGAACACCCATTGCCAGTTCGACAGCGCCACGATCAAGCCACCGATGGCGGGCCCGAAACCGAGCCCGATGCCTGAGACGACGCTCCAGGCGACGAAAGCCTTGCCGCGTTCGCGGCCGTCCTGGGACTGATGCGACAGCACGGCGACGCTGCAGGTCAGCATCGCGCCGCCGGCGAGACCTTGCAGGAAGCGGGCGGCGATCAGCAGCGCCGCACTCGGCGCTAGGCCGCACAGCAGCGAGGCGAGGCCGAAGGCGACGGTGGTGATCACCATCACGCTCTTGCGGCCGAAACGGTCGGCCAATGTCCCCGTCGCCATAAGCACTGTCGTGCAGGCGATGGTGTAGGCATTCATGATCCACTGCAAATCCCTGAAATTGGCGGCGAGCACGCTTTCCAGTTTCGGCAGGATCACCGGCACGCTGGAGATTTCGAGCCCGAACAGCAGCGACGCCAGGCACACGCCGGTGAGCGCTATGGTGTTTCGTTGAATTGGCATATCGATCTCTTTCCATCCGAGCATGAGGCGCTCTTCAAACCGCGACCAGTTTGAGATAGAGGAGACTCGACCATGAAAAAAGGCTATGCTCGGCTATATCAGAAATGACAAAACGGAATGATTGGCCCAATGGAGTGCTGCGATGACCAGTCTTGATGTGGACGCCGTACGAACCTTTGTGATGGTGGCCGATCTGCAGAGCTTCACCCAGGCGGCCACGGCGCTGGGCAGCACCCAGGCGACAATCAGCGTCAAGCTGCGCCGTCTTGAGGAAAAGCTCGGCGCGCGATTGATCGAAAGAACGCCGCGCCGCGTAAGCCTGTCGGCACGAGGCGCCGTCTTCCTCCCCGCCGCGCGTGACTTCCTTGCCGCGCACGAGCGCGCCATGGCGGAGTTTGCGTCAGCACCGTGCCGGCTTGCGCTCGGCTTTGTCGATCATGCCGCCGGTCCGGCGCTGTCCATTCTGATTGCCCAGCTCCATGCGCACGATCCATCGCTGACGCTCAGTTTGAGGATCGATACCAGCACGGTGCTCAAGGAAGCTTTCGATCACGGCGAGCTCGATGCAGTCATCGTGCACCGCGAAGGCGACAGCCGTCCTGGCCGGACCTTGTCGCGCAACCACTATGGCTGGTTCGCAGCACCTTCCTTCGAGTGGCAGCGCGGAACGCCGTTGCGCCTCGCGCTCTTAAGCACCGTGTGCAACTGTCCGGATCGTGTGCGGGCGGTCGAGGCGCTGGACAAAGCAGGCATCGCCTGGGAGGAGGCCTTCGTCGGCGGCGGCGGCGCGGCCGTCAACATTGCGATATCGGCGGGCTTTGCCGTTTCGGCGCTGGCTCACTGCGTCGCTCCGCCCGGCCTGATCGAGGTTGGCCGCAAGCTCGGCCTGCCGTCGCTTGACCCTTCCGAAGTGGTGCTGCATTCGCACAATCTGGCGCCGCGCGCGCGTGACGCGCTGCAGATGCTGGCGACCGCATTTCGCGAGTACAATTCGCCGGTGGATTAGGCGATGGTGTTTCCGATCTGATTCCGCCGGAATCCGATAAGGCTTTGGAGGAACCGAAATGACCGAGATCACCGTCCGCCCGCTGGCGCTGGCCGACCATGCCGACTGGCGGCGGCTGTGGACTGCCTACCTCACCTTCTACGAGACCAAGCTGCCGGACGAGGTCTACGACATCACCTGGAAACGACTGTTCACGGAAGGTGAATTCGAACCGAAGGGGTTTATCGCCACGCTCGACGGCAATGCGGTCGGCCTGACCCATTTTCTCTATCACCGCTCCGGCTGGTCGGAGAAAAACAACTGCTACCTGCAGGACCTGTTCGCCGACCCTGATGTGCGCGGCAAGGGCATCGGTGCGGCCCTCATTGAAGCGGTCAAGCAGGCAGCCGGCAAGATCGGCGTCAAGAACGTCTATTGGATGACCCACGAAACCAACGCCACAGCGCGCAAGCTCTACGACCATGTCGCGCGGCGGACAGGGTTTATCGAGTATGATCTGCTATGATGCGAGCGCGATCGAAATAACGCGGAAGGAGCCGAATGATCCGCTATGTCGGAATCCTGGATGGCAGTGACGGCGTTTGGGGAGTGCGGATGCCCGATCTCGCCGGCTGCCACGGGGCCGGCGCAAACCCGGCTGAAGCGATAGCCGATGCCGCGTCGGCTATGCGCGAATGGGCGGAAGCCCGCATCGCAAAGCACTTGCCCATGCCCAACCCACGTACTGTGGCAAATCTTCTGCAATCCGGCGAAATCGACAGTGCCCGTGGCGACTCCGCCGTGACCGTTCGGCATAGATAACGGCCAACCATGTTCCTCCCCTTCTTTCTCGAACTAAAGGCCGCGCGGGTTCCCGTTTCGCTCAGGGAATATCTGTCGCTGCTGGAAGGGCTGGAGGCCGGGCTGGTCGACTATGACGTCCAGGGTTTTTACTACCTCGCCCGCGCCGCGCTTGTGAAGGACGAACGCCATATCGACCGCTTCGACCAGGTGTTTGCGCATGTCTTCAAGGGGATCGAGGCGCTCACCGGCCCCGATGCCATCGGTGTCGCCAACATCCCTGAGGAATGGCTGCGCCGGCTCGCCGAAAAGCACCTGACCGAGGAAGAGAAGAAACTGATCGAGGCGCTCGGCGGTTTCGACAAGCTGATGGAGACACTGAAGCAGCGGCTGGAGGAACAGAAAGGCCGCCACCAGGGCGGCTCGAAATGGATCGGCACCGGCGGCACTTCGCCTTTCGGCGCCTATGGCTACAATCCCGAAGGCGTGCGCATCGGCCAGCATGAAAGCCGCAATGGCCGTGCGGTGAAAGTCTGGGACAAGCGCGAGTTCAAAAATTTCGACGACGCCGTCGAGCTCGGCACCCGCAACATCAAGGTGGCGCTGAAGCGCCTGCGTCGCTGGGTGCGCGAGGGTGCGGAGGAAGAGTTCGACCTGCCCGGCACCATCCATGCCACCGCCGAGCACGGCTATCTCGACGTGCAGACGCGCCCCGAACGGCGCAACGCCGTGAAGCTCTTGATGTTCTTCGATGTCGGCGGCTCGATGGACGACCACATCAATAGCGTCGAGGAGCTGTTTTCGGCCGCCCGCGCCGAATTCCGCCAGCTCGAATATTTTTACTTCCACAACTGCCTTTACGAGGGCGTCTGGAAGGACAACCGGCGCAGGCATGCCGAGACCATCCCGACCTTCGATCTGCTTCACAAATACGGCCCCGACTACAAGGTGATCGTCGTCGGCGATGCCTCGATGAGCCCTTACGAGATCGCGCATCCCGGCGGTTCGGTCGAGCATTGGAACACGGAAGCCGGCAGTGTCTGGCTTGGCCGCCTCATCCAGCAATGGCCGAATGCGGTCTGGCTGAACCCCGAAAATCAGAAAAACTGGGGCTTCACCCATTCGATCGCGATGATCCGCGATCTCTTCGGCGGCCGCATGTTCCCACTGACGCTGGCCGGGTTGGAAGCCGCGACCAAGCAGCTTTCACGCTAGCATTGAGGATTCGAGCACATCTCGGTGCTGGGCAGACATGTAACAAATGCCTATGTTGGGACGAAAACAGATTGCAACCAACAACAAGCCGCCAAGGCTGAGGAGATCAAATGGACACCCACACCCACACCTACCCCGTTACCCGCACCGACGCTGAATGGCGAGCCCGGCTGACCCCGGAGCAATATGCCGTCATGCGCGGCCACGGCACCGAACGGCCCGGAAGCTGCGCCCTGCTCTATGAAAAGCGCGCCGGCACCTTTTCCTGTGTCGGCTGCGACCAGCCGCTGTTCGAATCCAAGCTCAAGTTCGAGAGCGGCACCGGCTGGCCGAGCTTCAACGACCCGGTGCCCGGTTCGGTCGAAAACACCGTCGACCGCAGCTACGGCATGGTCCGCACCGAATGCCACTGCGCCCGCTGCGGCAGCCATCTCGGCCATGTCTTCGAGGACGGCCCGCCGCCGACCGGCCTGCGCTATTGCATCAACGGCGTGGCGCTGAAATTCGAGCCGGCGGCTTAAGCCGCAGCTTGACCACCATCTTCAAAGGGCGGCTTCGGCCGCCCTTTTTCGTGTCAATCTTCTCAGACAACCACCACCAGGATCAGCCAAAGCGTAGCCCCGAGCGTCATCAACGAAGCCTTGGCGCCACTGGATTTTTCCGTGGTTCGCCAGACGGCAAACGTCAGAAAGATGTTGTAGGGCACGGGCGCGAAATGCACCGCCAGGACGACGGCGAGCGGCAGCTTCAAGCCGAGCAGAATGAGCGCGGCCACCGACGAGGCGATGTTGATCGCCGTGCCGACAAGGACTAGATCGCGCCAGAACAACCGCTCGACCGGCACCGCGCCTTGCCAGCGCGAGCCGAAGAAGGATCCGATGCTTTGCCCCAACACCTGATAGCTATCCCTCTCCCAGCACGTCGGTGACGGCGCGCTCGAAGCGCGAGCATTCCGTCACCAGCCAGTCGGCCATGGCCGGCCAGTTGTCCTCGGCATAGCAGTTCACCCGCCACATCGAATTGATGCCGAGGCCCTCGCAGCTCTGCTCCGGCCTGAGCTTCAGCCTGTCTTCGATTGCCGGTTGGAACGGCTTCAGCCGCGACCAGACCCCGGTCGCGCCGAACTTCTCGTTACGGCCGAAAAAGACGCCAACTTGGCTTTGCGCCGGCGCGACATACATGGACAGGACCAGAGCGAAGTCAGGCAGCCCGCGCTGCCAGAACCAGGGTCCGCGCCGCGCCATGGAAGCGCGTTCCTCCGGATGCCGTTCGGCGAACAGCGCCCAGAAGCTGCGTTGGCGGAATTCAGAGGCGCGGCGGGCGCCGAAGTCGAATTCGCTCATGGTTCGATGCCCGTTCCAGCATCATTCCTTGGCCCGAGACTGTTTCGAAATTCGCTCCGGCGATATCAACCGGAGTAGAATTTCCAGACAGCCTTACACCATGCCGAGCGCGGCCTTGTAGAGATCGAGGATGGTTTCCTCTTCCTGGCGCTCGGCCTGGTCCTTCTTGCGCAGCCGGATGATCGACCGCATCGCCTTGGTGTCGAAGCCGGTGCCCTTGGCCTCGGCGAACACTTCCTTGATGTCGTCGGCGATGGTCTTCTTTTCTTCCTCGAGCCGCTCGATGCGCTCGATGAAGGCGCGCAACTGGCCGGCGGCAACAGTCTGGCTGGTATCTGTGATGTCGTCGGCCATGTTTTTCTCCGCTACTTTTTAAGCACCGCGATTCTGGCGCGGTAAATTGGGAGCGGGTTCGATGCCCGAGCAGGCGCGGCGGGTCAAGCCATTATCGATGCTCCATTAACGGCTGCTGCCAGCCGTCCCCAGTGTGATGGATCCGCGCGTCAGCCAAACGCGATCAACAGATCCTTCGCATCGATCTGATCGCCGGCCTTGACCAGCACTTCGGCCACTGTGCCGTCGCGCTCGGCATGCAGGGCCGTCTCCATCTTCATGGCTTCGATCGACAACAGCACGTCGCCGGCCTTGACCGCTTGGCCGGCGGCAACCGCAAGGGCGGAGACCACGCCCGGCATCGGCGCGCCGACATGCGCCTCGTTGCCGGGCTCGGCCTTGCGCCGAGCCTTGGCCGCCGAGGCGCCATGCGCCCTGTCCGGCACCCGGACACGGCGCGGCTGGCCGTTGAGCTCGAAGAACACGGTGACCATGCCCTTCTCATCGACGTCGCCGATCGCAAGGCAGCGCACCACAAGCGTCTTGCCTTTTTCGATGTCCAGGAAGATCTCGTCTTCGGACTTCATGCCGTAGAAATAGGTCGGCGTCGGCAGCACACTGACCGGCCCGTAGGTTTCCTGCGCGGCGGCGAAGTCGGTAAACACTTTCGGATACATCAGCCAGGAGGCGAATTCGTACTCCGAGAGCTTGCGCTCCAGCTTCTGCTCGATCTCCTTGCGGCTGGCCTTGAGGTCGGCTGGCTTGAGCAGCGAGCCCGGCCGCACGGTGATCGGCTTGCTTTCCTTCAGTGCCTTCTTCTGCAGCTTCGCAGGCCAGCCGCCGGGCGACTGGCCGAGATCGCCGCGCAGCATCGAGACGACCGAGTCCGGGAAGGCGATGTCCTTGGCCGGGTTTTCGACGTCGGCAACGGTCAGATCCTGGCTCACCATCATCAGCGCCATGTCGCCGACCACCTTGGACGACGGCGTCACCTTGACGATGTCACCGAACATCAAATTGACGTCGTGATAGGCTTGTGCCACCTCGTGCCAACGCGTTTCCAGCCCGAGCGAACGCGCCTGCTCCTTGAGGTTGGTGAACTGGCCGCCCGGCATTTCGTGCAGATAGACTTCCGAGGCTGGCCCCTTGAGATCGCTTTCGAAGGCCGCATACTGGTTGCGCACCGCTTCCCAGTAGAAGGAGATGTTGCGGATCCATTGCGGATCGAGGCCGGGATCGCGCTCGGTTCCCTTCAGCGCCTCGACGATCGAGCCCAGGCAAGGCTGCGAGGTGTTGCCGGAGAAGGAATCCATCGCCGCGTCGATGGCGTCGACGCCACTTTCCACGCTCGCCAGCACCGTCGCCGCCGACAGGCCTGACGTGTCGTGGGTGTGGAAATGGATCGGCAGGTCGGTGGCTTCGCGCAGCGCCTTGAACAGCACGCGGGCGGCGGCAGGCTTCAAAAGCCCGGCCATGTCCTTGACGGCGATGATATGGGCGCCGGCTGCCTGCAATTCTTTCGCCAACCCGACATAGTATTTAAGGTCGTATTTGGCGCGCGCCGGATCGAGGATGTCGCCGGTGTAGCAGATCGCCGCTTCGACCAGCTTGCCCTCCGCGCCCACCGCGTCCATGGCGACGCGCATATTCTCGACCCAGTTCAGGCAGTCGAAGACGCGGAACAGGTCGACCCCACCGGCCGCTGCCTGGCTGACGAAATGTTGCACGACATTGTCGGGATAGTTGGTGTAGCCGACGCCATTGGCGCCGCGCAGAAGCATCTGCAGCAAAAGGTTGGGGGCCGCTTCGCGCACTTTGCTCAACCGCTCCCACGGATCCTCGGTGAGGAAGCGCATGGCGACGTCGAAAGTGGCGCCGCCCCAGCATTCCAGCGACAGCAGCCGCGGCAGCGCCCGCGCATAGGTGCCGGCGATGCCGGCAATGTCATGCGTGCGCATGCGGGTGGCGAGCAGCGACTGGTGACCGTCGCGCATCGTCGTGTCGGTGACAAGCACCTCTTTTTGCTCACGCATCCAGGCAGCGAATTTCTCCGGCCCCAACGCGTCTAGCTTCTGCTTGCTGCCATCAGGCACATTGCCGTTGAGATAGGGCACGACAGGCGCTGCCGCATCGGCCTTGGGCATCGGACGGCCGCGGGTTTCGGGATGGCCGTTGACGCTGACGTCGGCCAGATAGTTGAGCAGCTTGGTGGCGCGGTCCTGCCGCTTCACCTGCGCGAACAGCTCCGGCGTCGTGTCGATGAACCTGGTCGTATAGGAATTGTCGGCGAAGCGCGGGTGGTTGATGATTGCCTCGAGGAAGGTGAGGTTGGTCGCCACGCCGCGGATGCGGAACTCGCGCAAGGCCCGGTTCATGCGGGCGATCGCCTCGGCCGGTGTCGGCGCCCAGGCAGTCACCTTCTCCAGCAGCGGATCGTAGAAGCGGGTGATGACCGCGCCCGAATAGGCGGTGCCGCCGTCGAGGCGGATGCCGAAACCGGCGGCTTCGCGATAAGCGGTGATGCGGCCGTAGTCCGGAATGAAACTATGCTCCGGATCCTCGGTCGTGATGCGGCACTGCAGCGCATGACCGTTCAGCCTGATGTCGGCCTGCGCCGGCACGCCCGACTCTTTCGTGCCGATGGCAAAGCCGTCCAGTATGTGGATCTGCGCCTTGACGATGTCGATGCCGGTCACCTGCTCGGTCACGGTGTGCTCGACCTGGATGCGCGGATTGACCTCGATGAAGTAGAACTTGCCGGTGTCGGCGTCCTGCAGGAATTCCACCGTGCCGGCGCCGATATAGCTGGTCTCCCGCGCGATCTTGAGCGCATAGCCGCAAAGCTCCTGGCGCAATACCTCGCTGAGATAGGGCGCCGGCGCCCGTTCGACGACCTTCTGGTTGCGGCGCTGGATCGAGCAGTCGCGCTCGAACAGATGTACAGCGTTGCCATGCGTGTCGCCGAGCACCTGGACTTCGACATGGCGGGCGCGCTCGATCAGCTTTTCGAGATAGACCTCGTCCTTGCCGAAGGCGGCCTTGGCCTCGCGCTTGCCTTCCATCACCTCGCGGGCGAGGTCGGCTTCCGTGCGGATGGCGCGCATGCCGCGCCCGCCCCCGCCCCACGATGCCTTGAGCATCACCGGATAGCCGACTGTCTTGGCGAGCTGCTTGACTGCTTCCATGTCGTCCGGCAGCGGTTCGGTTGCCGGCACCACCGGCACGCCGACCTCGATGGCCAGATTGCGCGCGGCGACCTTGTTGCCGAGCCGGCGCATCGTGTCGGGCTTCGGCCCTATGAAAGTGATGCCGGCCTCGGCGCAGGCATCTGCGAATTCAGGGCTTTCCGACAGGAGGCCATAGCCCGGGTGGATGGCGTCGGCGCCGGACAATCTGGCGACCCGGATCACTTCCTCGATCGACAGATAGCTTTCGATCGGCCCCATGTCCCTGGCCAGATGCGGCCCGCGCCCGACCTGGTAGCTTTCATCGGCCTTGAACCGATGAAGCGAATATTTGTCCTCCTCGGCCCAGATCGCCACGGTTTTGAGGCCGAGCTCGTTGGCCGCGCGAAAGACGCGGATGGCAATTTCGGACCTGTTGGCGACGAGGATCTTCGTGATGGCCAAGGAAGGAGGCTCCGGACAGGGAGGGATGGGGCGGAGGCATGATTAACGCGAAAATGCTGCAGTGCAACCAAAATCGAGGAGAGATTAAACCGATTTAAATGCGATTCTAGCACCACGGCTCGAAAAGCTGCGTGCGATTGGCGCCGCGAGGTGACGCTAATTGTCGTGCCCGCGCAAAGTCGACCCCGGCTAACGGCTTGTTCAGCCACCCTCGCTGCCGCCCTGTCACCAACAAAAATGCCCGGCGCGAGCGCCGGGCATTCCATAGAGCTGCGTTCCGAATTACGACTTCGGGAACCAGGAGATCTTGCCGTCCGGACCCTTCTTCCATTCGTACATGATGTAGCCCGGGAGCTTCGGATCGCCCTTCGCGTCATAGGCGAGATCGCCAAGAACGGTCTTGAACGGGCCCTTCTCGTGCAGCGCCTTGGCCACTTCCACGGGGTCGTTCGACTTGGCCACGGCAGCAGCCTCGGCGATCACCTGCATGGCGGCGTAGGAGTAGAGAGTGTAGGCTTCCGGCTCGAAGCCCTGAGCGCGGAACTTCTCGACCAGTGCCTTGTTCTCGGGGATCAGGCGCGGATCGGGACCGAAGGTGTTGAGCGTGCCGATAACCGCATCGCCGGCGATCGCAGCCAGCTCGTCGGTGACGATGCCGTCGCCCGACATCAGGGTAGCCTTGAGGCCCTGGTCCGCCGACTGGCGGATGATCAGGCCGGCTTCGGTATGCAGGCCGCCCCAATAGATCAGGGTAACACCGGCGTCCTTCATCTTGGCAATCAGCGCCGAGAAGTCCTTGTCGCCGACATTGACGCCTTCATACATGACTTCGGTCAGGCCGGCTGCGTTCATCGCCTTCTTGGTCTCGTCGGCAAGGCCCTGACCATAGGGGGTCTTGTCGTGGATGACGGCAACCTTGGCGTCCTTGAAGTTGGTCGCGATATAGCCGCCGGCGATGCCGCCCTGCTGGTCATCGCGTCCGCAGGTGCGGAACACGTTCCACAGGCCGCGCTCGGTGAATTTCGGGTTGGTCGCCGCAGGCGTCACTTCGACGATGTTGTTGTCGACGTAGACTTCCTGCGAAACCGGGATCGAGACGCCCGAGTTGAAGTGGCCGATCACGAATTTCACGCCGTCGCCGACGAACTTGTTGCCGACCGAAATGCCCTGCTTCGGATCCGAGACGTCGTCGCCGACTTCGAGCTTGATCTGCTCGCCGTTCATGCCGCCTGCTGCGTTGATGTCGGCAACGGCCGCTTCCGCACCCTTCTGCAGCTGCGCACCGAAGGCCGCATTCGGACCGGTGATCGGACCTGCGACGCCGACGATAACGTCAGCCCATGCATTGCCACCGAACGCGACAAGCGCGGTCAGGGCAACGGCGGACAAAAGTGATTTCTTCATTTAAACGCTCCCATTTACGAGGTGGGCGTGGATGAAACTTTCATGCGATGCCCACCCTTATCGCAGAAAGCGTACTTTGCCGATTTTCAGGCCCTTGTCACGCCGATTCATCCCCGGAACGGCGTTAATGATGAACGTCAACCTTTCGGTTTCCAGCTTAAGATCGAAGCCCGTTCGTAAAGCCAATTATACTGCGTCACCATCTGGTTCGTACGCGTGTATTGATACCCGACAAATCCCAATATCATGAGCACGATTGTGTCCACGACATAGTATTGCAGCGAAAACATCGTGCCGCCGAACAAGGCATGATGGATGAACCTGATGCCTATGCCGAGACCCAGCAGATAGGCGAACAGCGCCGGCAGGCTGCGCCATGTCTGGGCGCTGGCCTTGCCGGTCATCCATGCCGCCCAGCCGCCGAGCAGACAGGTGACGAAGAAGAACTGCCAGATGGAAGGTTCCTCGTGAAGAATGCCTTGCATGATGAAGACTCCCTAGCATGATCCCGAAAAGTTGCAGACTTTTCGGACAAAGGTCATGCGACAAACAAACAAGTTGGAGCGGAATTCCGTATGCATACATTCCGCTCCAAAATCAGTGATGGCCGCCTTCGAGATAGGCCGCCCGCACTTCCGGATTGGCGAGCAATTCCTTGCCTGTGCCGCTCATGGTCACGTTGCCGTTGACCATGACATAGCCGCGCGTGGCGAGTTTGAGCGCGCCGAAGGCGTTCTGCTCGACCAGGAACACGGTCAGCCCTTGCGTGCGGTTCAGCTCGCGGATGGCATCGAAGATCTGCTTGACGATCAGCGGCGCCAGACCCAGCGACGGCTCGTCGAGCAGCAGCAGCTTCGGCCGCGCCATCAGCGCACGTCCGATCGACAGCATCTGCTGCTCGCCGCCCGACAGCGTGCCGCCGCGCTGGGCAATGCGCTCCTTGAGGCGCGGGAACAGCGCGAACACCTTCTCAGCATCTTCGTCATAGTGCTTGAGATTGTCGAGACCGGCGCCCATCTGCAGGTTTTCCATCACCGTCATGCGCGGGAAAATGCGCCTGCCTTCCGGCGACTGCGCAATGCGCATGCGGGCGATCTCGTGCGTCGGCATCTGGGTGATGTCGGTGCCGGCGAAAGTGATTGAGCCGGCACGGGCGCGCGGCGCACCGAAGATGGTCATCATCAGCGTCGACTTGCCGGCACCGTTCGCACCAATCAGCGCGACGATCTCGCCCTGGTTGACGTGGACATCGACGCCGTTCAGCGCCTTGATGTTGCCGTAGTAGGTCTCGACGCCCTTGATGTCGAGGAGCGTTGTCTCGGCCATCACTTACGCCCTCCGCGCGGCTTGCCTGTCGGGGATCTGGTGGCCGCCGGCTTGGACTTGGCCGTTAGACGCTCGGACGGTGCTCTTGGCGCGGAGTTGGCTCTTGTATCGTATTGGGTGGCCTTTGAAGCTCCCTTCGACACTGTGACCCGCTCGCCCTGGCTGTGGCCGATCGTGTCGCTTACCGGGCCGGCGAGATAGGAAGACGATGTGCCTAGTCCGTGAGCCGAATCCGGCCCGATGTCCAGCTGCTCGATGACGTCTTCATCGCCGACCTCGGTCAGCACCGTCTCGACCTCCTCGTCGTCGACGCCGAGATAGGCGGCGATGACGCGCGGGTCGGTACGCACCGATTGCGGGCTGCCGTCGGAAATCTTGCGGCCATATTCAAGCACCACGACATGGTCGGAAATCTGCATGACCACCGACATGTCATGTTCGATCAGCAGGATCGAGGTACTGCTCTTGATGTCCATCAGCAGCGAATTCAGCGCAGCCGACTCCTTCGGATTGAGACCGGCCGCAGGCTCGTCGAGGCACAGAAGTTCGGGCCCTGTGCACATGGCGCGCGCAATCTCGAGGCGCCGCTGCGCGCCATAGGGCAGGTCGCCGGCCGGATCGTCGGCGCGATCGACAAGGTCGGCCTTCTCCAGCCAGTGCTTGGCAAGCTCCACCGATTCAGCCGAGGCTCTGCGGTAGCCGCCGATCCCGAACAGGCCCAGGATCGTATAGCCGGATGCCTTCATCAGCTTGTTGTGCTGGGCAACCAGCAGATTCTCCAGCAGCGTCATGCCCGAGAACAGGCGGATGTTCTGGAAGGTGCGCGCCACCTTGGCGCGCGCCGGGATCTCATGATTGGGCAGCCGTTCGAGCAGGAAGCTCGAGCCGTCGGCCCGGTTGAGCGTAATCATGCCTTCCGACGGCTTGTAGAAGCCGGTGATGCAATTGAAGACGGTGGTCTTGCCGGCGCCATTGGGTCCGATCAGAGCGGTGATCTCGCCGCGCTTGGCCTGGAACGACAGATCGCCGATGGCGATCAGGCCGCCGAACTTCATCGAAAGATGCTCGACCTGGAGGATGGCGTCTTTCATACCCGGATTGGTCTTCTGAATGGAGGTCGCGCTCATCAGCCGTGCCCTTCCTTGGTGAAGGAGGAGGAGACCGCTTTTCGTTCACTGAGGAAGGCCGTCGGTTCACGGCTGCCGACAAAGCCGCGCGGCTTCCACAGCATGACGATGACCATCGCCATGCCGAACAAAAGCATGCGGTAAAGCTCCGGCGTGAAATCTTTTCCGAAGACACTTTTCAGGAAATCGAGTTCGCGCAGCGCCTCGGTGCCGCCGATCATCACCAGCGCGGCGACCGCGATGCCGACCAGCGAGCCCATGCCGCCGAGCACCACGATGGCCAGGATGATCGCCGATTCCAGGAAGACGAAGGATTCAGGGCTGACGAAGCCTTGCCGTGCGGCGAAGAAGGCGCCGGCAAAACCGCCGAACATGGCGCCGGTGGCAAAGGCGGTGAGCTTGGTGGTGGTGGTGTTGATGCCAAGCGAGCGGCAGGCAATCTCGTCCTCGCGCAGCGCCTCCCAGGCGCGGCCGACAGGCATGCGCCTGAGCCTGATGGTGACGAAGGCGGTCAGCAGCGCCAGCCCGAGAATGAGATAGTAGAGGAAGATCTTGTAGTAGGCGCTTGACTGGGCGATGTGCAGCACCTTGCCGATATAGTTCGGGTCGGTCGAATTAAACGTCATCAGGCCGAAGAAGGTGACCTTCGGGATGCCGGAGATGCCGGCCGAGCCGTTGGTGACTTCACGCCAGTTGATCAGCACCAGGCGGATGATCTCGCCGAAGGCCAGCGTCACGATCGCCAGGTAATCGCCACGAAGCCTGAGCACCGGAAAGCCGAGCATAACGCCCCAGAAGGCGGCCATGGCGCCGGCGGCGGGCAGCAGGATCCAGAACGACAGGCCGTATTGCGAACCGAGCAACGCATAGGCATAGGCACCGACCGCGTAAAAGGCGACGTAGCCGAGATCGAGCAGGCCGGCGAGGCCGACGACGATGTTCAGCCCCCAGGCCAGCATCACATAGATCAGGATCTGGATGCCGAAATTGTCGACCCACTTCAACGAGCCCTGCAGGCCGCCGGTTATCGACCACGCGTAGATCGACAGCACCACGACGACGAGGATCGGGTATAGCACCAGCGCCGCAATCCCGAGCTTGGTGAAATTGGCGTGGATGAAGGAGCGGAAATAGAAGATCACGCAAGCGAGCGCGTAAATGACGGCCAATGCGCGCAGGAACTGAAGGTAGCCGGCCAGATCGGGTCCCACCAACACCGGCAGGGCGCTGCCGAACGCAACCAGGACAACCGCCAACACGACGGCGACGATGAAGGCCGGAAGCAGGAAGAAGCGCGACGCGACGCTCGCCGGCAACAGGCCGGTGGCGACATTGGTGATCTTCTGATTGGCCATGAACGGCTGGCCATATGCAATGTAGAAGAAGCGGCCAAGCATGGTCAGCACGACCACGGTGATGAGCAGCAACCAGCGCTGCACCAGGATCAGCTGGTTGCTTATGTTCTGGTCGGTCTTCAGGCCGATGAAGAGAATGAACAACCCCAGCGAGATGGCGCCGGCATAGAACGCTTCGCGCAATGCACGCTGCACGGGGGAGGCGACGGTGTCGCGCTCCGAGGATACGGAAACCGCCATTGTCTCAGACCTTTTCGACTTCTGGCCGGCCCAAAATGCCGGAAGGCAGGAAGATCAGCACGATCGCCAGGATCGAGAACGCCGCGACGTCCTTGTAGTCGATCGAGAAATACGCCGACCACATGCTCTCGATGAAGCCGATCAAAAGCCCGCCAAGCACCGCGCCCGGCAGAGACCCGATGCCGCCGAGAACGGCCGCGGTGAAGGCCTTGACCCCCGGCACAAAGCCGTCGGAAAAGGCGATGACGCCGTAATACATCAGGAACAACGTGCCCGCGACGGCCGCAAGCGCTGCACCCATGATAAAGGTGATCGAGATCGTACGGTCGACATCGACACCGAGCAGCGCCGCCATCTTGCGGTCCTGCTCGCACGCCCTTTGCGCCCGGCCGAGGGAAGTCCTGTTGACCAGGTACCAGAACAGCGCCAGCAGCAGGGCGGTAACGACGACGATGATGATCTGCTTCAGCGACACGCTGATGCCGTTGATGTTGTAGACTTGGCTGACCATCGGCGGGATCGGCTTGTTGCGCGGACCTTGCGTCACCTGGATGAAGTTCGACAGCGCGATCGACATGCCGATGGCGGTGATCAGCGGCGCCAGCCGGAACGAACCGCGCAGCGGCCGGTAGGCCACCTTCTCGATCGTCCAGTTGTAGAGGCTGGTGAGCAGCATCGCCACGATCATCATGATCAGCAGCGCCAGGACGACCGGGACCGAATAGAACAAGGAGCCGAGGATGAGGAAGACAACGAGGGCGGCGAATGCCCCGACCATGAAAATGTCGCCGTGGGCGAAGTTGATCATGCCGATGATGCCGTAGACCATCGTGTAGCCGATTGCGATCAGCCCATAGATCGATCCCAGCGTCAGCCCATTGATAAGCTGCTGGACAAAGTACTGCATGTGTACATGGCTCCCCTGGAATGTCGCCCATGCAGACGCATTCCTTTTCGTATTTCCCCTAGTCGTAAAGTTTCGAGCCCGGATTGCAACGTGATTTTTCAAACGTCGAGCGTGTTTTGCCGGCACGCCTTCCGATTGCCCGTTTTTTTGCTCCCGACCCCTGGACTATCGCGGACCCTATCATTGGCATAACGCAATGTCTTTGACGATTCAGCCGGGCCAGCGACCTCATTTCGAAGAAATCCCGGTCAAAATTCGGTGATGAGACGAATCCTTGCGTTGTTGGCGGGTTTCGTTTTTTAGCCACATTCCGTACTGACCAGCTGCAACATGGGTTACTTCCCGACTTATGGCGGTGGATGCCTCGCCCAACGCGCTAACCTTTCGCTGACTGGTTTGCCAAGAGGTCCCGCTCTGGGTCCAAGTTGGTCTCGGTGGATGATCGGCAGCCTACCGTATCACTTAACCACAAAACCGTGCGCGAACGGATCGCGGTCGTCGATGAAGATGGTGTTCAGGCCGGTCATCCGGGCCCAGCCGCCTATCGAAGGAATGATGGCCGGCTTGCCGGCAACAGTGACGTCCCTCTCGACCTTGCCCTTGAACAGCGAGCCGATGATCGATTCGTGGACAAAACTGTCGCCGGCCTTGAGCTTGCCCTTGGCATGGAGCTGCGCCATGCGCGCCGAGGTGCCGGTGCCGCAAGGTGAGCGGTCGATCGCCTTGTCGCCATAGAAGACGGCGTTGCGCGCATCCGCGCCCGCCACTGTCGGCTCGCCGGTCCACAGCATGTGGGACAGCCGGTTGATGCCGGGGTTTTCCGGATGCACGAACGAGTACTTCTCGTTGAGCCGCTGCCGCACCACAGGGCTCCAGGCGATGAAATCGCTGGCGGAATAATCAGCCATGTCGCGAAAATTCGCCTGCGGCTCGACGATGGCGTAGAAATTGCCGCCATAGGCGACATCGACAGTGATCTCGCCAAGCTGCGGGCAGTCGACCGTCAGTCCCTCGGCATAAAGGAAGGACGGTACATTGGTGATGCGCACCTCCTCGACATAGTCGCCGACTTGTTTGTATTCGGCGATAACCAGCCCGGCCGGTGTGTCAAGCCGGAGCACGCCGGGTGTCTTCGGCTTGATCAGCCCATGTTCGATGGCCATCGTCACCGTGCCGATCGTGCCGTGGCCGCACATCGGCAGGCAGCCGGAGGTCTCGATGAACAGGATGGCTATGTCGCAATCGTCGCGAGTCGGCGGATAGAGGATCGAGCCCGACATGACATCGTGGCCGCGTGGCTCGAACATCAGCCCGGTGCGGATCCAGTCATACTCCGCCAGGAAATGCGCCCGCCGCTCCATCATCGTCGGCCCCTGAAGCAAAGGGCCGCCGCCGGCGACCAGCCGCACCGGATTACCGCAGGTATGGCCGTCGATGCAAAAGAAGGATTTTTTGGCCATGATTTCCTCGAACTCAAAACCGTTGCGGGCTGAAGGGAGCAAGATCGATCGGCGAAGTTTGCCCGAGAACAAGATCGCGGATCAAGCGGCCGCTGGCCGCCGCCTGGGTCAGGCCGAGATGGCCATGGCCAAAGGCGTAGACGACGTTGGACGCGGTGCGCGCCGTGCCGATGACGGGCAACGAATCCGGCAGCGACGGGCGACACCCCATCCACTCGCGGCCACCTGACGCGTCCAGCCCCGGAAGGAATTGTCTGGCTTTTTCCAGCATGGCCTTCGAACGCGCAAAATTCGGCGGCCGGTCGAGACCGCCCAACTCGACGGCGCCGCCGACGCGCAAGCCCGTCTCGAGTGGCGTGATGACGAAGCCATGGCCGGAAAAGATCAGCATCCGCTGCACGTCGAAAGCGGTCTTCGGCAGTGTCGTGTTGTAGCCGCGCTCGGTTTCGAGCGGGATGGTGTCGCCAAGCGCCTTCGTCAGCAGATGCGACCATGCCCCGGCGGCCACGACAAGATGTCTTGCCTGCCTGGTCGTGCCGTCGGTCAGCGCCAGCGTCGCGCCATCAGGATTGGCGGCGACGCGCTCTATGCGCGCCTTTTCGAAACGCGCGCCCAACCCTTCGGCATAGGCCCACACCCCCTTGCCGAGCAGTTTCGGATCGGCGACGGTCTTCCAGCCCGGCACGAAGGTGCCCTTGATGAAGCGCGGCGACAGTCCCGGCTGCAGCGGCGCCAGTTCGTCGCCTTCGACATGGCGAAAGCCGATGCCGAAGCGCTCGCGCGCCGCCCAGCCCGGCAGCCCGGCCTGAAATTCGGCCTCGCTTTCATAAAGCTCCAGCGAGCCGTCCTCGCGCAGCATCAGCCGCGTGCCGGAACGGTCGAGCAGGCCCATCCATTCAGCCTCGGCGAGCTTCATCATGCCTGCCTGAGCAGCAAGGCTCGCCTCATATTTTTCTGGTGCGCCAGCGCGCCAGAAGCGCAACAGCCAAGGCAACAGCTTCGGCAAGTAGGCCGGCGGGATGCTGAGTGGCCCGAGCGGATCGGCAAGCCATTTCGGCAAGTGCCGCATCATGCCCTTATGCGCCAGCGGCAGCACGTCGGAGAAGGCGAAGGCGGCGGCATTGCCGGAGCTCGTCTCCTCGCAGATGCCGGTGCGGTCGAAGACCGTGACGCTGCGCCCGGCCTCGGCCAGCATGGCCGCCGCGCAGATGCCGACAATGCCGCCACCGACAATGGCGATATCTACCCCTTCTCCCCGTTCACGGGGGTGAGGAGTGGTCCGCGAAGCGGTGGAAAAGCCGACTGCTTGGCTTTCCGAACGACGAACGCCCGGAGCGCCAGCGAAGGGCTGCGGGGCCCGAAGGGCGGATGAGGGGCGGCGGCCCTCCTCTGTGTCCCTGGAATTTCCTTGCACGTCGGCGCTGCCCCTCATCTGGCTGCCGCCATCTTCTCCCCGTGCACGTGCACGGGGAGAAGAAAGCCTTCAGAACTGCGGCAGCTTCGGCCGTACCGCCAGCGCGTCCTTGACGATCTTCTCGACCGCTTTGCGGCGCTCGCCCGACAGCGGCTGGCGCGGCATGCGCACGCGGTCATTTGTGTCGATCGCGAGCACTTCGGCAAGCTTGATGTTTTGGACCAGGTAGGTCGAGACATCGAGATCGAGCAGCGGCCGGAACCAGCGGTAGATCGAAAGCGCCTCCTCGCGGCGGCCCTGCTTCATCAGCTGGTAGATGGCGACGGTCTCGCGCGGGAAGGCGACGACCAGACCCGCCACCCAGCCGATGGCGCCCACCGACAGCGCCTCGAAGGCGAGATTGTCGACGCCGGTGAACAGATCGTAGCGGTCGCCGAAGCGGTTGATGATCTCTGTCGAGCGGCGGATGTCGTCGGAGGACTCCTTGATGGCGACGAAGCGCTTGTCGGCGGCCAGTTCCTCCATCTGGTCGACGGTGACGTCGACGCGGTAGGCGAGGCGGTTGGAGTAGATCATCACCGGCAGGTCGCCGGCCTGAGCGACGGCGCGCAAGGCGGCGACCGTCTCTTCCGGGTTGGTGTGATAGATCGGGCTCGGCACCACCATCAGCCCGTTGGCGCCTTCCCGGCTCGCGCGCTTTGCGATGCTCGCCGCCTCGCGGGTGCCCGCCTCGTTGACCGTCAGCAGCAACGGCTTGTTGCCTGCAACTTTCTGGGCAGTCTTCAGCACCTCGATCTTCTCGTCATGCGACAGCATCGGCCCTTCGCCGAGCGAACCGCAGACGATGATACCGTCGCAGCCTGCCTCCATCTGCAAAGCAAAGCAGCGCTCCATCTCGGCATGATCGAGGCGGTCGTCATCAGTAAACTTGGTCGTGACGGCGGGGAAAACTCCGGTCCACATGATCGTCTCTCCATCTGATATATCAGCCGTATATCTGTTTGAAAACCGGCTGTCAACGCGGAATTCGTTATGATATATGTAAGATATATCAGGAGCCCACCTTTGATATCCAGTGAGACAGCATACCCCGAGCCGGCCGCCGCCAAGGCCTACCATGTACTCGAGCATATGATCGTGACGTTGGAACTGGCGCCGGCGAGCTTTGTCACCGAAGGCGCCCTCATCGAGAAGCTGGCGCTAGGACGCACGCCGGTGCGCGAAGCGATCCAGCGCCTCGCCTGGGAAGGACTGCTGGATGTCAGGCCACGCGCCGGCATCGCCATTGCCCCGCTTCATCCCGGCGACTGGCTGCGCGTGCTGGATGCCAGGCGCGGCGTCGAGGTGGTGCTGGCGCGCTCGGCCGCCCGCTTCGTCACCCGTGAGGCCGCCGACCTGTTTCATGAGGCAGCCCTTGCCATGCAGAAGGCCGTCATCTCGGGCAATGTGCTGGCCTTCATCCAGGCCGACAAGGCGCTCGACGAGGCCTTGGCGATGGCCGCCGACAACCCTTTTGCGGCCCGTCTGGCCGCGCCCCTGCAGACCCACAGCCGCCGCTTCTGGTTTCGCTACAAGGCCGACACAGGGCTGGCCGAATCGGCCGAACACCACGTCGCGCTAATCCGCTCGATCCTGGCTGGTGACGAAGAGGCTGCCGCCAAGGACGCCAAACGCCTTATGGCACTGCTGCGCGGCCATGCCGAAGTGGCCGCCACACGCTGAACTCCGTCTCTGCTCCAGATTTCCGACCGGTCTTTATCAGGTGCCCGGCAAGACTGCGGCCATGGTCGCCCCGTCCCAGCCTTCGCCAGCCGTGATGATGCAGCTTTGGCCGTGTGTGTCGGTGGCCAGGATGGTCCAGGTGCCCTGGTCGGAGACGAATATCTCAAGCACCACATTTGGGTTCACCAGGCCACGAGCGGCTTGGTTTTCGTGGAACTTCTCGCCGAGCGCCTTGACCAGGTCGGTCCGCGCCGCGCATTGATCGGCTTTAGCCTGGGCGATGCCGGACATCGCGAACACCGCAAAGAACATCGCCGCCACAAGACGTCGTGTCATCTGACACCTCCTTGCGCCAGACGAGAACCCCGGCTGCTACCGGCGCTATTTTGATGGCCTGCACCACGGCAGGAATGCAATTTAAGGCAGATGACCGGCTCTTGGTTCCATCGCTTAAACGTGATGGCCAATGTCGGTTTCGTACAAAGAAAGGCCCGGGACGTTGAACCCAGGCCTTCTTGCCGATCTTCGAAATCGTCCGGTCAGTTCATCGTCGGGATGACGAACTCGGCACCGTCCTTGATGCCTGAGGGCCAGCGCGAGGTCACCGTCTTGGTCTTGGTGTAGAAGCGGAACGCGTCCGGACCATGCTGGTTGAGGTCGCCGAAGGACGACGCCTTCCAGCCGCCGAACGTGTAGTAAGCGATCGGAACCGGGATCGGCACGTTGATGCCGACCATGCCGACCTGGACGCGCGAAGCAAAATCACGAGCAGCATCACCGTCACGGGTGAAGATGGCCACGCCATTGCCCATCTCATGATCGTTGGCGAGCTTGATGGCGCTCTCATAGGTCGGCGCACGCACCACCGACAGCACCGGGCCAAAAATCTCTTCCTTGTAGATGCGCATGTCGGCGGTCACATTGTCGAACAGGCAGCCGCCCATATAGTAGCCATCCTCGTAGCCCTGCATGGAGAAGCCGCGGCCATCGACGACCAGCTTGGCGCCCTCCTTGACGCCGGTGTCGACATAACCCTTGACGCGTTCCAATGCCTGCGCCGTGATCAGCGGGCCGAAATCGGCGGACGAATCCGTCGACGGGCCGACTTTGAGGCTTTCGACACGCGGGATCAGCTTTTCCATCAGCCGGTTAGCGGTGTCGTTGCCGACGGGAACGGCAACCGAGATCGCCATGCAGCGCTCGCCGGCCGAGCCGTAGCCCGCGCCGATCAGCGCATCGACGGTCTGGTCCATGTCGGCATCGGGCATGATGATCATGTGGTTCTTGGCGCCGCCGAAGCACTGCACGCGTTTTCCCGCGGCCGTGCCGCGCGAATAGATGTAATGCGCGATCGGCGTCGAGCCGACAAAGCCGATAGCCTTGATATCAGGATCGTCGAGGATGGCGTCGACGACATCCTTGTCGCCATTGACGACGTTGAGAACGCCAGCCGGCAGGCCAGCCTCGAGGAACAGTTCGGCGATGCGCATCGGCACGCCAGGGTCACGCTCGGAAGGCTTCAGGATAAAGGCGTTGCCGCAGGCCAGCGCCGGGGCAATCTTCCACAGCGGGATCATCGCCGGGAAATTGAACGGGGTGATGCCGGCAACGACGCCAAGCGGCTGGCGCATCGAATAGACATCGATGCCGGGGCCGGCGCCGTCGGTGAACTCGCCCTTCATCATGTGCGGCGCACCGATGCAGACTTCGACCACTTCGAGGCCGCGCTGGATGTCGCCCTTGGCGTCGGCGATGGTCTTGCCGTGCTCGCGCGCCAGGAGATCGGCCAGTTCGTCATAGTCGCGGGCAACCAGTTCAAGAAACTTCATCAGCACGCGCACACGCCGCTGCGGGTTGGTCGCAGCCCATTTGATCTGTGCTTCCTTGGCATTCAGGACAGCCGCACGCAGTTCCGCCGGCGAAGCCAGCGCCACCGTGCCGCGCACCGAGCCGTCCATGGGCTGCATGACGTCCTGCTTGCGCCCGCTGGTCCCGGCGACATGCTTGCCGCCGATGAAATGACCGTATTCGATCATGGTTTCTCTCCCTGAGTTTGTGATGGCGCATTCAACCCCTTTGCAGGCGCGAAGGCAACGCGAGGGGAAACGCAACCGTTGTGCAAGAAATAGACAACGAAGGACGAGTGTGCATTAATTGCCGCAAATTACAGATTGCTGAAAGGCCCGAAGGTTGCGCTCCGTCACACCCCCCTCTGTCCTGCCGGACATCTCCCCCGCAAGGGGGGAGATCAGATGTGGCTGCCGCCTTCGCAAATCTTCAACGCACCAAAAGAGACGCAGGTGGCGGAGCTGCCAATCTCCCTCCTTGCGGGGGAGATGGCCGGCAGGCCAGAGGGGGGTGGGCGGGAACGCCGCGTTCGCCGCTAGCCCGGACCACCCCAATGAACTGGGATGACGTCCGCATCTTCCTCGCCGTGGCCCGCGCCGGGCAGATCCTTGGCGCCGCCAAGCGGCTGGAACTCAATCACGCCACCGTCTCGCGCCGCATCGCAGCGCTTGAGGATGCGTTACGGACAAAACTGTTTCGCCGGCTTACCACCGGCAGCGAGCTGACGCCGGCCGGCCAGCGCTTTCTCGACATTGCCGAGCGCATGGAAGCCGACATGATCGCCGCGCGCTCCGCCGTGTCGGGCGAAGGCGACGATATCTCAGGCACGGTGCGCATCGGCGCGCCCGACGGGTTTGGCGTTGCATTCCTCGCCACGCGTCTTGGCGCGCTGACCGCGCTGCACCGCGAACTCACCATCCAGCTGGTGCCGGTGCCGCGTTCCTTCTCGCTGTCGCGGCGCGAGGCCGACATCGCCATCACCGTCGAGCGGCCGAGCGAAGGCAGGCTGGTGGCGGGAAAGCTGGTCGACTACACACTCGGCCTGTTTGCCTCGCGGGACTATGCGCAGGCGCACGGCTTACCCGAGACCGCTGCCGAACTCGGCCAGCATACGCTGATCGGCTATGTCCCAGACCTGATCGTCAGCCCGTCGCTCGACTATGCGGCGGAGTTCAGCCCGGACTGGCGCACCAGCTTCGCCATCTCCTCAGCGCTGGGCCAGGCCGAAGCGGTGCGGTCGGGCGCCGGCATCGGCATCTTGCACACCTTTGTCGCCCGCTCGATGCCGGAGCTGATCCCCGTTAACATCGTGACGCCGATCCGCCGCGCCTACTGGCTGGTCTATCATGAATCGGTCCGGCCACTGCGCCGCGTGCAGATCGTCGCCAACTTCATCACCAAGGCAGTCGAGAGAGAGCGCGGGCTGTTTGTCTGATGGCCGCGCCGCCTTGCCCTCGCCACAAAATCGGGCAGTGTGGCAACAAGCGCGATGTCGCCTATCATTAAGGATTGGCTGCGCCGGGTGGGACACTTTTTTGCAAAGCTGGTGCGGATCAAAATGCGAGCGGTGCTCGCCATCTTGCCGCTTGTCGCGCTTTCCGCCTGCGCCAATCCATGGACCGTAGTTCCGGAAGCCGAACTGCCCAAGCCGGTCCGTATCGCAATGGCCCGCCCGTCGCCTTTCGTCTTCGGCAATTACTGCGGTCCCGGCACCCGCACCGGCGACCTCTCGGCTCGCCCTGTCAATCGCCTCGACAGCGCCTGCCAAATCCATGACGCCTGCTACATCGCGCGCCATAATCATTGCGACTGCGACGGCGCGCTCGTCGCCTCGGCAAAGGCGATCCGTGATGACAAGACAGCGCCGAAAAAGATGCGCGGCGAGGCCGAGCTTTTGATCGCCACTTTCGCGCTTCCCGTCTGCAAGGTGTTTCCGCATGGCTTCCTGCCGCCGCGCGATCCGGCTGAACTGAAGACGATGAACGGTGCGACCGGATGAACCGCGCCATCTGCCTGGCCTTGGCCGGGCTGGGGCTGGCGGCCCTTGCCGGTTGCGCCGCCCCGATCCGGCACAGCTGCGATTTCTTCCCCGATGCGAAGGATTGCGGCCGGCCGTCGGTATCGGCCGGCACGCCCGGACCGCAGACTGCAGCAGCAGCGTTTTTCGGCGATGCCGGTGCCAGCGACTATGAAAGGCAGTTTCTGGCGCTGCTCGCCCACAACCAGATCGGGGCCATCGACAGGGCGAACGGCACCGGTCCGTTCGGACATGACCGCCACGCCATCGCCAACCGCGATTTCCAGGCCACCTACCGGACGCTGGAACGGCTGGCGAAGCCGGTTACCGCCGAACAGATGCCGGCATTGAGCGGCACAGCCGGCGAAGGCCATTTCAACGGCCGTTGGCGCGTGTCGCGGCAGACGCTCTATGTCAACGCCGCCGCGCGGCCCTCCGCGCCAAAGACGTTCAGCTTTTCCGGCCTGCAGGCGCGCTCGATCGAGATCGTGATGCGCCAGGCGGGAAAGCAGCCGGTTGAGATATCGGGCGCCTGCGACGGGGCGCTGGCGATTCGCGCCGGCGGTGGCTCGCGCAGCGTGGCGAGCGGTGCCGCCTTCCGCCTCCGCCTGTCGGCCGGGCAAACCGCCAGCCTGTTCCCCAGCGATGGTTTGAACCGCTGCAGTCTCAAGCTCAGCTCCAGTCTGGCGCCGGCAGGCGCCCCGCTCACCATCCTGCGCGAAGAGGTTGCCTATCCGGCGATAGCCGCGCTCGACAGCCGCTACGAGCGTTGTCCAGTGCCCGGTCCATCCGGCCTGGATGAACTCGCCCGCGTCTTCTACGCCGGCCGCTGGCTGTCGCAGAGCTGTTCGCTGCCGCTCGGGTCACCGCGCCTGTTACGCAAGTCGCGCGACGGCTTCAACGCCAAGGTCGAAGCGCTGCTCGGCGCGCCTTTACCCGACAGCGCCTTCGACAAGGCCGACCCCGAACTGCCGCTCGATTTCTCGCGCGCGCCGAAACTCAAGCTGGTCTATCTGTCGTCGCTGGAGTTCAAGGCCGATTTTTCCGGCCGCGTCATCGAGCGGCTGATCCGCCATCACGCAGCCCTCGGCACCAAAGTGCGCATCATGGTCACAGACGTGCTGGAGCGCGACAAGGACGACGCGCTGCTGCACCGGCTGGCGGCCGATTATCCCAATGTCGAGTTGCAGGAATATCGCTGGCGGGCCGACCACGGCGCGCCGGTCGACGAGCAGCTGTCGCAGCTGCACAAGACCCATCACGTCAAGATGCTAGCGACACTTGCCGAGGATCCCGCCCGCTCGCGCGTCATCATCGGCGGCCGCAACATTCATGACGGCTTCCTGTTCCACAAGCCGATCGACTTGTCGCGCCACCCGAACCTGGAGCAATACGGCAAGACCGACGGCCTCTCGCTCAACTACTATTCGAACTGGAGCGATTTCGACATCGAGTTTGCCGACCCGGCCACGGTCGAGACGCTGGCCGCGCATCTCTCGACATTGTGGCTGCGCGACGCCGACACCAACATCGCAAGGCCCTTCTCCATTCCGGTGCGCTCCGACAGCCGGCGCCCGCCGGGCACGGTGCGCCATTTCATTTCCGTGCCCTACGAGGACAACCATGCGCTCGAGACCTATTTCGTCGAGCTGATCGACACTGCCCGGCACCATATCGAGATCGTCAATCCCTACCTTAATCTGACGCCGAAGCTCAGCCTGGCCATCGAGCGGGCGCTGGCGCGCGGCGTCAGGATCGACATTGTCGGCCGCATCGACCTCAAGGGCGATATTGGCGGCAAGCTGCTGACCGCGCTCAACAAGCTGTTCGTCGAGAAATATGGCGACCGCATCAACATCCGCGAATTAAAGGCGCCCGATGTCGTGCTGCACTCCAAGATCATGATGATCGACGAAAGGCTGGTGACGATCTCGTCGGTCAATCTCAACAACCGCAGTTTCTTCCACGATCTGGAGAACGGCATGACGGTGCTCGACCCTGCCTTCTACGCCAGGATGCAGCCGGTCTATGACGACTATGTCGCCCATTCGAATCCGGTATCGACCAAGGTAATGATCCCCTGGGCCTACCGGTGGCTGTTCTCGAAGGGCTGGGTGAAGGAGGCGTTTTGAGAGGCTGGCGAGGCTGAAGGAATGCCGTTCTGTAGCGATCCTTTACACCCCTCTGTCCGGTAGGACAGAGGGGGTGCTGGCCCGCCAGCTTTAAAAAGCACCCCTACCTCAAATACCGCTCCGGCCCCAGCTCCCGCACATCGATATCAGGCACCTTGCTGGAGATGATGTCGGACAGCACCTTGGCCGAGCCGCAGGCCATGGTCCAGCCAAGCGTGCCGTGCCCGGTGTTGAGATAGAGGTTGGAGAACTCGGTGCGGCCGACCAGCGGCGGCCCGTCCGGCGTCATCGGCCGCAGCCCGCACCAGAAGGACGCCGCCTTGAGGTCGCCGCCATCCGGGAACAGATCGCCGACCGAATGTTCGAGGGTGCGCCGGCGCGATTCATGCAGCCTGTGATCGAAGCCGGAAATCTCCGCCGTGCCGCCGACGCGGATGCGGTCGCCGAGCCTGGTGATCGCCACCTTGTAGGTTTCGTCCATTACCGTCGACACCGGGGCGGCGACCGCGTCCTTGATCGGAACGGTGATCGAATAGCCCTTGACCGGATAGACCGGGATCGGGCGCCTGAGCAGGCGCATGAAGCGCGCCGAATAGCTGCCCAGCGCCAGCACATAAGCGTCGGCCGCGCGCGAGCGCTGGTCGGTGCCGACGCTGACGATGCGATTGCGGTTCTTGGAGAAGCGCCGGATCTGCGTGCCGTACTCGAACGTGACGCCGCGCGCCACGCAGAGCTCGGCCAGCCGATCGGTGAACATCTTGCAGTCGCCAGTTTCGTCGCCGGGCAATCTCAGCCCGCCGACAAACTTTTCCCGCACGCCGGCCAGCGCAGGTTCGGCGCCAATGCAGCCTTCGGGATCGAGCAACTCGTAGGGAACGCCATATTTCTTCAGCACCTCTACATCGCCGCCGGTGCCGTCGAGCTGCTTTTGCGTGCGAAACAGCTGCAGCGTGCCCTTGGTCCGCTCGTCATAAGCGATGCCGGTCGCCTCGCGCAGCGCCTTCAGCGTGTCGCGGCTGTATTCGGCGAGCGGGACCATGCGCGCCTTGTTGATGGCGTAGCGATCCGCGGTGCAATTGCGCAGCATCTTGATGAGCCATGTCCACATATACGGATCGAAGGCCGGCCGCACCACCAGCGGGCCGTGCTTCATCAACAGCCACTTGATTGCCTTCAGCGGAATGCCGGGGCCGGCCCAGGGCGAAGCATAGCCCGGCGAGATCTCGCCGGCATTGGCGAAGCTGGTTTCCAGCGCCGGCCCTTTCTGGCGGTCGAACACCGTCACCTCGTGGCCGGCCTCGGCGAGATAATAGGCAGTGGTGACCCCGATAACGCCGCCGCCCAACACGAAGATCTTCATCGCATCACTCTCCACGACGACTTCCGTCAGAGGGCCGCCGCCTCCTGTCTGCCGGATTCTGCGGCGTCCGCCAAGGGGCGGCGTGTCGCGGCTCTATTCGTTGATATAGCGGCGGTGGAAGCGGGGGCCGAGACTGGTCAGGATTTCATAACCGATCGTGCCGGCATGGCCGGCGGCGTCATCGACGCTCTGCGAGGGGCCCAGGAGTTCGACAAGGTCGCCCTCGCGCAGCCGGCCGGCCGGCAGGGCCGAGATGTCGAGTATGATCGAATCCATCGACACCCGCCCGACAAAGGGCAGTCGCACGCCGTCGAGCCAGGCAGCCGAAGCCGCGCGCCGGTGCCAGCCATCGGCATAGCCGAGCGAGATTGTGGCCGCGCGCAAGGGACCGCTGGCCAGAAACGCATGTCCGTAGCCGACGCCCGCGCCCTTATCGATGCCGCGTGTCTGGATGATCTTTGCCTCGAGCCGCACCACCGGCAGCATCGGGTTCGCCTCATCAGGCGTCGGATTGATGCCGTAGAGCGCAGCGCCCGGACGCGCGAGGTCGTACTGATAGCGCGGCCCAAGAAAGATGCCGGAGGAATTGTCCAGCGACGCCGGCGCCTTGGGCAGCATTTTGCGCAGCCGTTCGAACTCCCTGAGTTGCGCGTCATTGGCCGCATTGGTCGGTTCGTCCGCACGGGCCAGATGGCTCATGACGAGAACGACATCGACGCCGGCGAAAGCATCGGCCGTAAGCGCCTGGACCTCTGCCGGCGCCATGCCCAGCCGCGACATGCCGCTGTCGACCTGGATGGCGGCCTTGAGCTTGCGGCCGGCCTTCTGGCCGGCTTTGCTCCACGCCTTCAATTGTCCGCCACTGTTGATGACGGGAACAAGGTCGGCAGCCACCGCTTCGGGTTCCGAGCCCGGCGGCAGCCCGTTCAGCACATGGATTTCCAGCTTCGGTCCGAGTGCGTCGCGCAGCGCGACACCCTCGGTGAGATGCGCGACAAAGAAGCTGTCGCAGCCTTCGGCAACCAGTGCCGCCGCCACTTGCCGCGCGCCGAGCCCGTAACCGTCGGCCTTGACGACGCCGGCGCAGCGCACGCCGCCGAGCTTTGCCTTGAGCCGCCGGTAATTCTCCCTGACCGCGCCGAGATCGATGGTGAGAATGGCGCCGGCCGCCGCTTCGCTGATCGTATCTTTGGCTTTATGCATCGCAGACCCGCTGAAGTCGGCGCTGCCCCTCATTGTCCTGCCGGATATCTCTCCCTATCCCTATACGGGGAATTGAGGAGCGGTCGGCGTAAAGCGGACGAAAAGCCAACTGCTTGGCTTTTCGAGTGACGAAAGCCGGCAGGCGGGTGAGGGGCAGCCCATACGCTGCGCTAAGAGGCCATTGCCCGGCGTCGTTCATATGGGTCTCGTGGCTGCGGGTGTCCCGATCAATAAAGCACGAATCAGGTGCCGTGCGAACCGTCACATCCAGCTAGGCAAGATGACGGAACGCCGCCACCACATCCTCATAGACCTTGCGTTTGAACGGCACTATCAGATCGGGCAGGTCCTGCATCGGCCGCCATGCCCATTCATCGAATTCGGCGGTGTGGCCGCCTGGCGGCGGATTGATCTGGATCTCGCTGGTCTCGCCGTGAAAGCGGTAGGCGAACCATTTCTGCGTCTGGCCGCGATAGCGGCCCTTGAGGGCGATGCCGACCAGATCGGGCGGCAGGTCGTAGTTGATCCAATGCGGCGCCTCGGCCAGCAGCGTGACCGAGCGCATGCCGGTCTCTTCATAGAGCTCGCGCCCGGCCGCCTGCAGCGGCTCCTCGCCCTCGTCGATGCCGCCTTGCGGCATCTGCCAGAGCTGCGTGGTCCCGGCAAATTCGCTGTCCGGTTCGGCGATGCGGTGCCCAACCCAGACCAGCCCGTCGCCATTGAGGATCATCAGCCCGACACAGGGGCGGTATGGCAGCGTCTCGGGATCGATCTTTTTAGCCATCGGAGTTTAAAGCCGTTCTGAGATTCGCTCCGGCGAGGCAGTGGCGAATGATTTCGAGAACCGGAGCGGAGCGTACTCAAAGTAGGCTTGCCCCGGAAGCGGAAAACGTGGGTTCGTTCCAGTCACTGCCACCCGGCCCCGTTGCCGCCGTTGCGGTCGAATGGCAGAGTAATTCCATGAAAAATATTCAAATCATCGACGGCGCCTTGAACGCAACCTTCAGCGTGTTCGAGGCAACAGAGGAGGAGTACGCCGCCATCTTCCCGGATGGAAGAGACATGGAACTGGCCGAAGATTTATTTGAGCGGCTTGGTGAAGACGAGGCAGGTCGCGTGCTGGCGCCGCTTTGGGGTCGTCCCATCCTGAAACGCGATGTGCTCGGAATCCACGGCACCCTGTTCTACAACAACGAATATCGGCGGAGACACATCCCGCAATCAAAGCGCGAGGTCGACTGGGATGATGGTTCAATCAATCAGGCCCAGAGAGAGCTCTTTTCTCGGCATCGTTGAAAATCGCCACAAGCGCCGGTCAGCCCTTTTCCGGGTCGATGGCCACCGCCGAGATCGGCACGATCTCGATGCCGCGCTTTTTCGCTTCGACCGCCCAGAACGCCACGGTGTCGACGGTGAGGTCGAAAGCCGAGCCGATGCCGACGGCGGAGCCTTTCGCACGCGCGGTCGCTTCCAGCGCGTCGAGCTTTTTCAGGATGGCGCCGCGGTCCTGCACAGCGTCAATTGCCGTATCGCCGGCGACGAACGGCACACCGTCCTTCAAGGCGAGATCGGACGCCAAGCTCCGTGCGGACGAGCCGTCATCGATATAGGCAAGGCCGCGCTTGCCAAGCTCGGCCATGAACGGCCCCATCGCTGTCGCGTCGGCCGAAAAGCGCGCCCCCATATAGTTCATGACGCCGGTATAGTTGGTGGTCCGCGACAGCGCCCAGCGCAGATTCTTCAGATTGTCGTCCTGGCTTGCCGCCACTGTCAGCGTGTTGCGGCCGGGATTGACATTGGGATAGTCGAACGGTTCGAGCGGCACCTGCATGACCACCTCATGCCCGCTCTGCCGTGCCGCCTGCATCCACCGGCCGATGCTGTTGCCTTGCGGCGCAAAGGCCAAAGTCACTTCAGCCGGCAGCTTGGCGATTGCCGCCTGCGTGCCGGTCTGCGACACGGCAAGCCCGCCGATGACGATTGCCACGCGAGCGCCGCGCGAACCCGACCACGGCCGCGCATAGACATCGAACGGCCGCCGGCCGTCAGCGGCGCGAACCGGGAGTGGGCCGGTGTCGCTGGCCTCGATCAGCGCCCTGTCGGGGATATGCGCGATCTTCAGGTTCTGGCCGATCGTCGACGGGTCGTGGATGACGATGGCTGCATTGGGCGGGCCGTCACCCTCCTGGGTTTGCACATGGATGATCTGCGGACCGCTGGCCTTGGGCGTTTCCGCCTTCGGCGCTGCCGCCGTCGCTTGAGCAGTGGGTGCTGCGGCCGCGGGCTCGGCCGCCGCCGTCACCTTTGGCGTCGAGACCGCGATTGCTTCCGGTTTGCGGAACGGCTTCTCGCGCAGCGCGATCGCGCCGGAGATGCCGACCGCGGCCAGCACGACCAGCGTCGCCGCGACGGCGCCAGCGCTGATCCCGCGCGACGCAGCACGCGGTCGGGCGGCCTGTCCGAGTGGGCGTTCGATGTCCTTGCCGATGTCAGCCAAGCCGCATCCCCGGGCGCATGATCGGCGAAATCTTTTCGCCATGCGCAGATCCAAAACTGACGGCGCGTCCCCTGCGCCTTTTGAGGCGCAGCGCCCAGCGGTCCCCGAATCAAACTGCCGGAACCTCACGGTCCCGGCAGCATTGCATCGCTTCGATTGGGCAGCCAGAGCTACCAGTCGATTTCACTGGTTAAGCACTGCCTTCTCCGGATTCGGCGGGAATGCCGGATCGGTCTTCTGGCCGCGCAGCAGCTGTTCGGCATAGATCAGCTGCAGATCGTCCTTCGGATCCGGCGGCACATAGGCAGCCGAGCCCGAGCCGGTATCGCTCTCGTCGGCGCCCTTGATATGGCCCTTGAGGTCCGATTCGCCGCGCGTCAGGTCCCTGCCCTGCAGTTCGGGCGGCAGCGGCTGGTCGACCTTGATGTCGGGCGTGATGCCCTTGCCCTGGATCGACTTGCCGGACGGCGTGTAATAGAGCGCCGTCGTCAGGCGCAGCGCGCCGTTCTCGCCAAGCGGGATAATGGTCTGCACCGAGCCCTTGCCGAACGACTGCGTGCCGACCACTGTGGCGCGGCGCAGATCCTGCAGCGCGCCGGCGACGATCTCGGAGGCGCTGGCCGAACCGCCATTGACGAGCACGATCAGCGGCTTGGCGCCGATGTCGTCGCCTGCCTTGGCGTCGAAGCGTGTGACGTCCTTCGGGTCGCGGCCGCGGGTCGAGACGATCTCGCCACGGTCGAGGAAGGCGTCGGACACGCTCACCGCCTGGTCGAGCAGGCCGCCCGGGTTGAGCCTGAGATCGAGCACATAGCCCTTGAGCTTGTCGTTCGGCACCTGCTTCTTGATGGTGTCGATGGCGCTCTCGAGGTCGTCATAGGTCTTTTCGGTGAAGGAGGTGATCTTCATGTAGCCGATGTCGTTCTCGACCCGGAACTTGACCGCCTTGACCTTGATGATGTCGCGCACCACCGTCAACTCGATCGGCTTGTCGGCGCCCTGGCGCAGGATGGTCAGCTTGATCGGCGTGTTGACCAGGCCGCGCATCTTTTCGACCGCATCGTTAAGCGTCAGGCCGCGAACCTCTTGGCCGTCGATCTTGGCGATATAGTCGCCGGCCAGCACGCCTGCCTTGGCAGCCGGGGTGTCGTCGATCGGCGTGATCACCTTAACCAAGTCGTTCTCCATGGTGACCTCGATGCCGAGGCCGCCGAACTCACCCTTGGTCTGCACGCGCATGTCCTGCGCCTGCTCGGCATTCATGTAGGAGGAGTGCGGGTCGAGCGAGGTGAGCATGCCGTTGATGGCGTTTTCGACCAGCGACTTGTCGTCCGGCGGCGTCACATACTGCGCCCGCACGCGCTCGAAGATGTCGCCGAAGATCGCCAGTTGCTTGTAGGTCTCGGAGCCTGCAGCGTTCGCCGTCGAGCCGGGCGCGCCATAGACCAGGCTCATCGCTGACGCGCCCATCAGCGCACCGGCAATAAGAAGCGACAGTTTCCGCATCATTTCACGTCCTTCCAGAGAAGCGGTCCGCCCACCATGGGGTCGGATCGACGGGTTTTCCATCCTTGCGGAACTCGACATAGAGTTCCGGCGTGGCATTTCCATTCTTCGAGGCCGAGGTGCTTGCCACCCGGGCCTCTCCCATCGCGCCGACCGGCTCTCCTGCGAGCACCGACTGGCCAGACGCGACGCTGATTCTGCTCATCCCCGCCAGAACGACATGATAGCCGTCTCCCGCATTGAGGATCAAGAGTTGACCATAGGAGCGAAAAGGCCCCGCATAAAGCACATTTCCGTCCGCCGGTGCCGTGACGATGGCTCCCGATTGTGTCGCAACCATGTCGCCAAGCATCACCGCGCCGTTACCGTCATCGGCCCCGAAACGCAGCTTGATCTTGCCGGTGACCGGCAGCGAGACCTGTCCCTGAAGTGCCGAAAACGGCGCGGCGGCGGTGAGGCGGTTGCCTTCCGGCACGGGCAGCGAAGCCAGTTCCGTCGACGCGGTTGTGCCTGCATCGGCGTTATCGGCGTCGGGCTTATCGCTGTCGGCCGCTTTCTGCTCGCCTGCCTTGACGGCATCCGCCGCCTTGCGGCTCTTGTCGGCCTCAAGCGAAGCGATCAGCTCTTTCAGGCTGCCGGCCTTGGCCGCAAGCGCCTGGGACCGCTGCTTTTCAGCGGCCATCGCCGTCCAGGTGTCCGCCTCGAGCTTCTGCTTGGCTTCGAGCAGCATGGAGAGGCGTTTCTTTTCCGCCGTCTGCTCGCCGACCGCCGCCGTCAGCCGCGTCCGCTCGGCCTCGATCGAGCCCGTCACCCGGGTCTGTTCCCTGAGGTCGGCCAGCAATTTGTCGGTCTGCTGGCGCAGTTCGGGCACCACTGCGCCGAGCAGGATGGCGCTGCGCACCGACGACAGTGCGTCTTCCGGCTTGACCAGGATCGCCGGCGGCGGATTGAGCCCCATGCGCTGCAGCGCCCCCAGCACCTCGGCCAGCACGTCGCGCCGCGCCGCCAGCGAGACACGGATCTTCTGTTCCTCGCCCTTCAGTCCTTCGAGCCTGGCGCCGATATCCTCGATGTCCTGGCCGAGCTTCTGCTCGGTCATCGCCGACTGGATAAGCGCCGCGGTGATCGAGGCATGGTCCTTCTTGACCGAAGCAATGTCGGCGGCGAGCTTGGCCAGCCGTTCGGACGACAGCGTGATCTCGGCCGACACCTTCTCATATTCGGCACGGCTCAGATCGGGGTCGGGCGCCACGTCCAGCGTATTTTCGGCCCGCGCAAGCCCGAGCGACAGCAAAACCACCGCTGCAGCGATGCCGCAGCGCGCGTGCCGAAAGCCCGTTCGTGATTTCCCGTTGTCAGCCATTGAAGCCCGACTCTATGCGTGGCTTCGTTAACGAACCATCAACCATGATCGAACCGAAGCCTAGCACAAAACAGCCGCGCATTGGGGCGGAAATCCGGACGATTGATCCTCGACCCACTGATTTACGAACGGTGGTAGGGATGTCCCGAAAGAATCGTTGCCGCCCGATAGAGCTGCTCGCCCAGCATGACGCGCACCAGTTGGTGCGGCCAGGTCGCCGCGCCGAACGAGACTATCAGCTCAGCCTGATCGCGAATCGACTGGTCGTGCCCGTCGGCGCCGCCAATGGCGATGACCAACGCCTTGCGTCCGCCATCGCGCAGCTGGCCGATACGGCTGGCGAAATCGTCTGAGGACAGGTTTTTGCCGCGTTCGTCGAGCAGGAACAGCGCCGTGCCCGGCTGCAGCTGTGCCTGCAGCTTCTGGCCTTCCTCGCGGCGGCGCTCATTGGCGTTCTGGGCTCGTCCCTCGGCGATCTCGGCGACACCAGAGAATTCGAACCCGATCGCCGGGCCGCTCTTGGCGAAACGCTCGAAATAGCGGTCGGCGAGTTCTCTCTCGGGGCCGGCCTTCATCCGGCCCACGGCATGAACTGCTATCTTCATCCCTGCCTCGGCGAGCTTTCAATCCATGTCGCACCCGGATGGTTACGACATGAGACGGAGCTCAGTGCAAGGTCTCTTCCTCAAGGTCCGGCGCCTGCCACATCTTTTCAAGATTGTAGAATTCGCGGACTTCTGGGCGGAAGACATGGACGATGATGTCGCCTGAATCGATCAGGACCCAGTCGGCGCCGGACAGCCCCTCGACGCGCGCCGTGCCGAGACCGGCATCCTTGAGCGCCTTGAGGAGGTGGTCGGCGACAGCCGAGACATGACGGTGCGACCGGCCCGACGCGATGACCATATAGTCGCCGAGGCTCGATTTCCGCTGAATGTCGATTGAGACAATATTTTCGGCCTTGGAGTCTTCCAGACTGGCAAGGACTGTCTTGATGGCACGGGACACGGCGTCATCTACGCTGATCCTGGCCGGCGAAGGCATGATGTCAGCCTTCTTCCGCAATGCTGTTCTCAGTGTATTTCCTTTCGCAGCAAGAACAACCAAATCACCCACGAAATCAGGTGACACCCTATAGATAGGCAGAGTTCCCTTGCAGTTTCAAGACGGGAGGCCCTGCCACCGCGAACGCAGTGCAAGACTTCCGGTTCCGGAGCCTTGAGAAAAATCGGAACCCATGGCCGCGGCAGGGGTTATCGACACACCCCCCAAACGGATTTTCCTGATGCCAATCGACCCCCAGAACACGCTGCTCACCGTGCAGGCTGGCCTTGCGCAACTCAGCACACTGATCGTTTCCTATTCCTTCTCCGCCATCGGCGCCATCATCCTGCTGGTCGTCGGCTATCTCGTCGCCGGGCTCGCAGAACGATCGATCTCAGCCGGCCTCGGCCATATCCATGGTTTCGACGCGACGCTGCGCCATTTCTTCTCGAAGATCGTGCGCTACGCCATCCTGATCCTGGTGGTCATCATGGTGCTCGGCCAGTTCGGCGTTCAGACGGCCTCGATCATCGCCGCCATCGGCGCCATCGGGCTGNATCGGGCTGGCAATCGGCCTGGCGCTGCAAGGCACGCTGCAGAACATCGCCGCAGGCATCATGCTTCTGGCGCTCAGGCCATTCCGCATCGGCGAATATGTCGAGGTCGGCGCCATTTCCGGCACCGTCGAGGAAATCGGCCTGTTCGCCACCAAGCTCCGCACGACAGACGGCGTCTATGTGCTGGCGCCCAATTCGACGCTGTGGAACCAGCCGGTGCGCAATTTTACTCGCAACGGTGTGCGCCGCGGAGACATCACGCTGAGCATCGGCTCCTGGAACGACATCGACCTGGCGCAGAAAACCATGCTGGGCGTTGCCGGCGGCGAGCGCCGCGTCAAGCGAGAGCCGGCGCCGATCGCCTTCGTCGCCACGGTGGGCGATGCCAGCGTCGCCATCACCTTGCGCTACTGGACCACGGCGGCGGATTTCTTCGCCACCCAGATCGATCTCACCAAACGCGTCAAGCAGGCGTTCGACGCCGAAGCCATTTCGGTTCCCGCACCTCCGCCGGAGGCTCGACAGGAAACTGCCGCTACCAGGCAGTAGGAGCTGTGAAACCGTTCAGCGCTTATCTTCCGGGGCGTAGGCGAGCTCCACCGGCAGCGGCGCCTGCGCCGACATCGGCGCGAAACTGCTGGTCTCCGTAGCGGGGACGGCGCGCGTGGTGGCCACTCGCCACAGCACGAACAGGCAGAAGACAGTGGCGATGACGATGGCCACATAAATGAAGGCCTGCGTGCCATAGACAGCCGACAGGGCCGTCACGATACCCGGCACGATGAACCCCGACAGCGACCAGGCAAACAGCAACGAACTCGACAGCGCCACCATGTCGTCCTTGCCGGCGCGGTCGGCGGCATGCGCGCTGGCCAGCGAATATATCGATTCCGAGGCGCCGTCCCAGACGATGTAGATCACCACGAGCACCATCAGCGCGCCGCCGTCGAAGCCGATGGCCAGAATACCGGCGACGATGGCCAGTGCCGCAGCGCCGGCCAGCACGTAACGGCGATCGGTACGGTCGGAAATCCAGCCGAGCGGTATCTGCAGGATCAGCGTGCCGACGGGCATCGCCGACAAAAGCAGCGCCACATCGGCCTGGCTATAGCCTTTGGCCGTGGCATGGATCGGTGCGAACCCGGCGATCGCCATCGACAGACCGCCGACGGCCAGCATGCCGGCCACGCCGACCGGCGAGATCCGCCAGGCGCGGCCAAGCGCCACGGAGGCTGCGCGAGGTGGCGGCGGTTGAGCCAACCGCGTCATGCCGACCGGCAGGATCGACACTGCGGTGAAGGCAATGCCGATCAGCGGCGCCTGCGCCGTCGCGATGTCGACCGCCGCCAGCAGGGCATAGCCGACGCCAAGTCCGGCGACATAGGCGACGTAAAACACCGCCATCACCCGGCCGCGAATGGCGTTTGCGACGGCATCGTTGAGCCAGCTCTGGGCGACGATGAACAGGCCGCATATTGCAAAACCGTAAAGCGCGCGTGCCGCGATCCACAGCAGCGGGTAGGTGCCGGCGCCAATGGCAGCATTCGACAGCGCTATCAGCGCCGACAGCACCATGAAGGCGCGGGCGTGCCCGACGCGGCGCACCAGCGGCCCGGTCAGGATACAGCCGGCAAGCCCGCCGGCCGACAGGCCGGTGATGATCAGCCCGGCCCAGGTCGGATCGAAGCGCTCGACGCCAAGCCGGACCGGGATATAGGCGAACATCAACCCGTTGCCGACCGCGATCAGCGCCATCGACACGATTACGCTGGCAATGGCGATCACGGGCGCCGGCGGGGCGCCATGATTGGGGTCGATGTCGGTCTGGTTCACTGAAGTGGCCATATCCAGCGCAGCATCGCCCAGCCAATCGCGAAAGGCCGCCGTAAAAGCGACATCGGCGATCTGGTCTTACGGAGTTACCCCTTGGCTTGCTGGCGAATAGCACTCGATGACAGCGACGAGCGTGGGCCGTGGATGAAGGTCCAGGCCGGCGCCTTCATGCGCGCGAGCCGGGGCGCATCACCCTCGTCGACGCGGGCATAGTCGAACGTCTTGGCCACGACCGAGGACAGGAAGGACAGCGTCGCGCCCGGGCGGTCGATGACCGCGATGGGGAAGGTCATGACGATCTGGCGCCAGCGCTGCCAACGGTGGAAATCGCGAAGTGAGTCGGCGCCCATGATCCAGACGAAGTCGACGCCGGGATTGCGTGCCTTGACCAGCGCCAGCGTGTCGGCGGTGAAGCGAATATGATGCGCCGCCTCGAAGGCGGTGACCTTGATCTTCGGGTTCTTGGCGACCTGCTCCGACTGGAGCAGCCGGTCGCTCAGCGGCGCCAATTCCCTGGTGCTCTTCAGCGGATTGCCAGGCGTCACTATCCACCATAGCTGGTCGAGCGCCAGCCGCCTGAGCGCGATTTCCGCCACCAGCGCATGACCGGCATGCGGCGGGTTGAACGAGCCGCCGAACAGGCCGACGGCAAGGCCCTTTTCGGCATGCGGCATGCGGAGGTAGTGCGAGGAAAGAGGCGCCCCACCCTCCCCCTTGTGGGGAGGGTCGATCCGCGAAGCGGAGCGGGGTGGGGGGATTGCAGAATTCAGCGTCGTACCCCCACCCGGCTCGCTGCGCTCGCCACCCTCCCCACAAGGGGGAGGGTAAGGCCAGCGCTCAAGGCCTCACCTGTCCCGACCCGCGCACGCGGTATTTGAACGAGGTCAGCTGCTCGACACCAACCGGTCCGCGCGCGTGCATCTTGCCGGTGGCGATGCCGATCTCGGCGCCCATGCCGAACTCGCCGCCATCGGCGAACTGGGTGGAGGCATTGTGCAGGAGAATCGCCGAGTCGATCTCGCTGAAGAAGCGCTGCACAGCCTTTGCATCCTCGGCGATGATCGCCTCTGTGTGGTGTGAGGAGAACGTCTCGATATGGTCGATGGCGCCGGCAATCCCGTCGACCAGCTTTACCGCGATGATGGCGTCGAGATATTCGGTCATCCAGTCGGCATCGGTCGCCGGCTTGGCGTCGAAGAACAGCTTCATCACTTCCTGATCGGCATGGATCTCGCAGCCGGCGGCGCGTAGCGCGTCGAGGATCGGCACCAGATGTGTGGAGGCCACCGCGCGGTCGACCAGCAAAGTCTCTGCAGCGCCACAGACACCGGTGCGCCGCATCTTGGCGTTGACGGCGATCCTGACCGCCATGTCGAGATCGGCCGAGCGGTCGATGTAGAGATGGCAGATGCCTTCAAGATGGGCAAAGACCGGCACCCGCGCCTCGCTCTGGACGCGCCCGACCAGGCTCTTGCCGCCCCGCGGAATGATGACGTCGAGATTGCCGCCAAGCCCTTTCAGCATCTCGCCGACGGCGGCGCGGTCGGTGGTCGGCACCAGCTGAATGGCGTCTTCCGGCAGGCCGGCGGCCTTCAGCCCCTCGACCAGGCAGGCATGAATGGCGGCGGACGAATTGAGCGAATCCGAGCCGCCGCGCAGGATCACCGGATTGCCGGCCTTGAGGCAGAGCGCGCCGGCATCCGCCGTCACATTCGGCCGGCTTTCATAAATGACGCCGACAACGCCGAGCGGCGTGCGCACGCGCTCGATCTGCAGGCCGTTGGGGCGATCCCAGGCGGCAATCACATCGCCGACCGGGTCCCTGAGCTCGGCGATTTCACGGATGCCATCCGCCATGGCACGGGTGCCCGCCGGATCGAGCTTCAACCGGTCCATGAAGGAGCCGGACAAGCCCGATTCGTGTCCGTTAGAGACATCGATGGCGTTGGCATCGAGAATCTGCTGCTGGCGCGCGATGATCGCGTCGGCCATGGCGAGAAGTGCGGCATCCTTGGCGGCGGCGGTCGCAATCGCCAACGGTCGGGCGGCCGCGCGGGCGCGGCGGCCGATATCAGCCATCAGCGCGACGGTGTCATCCCCGGATTGTTCATGCAACTTCAGCATGTCTCATCCTCCGCTTACCTCGCCCCCGGCCCATAGCTGGCCGGCAGGCCGTATCTGGTCACCCGGATCGCTCACCACCAGATCGTCCCTGTGGATCATCGCCGAGCGCGCCTCGTAGCCGAGCACGGTTTCGATCTCGGCGGTCTTCAGGCCTGCGATCCTTACGGCATCGGCGGCATCGTAGGCAACAAGCCCGCGCGCGATCTCGCGCCCTTCCGGCGACAGGATGGCCACCGTGTCGCCGCGCGAGAAATTGCCGCTGACCAGCCTGACGCCGGCCGGCAGCAAAGATTTGCCGGACAGCAGCGCACCGATGGCGCCGGCGTCGACGGTGAGCCGCCCGGCCGGTTCGAGCTGGCCGGCGATCCAGGTCTTGTAGCCTTTCACCGGATTGGCGCTCGGCCTGAAGAAGGTGGCGCGCTCGCCACGTTCGATCGCCATCAGTGGCGACAGCCTGGTGCCCGAGGTGATGATCATGGCGGTGCCGGCGGCGGTGGCGATCTTGCCGGCATCGAGCTTGGTGCGCATGCCGCCGCGCGACAGTTCGGATGCGGCCGCCCCGGCCATAGCCTCGATATCGGGCGTGATGCGGTCGACCACCGGAATGAATTTTGCATCGGGATCGCGCGCCGGCGGCGCCGTATAGAGCCCGTCAATGTCGGAGAGCAGCACAAGCAGGTCGGCGCCCATCATCGTCGCCACCCGGGCCGCCAGCCGGTCATTGTCGCCATAGCGGATTTCGGAGGTCGCCACCGTGTCGTTCTCATTGATGACCGGCACCGCCTTCATCTTGAGCAGCGTCGAGATCGTCGCGCGGGCATTCAGATAGCGGCGGCGCTCTTCGGTGTCGCCCAGCGTCAGCAGGATCTGGCCCGATTTCAGCGAACCCTTGCCCAGCGCATCCGACCACGCGCCGGCCAGTGCGATCTGGCCGACGGCCGCAGCCGCCTGGCTTTCTTCCAGCTTCAGCGCCCGTTTGCCGAGACCGAGAATGGTGCGGCCGAGCGCAATGGCGCCGGACGATACGACCAGGATCTCGGCGCCGCCATTGGCGAGCACCGCAATATCCTCGGCAAGCGAGGCAAGCCAGTCGCGCTTCAGGCCGCTGGTGCGGTCGACCAGCAAGGCCGAACCGATCTTGACTGTGATGCGCCGGTATTTTGTCAGCGATTGCGCCGTCATCGCTATTGGTCCCAGCGGGTCTCGACGGGAGCGGCAGCCCTGTCGCGCGCTTCGCCGACAACCGCCATCAGCGCCCGCAGCACCGCTTCGACGCCCTCGCCGGTGGCCGCCGACAGCAGCATCGGCGCGCGGCCGGCAGCGCGTTTGAGCGACGCAACCTTCTTCTTGCGCTCATCGGCGTCGAGGATATCGACCTGGCTCAGCGCCACGATCTCGACCTTCTCGATCAGCCCATTGCCATAGGCATCCAGCTCGGCGCGCACGGTCTTGTAGGCCTTTCCAGGATTTTCCTCCTGCGCCGAGACCAGGTGCAAAAGCACACGCGTGCGCTCGACATGGCCGAGGAACCGGTCGCCGATGCCGACACCCTCATGCGCGCCCTCGATGAGGCCCGGAATGTCGGCGATGACGAATTCGCGCGCATCGATGCGGGCAACGCCGAGACCTGGATGCAGCGTGGTGAAGGGGTAGTCGGCGATCTTTGGCTTGGCCGCGGTGACGGTTGCCAGAAAAGTCGACTTGCCGGCATTTGGCAGCCCGACCAGGCCGGCGTCGGCAATCAGCTTCAGCCGCAGCCAGACATTCATCTCTTCGCCGGGCTGGCCGGGATTGGCGCGGCGAGGCGCCTGGTTGGTCGAGGTCTTGAAATGCTGGTTGCCGAAACCGCCATTGCCGCCCTTGGCCAGCAGGAAGCGCTGGCCGACCACGGTCAGGTCGCAGATCAGCGTCTCATTGTCCTCGGCAAACACCTGGGTTCCGGCCGGCACCTTGAGCGTCACATCGGCGCCCTTGGCGCCGGTCATGTTGCGGCCCATCCCGTGGACACCAGTCTTGGCCTTGAAATGCTGCTGATAGCGATAGTCGATCAGCGTGTTGAGACCGTTGACCGCTTCCAGCCAGACATCGCCGCCGCGGCCGCCGTCGCCGCCATCCGGGCCGCCGAACTCGATGAATTTTTCGCGCCGGAACGACACAGAGCCGGCGCCACCGTCGCCGGAGCGGATATAAACCTTGGCTTGATCGAGAAATTTCATTGGACTACGCAGTTTCTGTTGGCCTTGCGGCTTTGCTCTAGATCTTGCGCCTTGCTCTAAACCAAGGCGCGGCCAAGGGCGAGGCCGTTTTGCGACTAAAGCGCCGGATGCCCTTTTGTCGGGGACGCGGTAGCAGTGTTCGCGGACGGAGCTTGAGGGGCGCGGGAATGAAGGTTGTGAGCTACAACATCCAGTACGGTATCGGTCTGGATGGCCGCTACGATCTCGGCCGCATCACCGAGGCGGTTCGCGGCGCCGACGTGATCGCGCTGCAGGAAGTGACCCGCAACAATCCGAGGAACGGCAACCGCGACATGGTCGCCGAGATCGGCGAGGCGCTGCCCGAATATTTTGCCGCCTACGGCAGCAATTTCGAGGTCAATGTCGGCTCGCGCCTGGAGGCCGGCCGCGCCATCACCACCACTTTCCAGCTCGGCAACATGGTGCTGTCGAAGACACCGATCCATCTGTCGCGCAATCTGCTTTTGCCGCGCAGCCGTAGCCTGGAGGCGATGAACTTCCAGCGCGGCGCACTTGAGGCGCTGGTCGAGACTCCGCTCGGCTTCATCCGCTTCTATTCCACGCATCTCGACCATCGCAGTCCGGTTGAGCGCGCCAGCCAGATCCGTTTCCTGCGCCAGCGCCTGTTGAACTATGCCTTCGAGGGCGGCGGTCTCTCCGGCATTCCCGAGATCGGCCTGCCGGACCTGCCCTATCCCGAAGCCTTCATCGTCATGGGCGACTTCAACATGCTGCCCGGCTCGCCCGAATATGTCGAACTCGTCGGCCGCCCGGACCATGAATTCGGCATGCCCTTGACCGCCGATCTCGCCGTCGACGTCGCCCAGCGCCTGAACACACCAGACGTCGTCACCTGGGTCGATCCCACGCGACCCGAAGACACAAGCCGCCACAAGCGCATCGACTACATCTTCACCTCGGCCTCGCTCGCCGGATCGCTGAAGCGCCTGTGGGTCGACCCGCAAGCGGTCGGTTCGGACCATCTCCCGATCTGGGTCGAGATGGGCTGAGTTGAGTCCGATCCACAACCAACGTTGCCAAACCTGTCGTTTGGAGGCACGCGCTAGGTGTGTTGAGATTCAGGTCAGGCCGAGCCGAAAACACTGGTTTTCGAGAACCGGAGCGGAGCGTACTTAAGTACGTGCACCGGAAGCGCATAAACCCGCGTTTGCAGGCCGGCCTCACCTGAATATCAAAACACCTAGAAATGCACCCAGTTGCGCAGGCTGATCCAGGTCTTTCTGTCCAGCCGGTACCGCTCGACCGGCACCTGGCCGGCGACGATCGAGTTCAGCATGCCCTGGCCGGCATACTGGAAGCCGCATTTGTGGATGACCCGGCGCGAGGCCGGATTGATCACCCGCGTCGAAGCCTGCAGCACCTGGATCGACGTCCGTTGGAAGGCGAGGTCGACCAACGCATGCGCGGCCTCCGTCGCATAGCCGCGCTTCCAATAGGGCTCGCCGATCCAGTAGCCGAGTTCCAGCCCGCGATCGGTCATGTTGAGGCCGGCGCAGCCGACGAAAATGTCGGTGCCGGCGAGCGTCAGGGCGTAGGCGATGCCGGCCCGGCGCGACCTGGTCATGGCCAGGAAGGCGCGTGCCTCGGCCTCGCCATAGGGGTGCGGCATGCGGGCCAGCATCTCGGCGACATGACGGTTGTCGGCAAGCTCGACCAGTTGCGCGATGTCGGCTTCACACGGGGCGCGCATCACCAGCCGCTCCGTGGCCAGCACCGGGCAATCTATCGCGTAACTTTCGTCTTCGGTGTCTTCCGCTTCGGCAACCATTCGACGTCCTCCAGGCAAGAAAAAAGGGGAGATGGAAAACCCATCTCCCCTGATCCTTTTCCTGGCTCCATTCACTGGTTTGGCCAGACACCGGTTCCCGAGATGGGCGCCGGTTTTATAGTGCGGAACCGGCTACTCCGCGGCTTTGGTAATCGGGTTGACCGATACGTAGGTTCGGCCGTTGGCTTTTTTGTTGAAGGTGACTGCGCCGGTCTCGAGCGCAAAAAGGGTGTGGTCCGTGCCCATGCCGACATTGACGCCGGGATGCCAGGTGGTGCCGCGTTGACGGATGATGATGTTGCCCGGGATGACGGCTTCGCCGCCGAACTTCTTCACGCCCAGACGCTTGGAATGCGAGTCGCGACCGTTGCGCGACGAGCCGCCAGCTTTCTTGTGTGCCATCTAACTAACTCCGATGCGCCCTGGGGCGCTTGAATGGTCTTATGAACGCGTTCGCGTTCCGTTTCAAGTCCGATCCGGCGACCTTGTCGCCGGTTCGTTTTACTTCTTCGCCAGTTCCTTGGCCTGCTCGCGCCAGTCGTTGATCTGGTCGGTGCTGAAGGGCATGTGCGCGTCGATCTTGGCCACGTCCTTGTCCGACAGCTTGGCAAGCTGGGCGAAGGTGGTGATGCCCTGCTCGTGCAGCTGGCCGGCGGCAACCGGGCCGATGCCCTTGATCACGGCCAAATCGTCCGGCTCGCCCTTCGGCGCCTTGAACAGCGGCGCGGCGACGGCGGTCTCCGTCTTGGCTTCATCCTTCGGAGCAGCCTCGGCTTTGGCTTCCTTCTTCGCCTTGGCTTCCTTCGGCGCGGCCTCGGCCTTCGCCTCGGGCGCTACGTCAGCCTTGACTTCCTTGGCTTCCACCTTGGCTGCGGCCTTCTTGGAAGGCTTGGCGCCACCCAGCAGGATCTCGGCGATCCGCACGGTGGTCAGAAGCTGGCGGTGGCCGATCTTGCGGCGCGAATTCTGCCGGCGGCGCTTCTTGAAAGCGATGACGGTGCGGTTCTTGCCCTGCTCGACGACTTCCGCCGTGACCAGAGCGCCATCGACGAACGGGGCGCCGAAGGTGACATTTTCGCCTTCGCCATGGGCGAGGACGCTGCCGATTTCGACGATATCGCCGACATTGGCTTCGAGCTTCTCGATCTTCAGGAGATCGTTGGCGGCAACGCGATACTGCTTACCGCCCGTTTTAATGACTGCGAACATTTTTTGCCTTTCGCTGTTCGGTCGGCCTCGATGAGCCGCGTCACGCGGTTCGGCCGTCTTTTTGTCAGTCTGCGGGTTCGAAAAACAAGCGGCGTGGAAGAACCCTCCACGCCGATTGCGCGCTTCCCCTAACCGAAGGTTCGGTACGAGTCAAGGCAAACGGGCGGAATCCTTGGCCACGCCGCCTCCTTGCCGCCCCCGATCTCTCCGGTCGAGGACCGGTTGGCCCCATCTGCCGACGTGGCCGCAACGCAGCCCTCCAGACAGAGCCCGCACAGGAAGCTGAATTCCCCCGCGGATTTGGCCTTGTAACCTGCCCGCCCAGCCGTTATCTAGTGCGCCGCGCCGGCAACGGCCGACCATGACCGCGGAGAGGTGGCAGAGTGGTCGAATGCACCGCACTCGAAATGCGGCATGGGTGCAAGCCCATCGGGGGTTCGAATCCCTCCCTCTCCGCCACCCTACGCCCTGCGGGCTTCGGGTGGCAGGCCACCCGGAACCGCATCTGGGCGTAGGAGTGTCGCCCGAAGCTACGAAGTAGCGTAGGGGGACCGGAACGAAGCAGGATGCCCTCCGAAGCTTCAGCGAAGGGGCTGCCGCTAGGCAACGAGGCCTTGCCTCATTTGGTTTACCTCTTCGATCGGGACTGGATGCCCGGTGAGGAAGCCCTGCATCAAATTTACCCCCAGGCGCTGCAGCAATATGTACTGCTCTTCGGTTTCGACGCCCTCGGCGAGCACGACATGGCCGAGATTGCGAAGCAGTCCGACCATGTCCCGCAACAGGCTCAAGCCGCGAGAGGTCTGGCAATCGTGGAGGAAGCTGCGATCGATCTTTACCACGTCGAATTTGAACCGGCGCAGCCATGTAAGGCCGGCAAATCCCGTTCCGAAATCGTCCAGCCAGATCTGAACGCCAAGTTTTCGCAACCGCTCCACGTTTCTGACCGCTTGCGCCTCCAGAAAGATGTCACTGCCTTCGGTGATTTCGATGGCCAGTTTCTGTGGAGCAAGGCCGTGCCTGCCAAGGATTTCGGTGATCCGGAGTGAAAAGTTGGGAGCCTTGAGCTGAAGAACGGATACGTTCACCGTCACGACCGAGCCCAATCCGTATTCCGCCATGTCACCGCAGGCTCGATCGATCAGCCACGTACCCAGTTCCACGATCGCTCCGGTCTGCTCGGCAACGGGTATGAATACGGACGGACTGATCATGGTGCCGTCGAAGTCGCATACCCGCATCAGACTCTCGTGGCCCAGCACGCGTCCCGACGCCAGCTCGCGAATTGGCTGGTAAGCGACAGAAACGAGCTGGTTGGAAACTGCCACCTTCAGCAGTTCTGAAAGATTTTCGCCGGAGCGATCCTGGCTGGTGGCGTGCGGGTCGTAAATCGTGAACGTAGCCCGACCGGCAAACTTGGACGCGTAGAGTGCGCGGTCCGCTTCCTGCAGCAGGATTCTAAGCTCTATGCTCTGATCGGCGCGCGTCAACGACGCTCCGGCACTGATCGTGACGATGTTGAGCTTGTCGCCCCGATCAGGGTGGTAGATATCCAAATCCTCTACAGCGCGACAGAATTTCTTCGTTATCTCATGAAGGTGAGCCCGCCCGGTGACCTTGCAGAGAATGACGAATTCTTCTCCGCCATAGCGGGCCGCGATGGCGTTGTTGGCAGCCGCCATCTCGGAAAGGACATGGGCGAGTTTGATCAGGCAATCGTCGCCGGCCTGGTGACCAAGTCCGTCATTAAACCTTTTGAAGTAGTCGACGTCGATCAGAATGAGGCCTATCTCGTCGTCGTCCGCGGCCCAGTCTTCGCGCAGCTCCGAGAATTCTCGAATGATCGCCCTGCGGTTCTTCATTCCCGTGAGCGGATCGGTGTCGGCGATTTCAGTTAGCTTTTGCCCCTTCTTGATAGCAGCCTGCTCCTGGAATTGTGCCCGAAGCGCGTGCAGGAAAGTCTGGTACCGCTCCAGACTCAGCCGCCAGGAAAGATAAAGCGACAAGACGAGGCAGTTCACGAAATAGGCCGACAACACGACCCGACCGGCGATGTCGGCCTGAAGGGAGAACATCGCGGCGTACACAAAGCTTGCGGCGACCGTCGCGGAGGCAAGGGCTGAAAGCCAAAAACGGAAGTTGAAGAACAGATTCGCACCCAGGATGAACACTGTGCCAAAAACCATGAAATGGGAGAGGGCATCCTGATGCTCTGTTCCAACAGCGGAGACGAGCCACCCAAGGGCACCGGAGACAATCGCCAGCGCTGCTACAAGGTGCAAGGTGGCAAGGGCAAAGCCCCGTCGGGCGACAAATTCGACAAGCGCCAGGGAAGTGACCCCTAGCGTAACGCGCGTCAAAACAAGCCGGCCGGCGACATCCGGAAAGAGAAACCAATCGAAAAGGCCATAGGCCACATAGCTGAATACAGCAGCCGCAATACCCCATCGCACAAGGCTGCGATTCTCATCGGCATCCTTCTGCAGGAACAGTGTCAGGAGTTCCGGATCGGCGGAATGCCACCGCGGACGTCCAATCGCTGCCGCCACCTTCTGGGCAACGTCCTCGCTCAGTTGCATCGCAACGCTCCTCCGCGATCTGCAGTAGCGAATGCAACAGCCGACGTCGCCTGCGGTCGGGGAATGAAGACGTCCCTGTCCGCAAGAAAAGTCAGATGTCGCTAACCGAGGGTAAACGGGCGGTTCGGATTTAGCCAGTTTGCAGGATTGATGGCCGTTCCGTTGATTAAAATTTTACTTAAATTTTATTAAAATTGTTAGCATTGGTTGGCGGCGCACCTATGCTGCTGGCCGGGGACCGGGGCGGTAAACCGGAGAGTAAACGGCATGCCTATCAAGCCAAAACTGCAGCTCGACCAATACAGCCTGGTCACCACTAGGCTGATGAAGAAACATGTTGCGACCTCCGAAGAGGCGGCTGACTCCGACGAGTTGAGGGACAGCACGGCCCAGCTCGCCCTGATACTGGACCTTGCTCATCAAGCCTTTGCGCGAAACAAACCGGCCGCCCCCGTCGTCCATCGTTTGGCGGGGCGACTCCACAAGCTCCGCCGGCAGGTTGCTACCGCGGTTTGGCAGAAACTCGTTCCTTTGGCTCAGCAGCATCGGGTCGCGGAATATTTGCTCCAGGACCCGTTCACGCGGTGGTCGGTCGAAAAACCGCGCGGGTATTCGGGCGATGCAGGCCTGCTGGATATTTACTACAAGCATCCCATCGCCGACGAGATCGTGGCCTCGTCGACCTTACTTGGTCGGCAAATCTATGCGTACACCAGTGAAGCTGCCAGTTCGGTGGCGGGGCGCGAGCGGCGGGATATTCTGGCCAGGACCGTGGACGAGACGGCCAGCAGTGTGGAAAAGGCTGAGGTGCTGGCGATTGCCTGCGGCCACCTCAGGGAAGCCGAACGCTCCGACGCGTTGGCCAGGCATAAACTGCAACGTTGGATCGGCCTGGATCAGGACCCCGTCAGCGTAGCCACGGTGAACCACGACTTTGCCGGCACGGCAGTCGAGGCAGTCCAGGGTTCCGTACGCGGCATCCTACGCCGCGCCTACGCCCTTGGCACATTCGATCTCGTCTACGCATCGGGGCTTTACGATTACCTGCCGCGTGCCATCGGCGTCCGCCTGCTTCAAAGAGCCATGGAACTCGTCAAGCCCGGTGGCGAATTCCTGTTTGCCAATTTCAGCGACGAGATAACGACGGATGGTTACATGGAGACTTTCATGGATTGGCCGCTCATCCTACGTTCGGCCGACGATATGTGGGACATCATCAATGCCGCCCTCGGCGGGAGTCCTTTCGACGCGAAAGTCTACTATGGCTCGAACCGGAATATCGTTTACGGCAAGGTGAGGAAGGGCGATCTCTAACTAGGCGCGGGAATCGCGCGCGCATCCCCGTAGCAAGGTAGGTCTGCCATGACGAGGCCATGCCTTCGCCGGCTTTCCGGCGACGGGCGAGCAGCTCGTCCGGGCTGCGGGCGGCCTACGCCGTGTTCGTTCTGATTGCCGCCATACAGATGTGGCGGCGGTTCCAGCAGCACGACAGTGCTGCCCGCTCGGCGGGCTGCGTCTGGCCGTGTTGCTGGCACTGCCGCTGATCGCCAGGCTGTCGGTCGTGCAATGCAACGCGACTGGCCGGCCTGATCAGGCCTCGAAATAGCGGGCACGATCGAGATCGGCGATGAGCCCCGGCCCGGTCGGCTGCCATCCCAGTGCAGTGCGGGTCTGCTCACTTGACGCCGACAAGTCCCTGCCGATGAAATGCCCGAGAAAGCCGAAATGCGCAGCCGCGTCCTCGGGGCCTATGGAAACGACCGGCAGGCCGAGCCGGCGGCCGATGATCTCGGCGATCTCTTTGCTCGCCACGCCCTGTTCGGCAACCGCATGATAGCTGACGCCGCCCGCCCCCTTCTCCACCGCCAGCCTGTACAGGGTGGCGGCGTCGAACCGGTGCACCGCCGCCCAGCAATTTGCGCCGTCGCCGACATAGGCCGAGACGCCCTTTTCACGCGCAATGGCAATCAGCATCGGCACGAAACCGTGATCGCCCTCGCCATGGACGGTCGGCGCCAGCCGCACCGTCGATGCGCGCACCCCGCGCGCTGCGAGCGCCACGGCCGTTGCTTCCGAAGCGCGCGGCATGGCGGCCGATGGAGGCGCGGGTTTGTCGTCTTCGGTTGCCGGCCTTCCCTGCGCAAAACCGGCGAGGCCGGAGGTGACAAGCAGCGGCCGCTCGGAACCCTCGAGCGCCGCGCCGAGCGTTTCGATGGCGCGCTGGTCAACTGCGCAACTGGCGGCGAATCTCGAAAAGTCGTGGTTGAAGGCCGTGTGGATGACGCCATCCGATTGGGCAGCGCCGCTGCGCAGGCTGTCGAAATCCTCGATATCGCCGCGATGCGCCTCGGCACCCGCGGCCACGATCGACTCCGCACCTGCTTCCGACCGCGCGAGGCCAAGCACCTGATGGCCCGCCCCGAGCAACTCCCGCACAACAGCCGAACCGACAAAACCGGTAGCCCCGGTAACGAACACACGCATGATGATTTCTCCTTGGTTTTTGTCGAGGCCGTACAGGCAGCCCCTTGCGAAGGAGATAGAAGTTTGAGATCATACGATCTATACTGTAAAATCCGAGATATCTTCGCAATCGTCCGAGAACGCTCATGGATCCGCTGTCAGACGTGCTGTCGCTACTGAAGCCGCGCAATTACCTGTCGGCTGGGCTGGAAACCGGTGGCGACTGGGCGATCCAGTTTCCTGACCAGCAGGCCGCCATCAAATGCGGCGCCGTGGTGTCCGGCCGATGCTGGCTGTCGGTCGAGGGCGTCCCTGACGCGGTGCGGCTGGACGTGGGCGACTGCTTCCTGTTGCCGCGCGGCCGGCCTTTCCGCCTTGCCAGCGATCTCGGCCTGCCGACGGTCGATGCGCGAACGATCTTTTCACCGGCGCGGACCGGCGGCATCACCGTCCATAATGGCGGCGGCGATTTCCTCCTGGTCAGCAGTCGCTTCACGCTGTCCGGCGACCATGCCGGCATCCTCTTGCGGATGCTGCCGCCCATCGTCCACATCCGCGGCGAGAGCGACCATTCGGCGCTTCGCTGGCCGGTGGAGCGGATGATGCAGGAATTGCGCCAGCGGCGTCCCGGCGGCTTTCTCATCGTCGAGCACCTCGCCCACATGATCCTGATCGAGGCCTTGCGCCTGCATATGACCGCGCAAGGCAATGTCGGCTGGCTGTTCGCACTGACCGACAGGCAGATCGGCGCGGCGATCGGCGCCATGCACGAAGACCCTGCACATGGCTGGACGCTGCAGCAACTTGCAGAGCGCGCTAACATGTCGCGATCGACTTTTGCGCTCAGATTCAAGCAGACGGTCGGGGCCTCACCTCTGGATTATTTGACGCGATGGCGCATGATGCTCGCCGGCGACCGACTGATGCATTCCGGCGATCCGGTTTCCGTCATCGCGCTGGCGCTCGGCTACGAATCCGAAAGCGCCTTCAGCACGGCATTCAAGCGCGTCATGGGCTGTTCGCCGCGGCAGTACAGCCGCCGGGAGCCGGACCTGACTGCGCAGGCCGAACGCGAAGCCGCCTGAGGCGGCGATCCGATCGCCCTTGATCACCTTGCCCTTAAAGGCTGTAGCGCGAACGAAACTCGGTGAACGACATCGCCAGATGGTTCTCGTCCACATGGCCGGCGATTCCGTCCACACTGCGCGAGTCGAGTTGTAGCGGGCGAGCCAGAGCGGACAATTGCCGAAGCCGCTCGGATTTCCCAGCGCGCTTCGACCGCTGCGGCCCTTCTGCTCAGACCGATCCCTTGCTTGCTCCATGGCATGCGCTTGACAATCGACTGATTCGCAACCCTTCGGGAATATAAGTGTTCCAGTTAACTTAGGGATAATCGGCAGCAGGAACTAGATTTCAGACGCTCAATTGGCACGAGCAAAATCGCGTTTTTCATGCTTTCAGAATGACTTGCTCGCGTGCTGGCGGTTAACCGGCACCAACTTCTCCGATTTCCTTGCCTCTACGGCTGGGTAGCGCAATAGGGTTAATTGCGCGATTGCTAATATGCCTATATCTTAGGCGGCGCGGGGGGCCTCATATCTTCCCGCAGTGGCCGGTGCGGTGAAGCCCCACAAGCATGCCCAACCTGCACCGGCCATTCCCTATGGCTGGGTATGGTGTTCACGCTCGGCAATCTTTTCCAAGAGCTTCCGTGAAGCCTCTAGGACGCGTCGCGTTTCGGCGATGGTCGATTGCAGGGAGTCCAGTTGGCTCTCCGCTCGGAGCTGGCTACGGCGGGCGCTTTCAATGAACTGGTGGTCAGGTTCCCACCGGTCTTTCATCGGGCTTAGCCTCTCTACAGACGAACGAACTTGTCGAGATCCAGGCGTATCCGCTGGCCCTCAGCATAGGACAGCGCAAACGATTCAATCACGAATGATCGGGTAATTTCCTGGTCTTCCTTGGCCACACGAACGGACCCATTCGCCGCCGGCTTCGACCACTTCCACGCAAGGCAATGCTTTGCGGATTGGACCCACGTTATCCACCACAGCCTCCTACGAAAAGCAATGGTAACGTCGAGTTCTATACTCCCGTCGAAAGCGGGTTTTCAACAACAAAGATGGTCTGAATCATACCATTCGGCTCAGCGGATAGCGGCTGCCAACGTAGCGTCTCCAAGGCCAAGAAAACCGCCACCCGCGCGCAACAGCGGGTTCCATAGTCACGGCTCCATCCGAAGAATCGACCGCATAGATTCAGGAATGTGTGTTGTCGTCACGGTTCCATACAATTTGGAAGGCCATTCCCCCTACGGCAGGGTAGCGCCAAAATGAAAGGATAAGCGGGCGGGCAAGTTGAAGGCGTACTGATGCCGGATCGGGCTTTGGTCCAGCAAAACCCTTTCAGCCTGGCGTCTCGGAAAGGTGCGCGGCAATGGCGCTCACAAAAGCCTTGCCGAACTCCTTGAGTTTGGCGGCGCCGACGCCATTCACTTCGGCAAAATCGTCGAGGTCTTGCGGACGACGCTCGGCCATGTCGATCAGTGTACGATCCGAAAACACCACATAGGCCGGCACCTGGCGTTCCTTGGCCAGCCGCAGCCGCACCGTCTTGAGCGCCGCGAGCAGCGACGCATCGACATTTTCGCTCTGAGGGCTCTGCCCGGCGCGAGCCGCGCGGCGCGCGGCGCGCGTGCGCATCTCGACCCGATACTGGAACGGCACCTCGCCCCGGCCGAGTGCGTGGCCCTTGTCCGCGATGGCCAACCCGCCATGGCCGGCCGGGTCCGGCATCAGGAAACCGTTCGCGACCAGCTGGCGAATCATAGATTGCCAAAAATCCTTCTTGTGCGCGGCGCCATTGCCGAAGGCTGCCAGCCTGTGATGCCCCCTTGCCGCGATCTTTTCAGTCTCGTGGCCGATCAGGATGTCGATGACATGGCCGGCGCCGAAGCGCTCGCCGCTCTGCGCCACCGCCGCCAGGATGAGGCGCGCCTCGGCGGTGCCGTCGGCGCGCGGCGCCTGTTCCAGGCAATTGTCGCAATTGCCGCAAGGGACCGCCTCTTCACCGAAATAACCGAGCAGCACCTGGCGGCGGCACTCGGCCGTCTCGCAATAGCCGATCAGCGTATCGAGCCGGCCATGCGAGCGGCGCTTGTGTTCGACAGCGGCGTCCTCGTCGTCGATGAACATGCGGCGCATGCGGATGTCGCCAAGGCCGTAAAGCATATGCGCCTCCGCCGCCCGGCCGTCGCGACCGGCGCGGCCGATTTCCTGGTAATAAGCTTCGAGGCTGCCCGGCAGGTCGGTGTGGAAGACATAGGCGACGTCGGGTTTGTCGATGCCCATGCCGAAGGCGATGGTCGCCACCATGACGACGCCGGACAGCGTCATGAAGGCGTTCTGGTTGGCATCACGCGCCTCCTTGCTCATGCCGGCGTGATAGGCGAGCGCGGTGACGCCGTTCTTTTCGAGGAATGCCGCCACCTCTTCGGTCTTCTTGCGCGACAGGCAGTAGACGATGCCGCTGCGCCCCTGATGGCGCTCGATGAAGTTGAGCAACTGCCGCTTGCTGTCCTGCTTGGGCTCGATGGCAAGCTTGATGTTGGGCCGGTCGAAGCCAAGCACCTGCGTTTCGACACGCCCGCCAAACAGCCGTCTCTCGATGTCTGCCCGCGTCGTCTCGTCCGCCGTCGCCGTCACCGCAATGATCGGTACGTCGGGAAAGATGCCACGCAGTTGCGAAAGGTCTTCATATTCGCGCCGGAACGCCGGCCCCCACTGCGAAATGCAATGCGCCTCGTCGATGGCGATCAGGCTGACATCGAGCCTGGCAAGCGCATCCAGCATCCGCTCGGTCATCAGCCGTTCCGGCGCGAGGTAGAGCAGCCGCGTCTGGCCCGACGCGACGCGGCGCCATGCCGCGACATTGGCATCACGGTCGATCGAGGAATTGATCGTATCGGCGGCGACGCCGGCGAGGCGCAGTGCGGCGACCTGATCCTGCATCAGCGCCACTAGCGGCGAAACGACAATGGTCAGCCCGCCCTTGACCAGCGCCGGAACCTGATAGCACAGCGATTTGCCCGCACCCGTCGGCATGACCGCCAGCACGTGGCGGCCGCCAAGCAGTGCCTCCATCACCGCGGCCTGTCCGGGACGGAAATCGTCGAAACCGAACACGTCCTTGAGGACGCGCCGTTTGGGATCGTGCGTCGGTACGCTCGTCGTCGATATCTGCATCACTGATGTTTTCGATCGGCCGCCCGAAGCAGCGGCGTGGACAGAACGATTAGCGCAGCCCCTGCGTGACCACAACAAGCAGCAGCAACACCCCACCGGCGATCGACCTGGTTGGCATCGTTAAACCAATCTTCACCATGTTGCGGCACCGTCCAACCCTGCGGCGATGTTTCGAGTACCGCTGCGCCACGAGCGCACAGGCAACAGCCCGCGCCTCCCCAGGAGGCGCGGGTTTCCTGTTTCTGGAATTGCCGAAAGAGGTTCAGGCCAGGAAATCGGCGCGGTGCGGGGTAAAGCTGTCGACCAGGCGCCCGGCCTCCAGCGCCTTGACGCCGTGCACCAGATTGGACGGCACGATGAAGCTGCCGCCGGTCTCGATCGTCGCGGTGCGGCCGTCGATGGTCACCTCGAAGCGACCTTCGGCGACATAGCTGGCCTGGACATGCGGGTGCGAATGCAGTGCGCCGACGCCGCCCTTGTCGAAGCCGAACTCGACCATCATCAGCTCATCGGTGGAGACGAGAACGCGGCGTCTGTTGCCGTCCGGCGTCGGCGTCCAGGCGCTCTCGCCGGGTTGGGCAAAAATCTTATGCTCGATCATGACTGTTTCCTCATCGCGCCAGCCAGCCGCCATCCACCGGGATCACGGCGCCGTGCATATAGTCGGATGCGGGGGCCAGCAGGAAGACAGCGGCGTCGCCTATGTCTTCCGGTCCGCCCCAGCGCCCGGCCGGGATGCGCGCCAATATAGCGGCGCTGCGGTCGGGATCGGCGCGCAACGCCTCGGTGTTGCTGGTTTCAATATAGCCGGGCGCAATGGCATTGACATTGATGCCTTTGGCCGCCCATTCGCAGGCCAGCAGCCGGGTCACGCCGAGCGCGCCATGTTTCGACGCGGTATAGGACGCGACGCGGATGCCGCCCTGGAAACTCAGCACCGAGGCGATGTTGACGATCTTGCCGCGCCGCCTGGGATCGGCCAGCACGTGTCTGGCAAAACCCTGGCTGAGAAAGAACAGCGTCTTCAGATTGACGTCGATGACGTCGTCCCAATCGGCCTCGGAGAAATCGACCGCATCGGCGCGGCGGATGATGCCGGCATTGTTGACCAGCCCGTCGATCGGGCCGGTCTTTTCCCAGACCTGGTCGAGCATCGCCTTGGCGGCCGCATGGTCGGCAAGATCGCATCGCACCGCCTCGAACTGGCCACCGGCTTCCGCGACTTGTCTTTCCGTGTCGTCCATCGCCGAGCGGCCGACACCGATGACGGTGCCGCCGGCGCGCGCGATCGAGACCGCGATGCCTTGGCCGATGCCGGTGTTTGCGCCGGTGACCAGGACGCGCTTGCCGGCCAGGCTGAAGGAGGAATGGCCGCTCAACGCAGTTCGCCCAGCGGCACCGGGTCGACATCGGTGTAGTCGACATTGTCGCCGGCCATCGCCCAGATGAAGGCGTAGTTCGAGGTGCCGACCCCGGAATGGATAGACCAGCCCGGCGACAGCACCGCCTCCTCGTTAGCCATCACCAGATGCCGCGTTTCGTCCGGCTCGCCCATGAAATGGAAGACGCGCGCCGTCTCCGGCAGGTCGAAATAGAGATAGGCCTCCATGCGCCGGTCATGCACATGGCAAGGGATAGTGTTCCACACCGAGCCCGGCGCCAGTTGGGTCATACCGACCACCAGTTGGCAGGTCTTGACGCCATCGGCATGGATGAACTGGAAGATGGAGCGTTCGTTGCAGGTTTCCTTGCTGCCGAGATCGAGGCGCTTGGCATCGCCAATGCGGATCAGCCGGCTCGGATGGGTATGATGCGCCGGCGCGCTGAGCAGGTAGAATTTGGCCGGTGCGCCCGCGTCGGCCGACGCGAACGACACGTCGGTCCTGCCCATGCCGAGATAGAGCATGTCACGTGCCTGCAACTGGTGGGTCTCGCCATTTGCCGTCACCGAGCCGGCGCCGCCGATGTTGACGATGATCAGCTCGCGGCGGTCGAGAAAATTCTTGGTCCCCGTCGGCTTGATCGCCTCCAGCGGCAGCGCTGTCCCTTCCGGCACGGCGCCGCCAACGATCATGCGGTCATAATGGGTGTAGGTCAGGCTGATGCGTCCCTGCTGGAACAGGTCGTCAATATGGAAATTGTGACGCAGTTCGTCGGTGCCCATGGAAGCAGCGGCCACCGGGTCGATGGCGAAACGCGAGGTGAAATCGGTATGCGGGTGACTTTGAGTCATTGCTGCTCCAGCTGAATGAATGGCTATTTGGTTGCCGACGCCTTGACCGAGTCGGCGTAGTAGACTTGGCGGGCGTGCAGCCGCTCGCGGTAGCGCTCTTGGCTGGCGGTGAGATGAGCGCGCATCGCCTCGCGCGCGGCTTCGGCGTCGCCTGAGGTGATCGCATTCAGGATCACCAGATGCTCGCGTTGCAGCCCTCGCTGATAGCTGTCGGATTGCACCAGTTCGGTCGACCAGGGCGAGGTCACGTCGCAAGGAATGGCGCGGCGTCCGAGCACATCGAGCATCTCGACATAGAACGGGTTGTTGGTGGCGCTGGCGATTGCCCGGTGGAAGGCGAGATCGGCCGGACCGGTCGGCTCACTGTTAAGAAGCAGCCGTTCGAATTCGAAGAACGCTTCCTGGATCGCTGCTTCCTGCGCGGCGTTGCGGCGAATGGCGGCGAGCCCGGCCGATTCGATTTCGACGGCCAGGCGCACTTCGAGCACATTGAGCGCGATGGAATCCTTGCTGCCCATGTCGGCGGCGAGCGCGCCGAACATCGTTGAGATGTGCTCGGTGACGAACACGCCTGCGCCCTGGCGCGCCTCGACCAGCCCGTCGGCGGCGAGCTTGGCCAGCGCTTCGCGGATGACGGTGCGGCTGACGCCGAAGGTCTCGGTCAGTTGTCCTTCGGTCGGCAATTTGTGGCCGGGCAGGATCTCGCCCGCCTGCAGCTGCTTGCGGATCGCTGCGACGACGGTCTCCGACAGTTTGGGTTTTCTCTCGACCCTGAGATCAACAGCGCTATCCGATGCCATATCGCACCCCTGTTTGAAGACGTCTATTTGAAGACGCCCTATTTGAACACGCTCGGCAACCAGAGCGAAATCGCCGGAATATAGGTCACCAGCCCCAGGACCACGATGCCCGCGCCATAGAACGGCCAGATCGAGCGCATCGCTTCCCAGACCGTAATCTTGCCGACGGCACAGGCGACGAACTGCACCGTGCCGACCGGTGGCGTGTTGAGCCCAATGCCGAGATTGAGGATGGTGATGACGCCGAAATGCACGGGGTCGACGCCGTAATGGGTGACCAGCGGCAGGAAGATCGGCGTGCAGATGATGATCATCGGCCCCATGTCCATGAAGGTGCCGAGCAGCAGCATCAGGACGTTGAGCAGAAGCAGCACCACCAGCGGATCGGTGGAGATGGCGTTCATGCCTGCGATCAGCAGCACCGGCACTTTGAGATAGGCCATCAGCCAGCTGAACGAGGCCGCCGTGCCGATGATCAGCAGCACCATTGAGGTCGTGCGCACCGCGCCCTTTGTGGCATGGACGAAATCGCCCCAGGCCATCGACCGGTAGACGAAGACGGTGACCAGCAAAGCGTAGATGATGGCGATGCAGGAGCTTTCCGTCGCCGTGAAAATGCCCGAGCGAACGCCGCCGAAGATGATCCCGATGAGCAGAAGTCCGGGGATGGCGATGACCGCCAGCTGGCCGACACGCGAGAAGCCGGGAAAAGCCTCGACCGGGTAGCCGCGGCTGCGGGCGACGAAATAGGCGGTGACCATCAGCGAAGCGGCGAACAGCAGACCAGGCAGGATACCGGCGGTGAACAGGTCGGCGATCGAAATCTTGCCGCCGCCGGCGATCGAATAGATGATCATGTTCTGCGACGGCGGCAGAAGCAGCGCGATCAGCGCCGCCATCGAGGTGACGTTGACGGCATAGTCGGCGCCGTAGCCGCGCGCTTTCATCTGCGGGATCATCAGCCCGCCGACGGCAGCGGCTTCCGCCACAGCCGAGCCGGAAATGCCGCCGAACAACGTCGCGGCGATGATGTTGACCTGACCGAGCCCACCGCGGACATGACCGACCAGCGAGCCGGCAAAGGAAACGATGCGCTGCGCGATGCCGCCGCGCACCATCAGGTCGCCGGCAAAGATGAAGAACGGGATCGCCATCAGCGAGAACGCCGACATGCCCGACTTCAATTGCTGGAACACCACCAGGGGCGGCAGGCCGAGATAAAGCACGGTGGCGAAGGACGCCGCACCCAGGCAAAAGGCGATCGGCGTGCCGGCAAACATCAAAAGCGTGAAGACGCCAAACAGGATCCAGAGTTCCATCTAGGCCTCCTGCACGGCCGGCATTTCCGGCACTTCTTCGAGATTGATATCCTTGTCGATGTCGGCGCCGGACCAGCGCAGCGCGATGCGTTCGGCCGAGAACAGGCAGATCAGAAAGCCGCCGGCAACCAGCGGCAGATAGTCGAAACCGCCGGGAAGTTCGAGCGCCGGGATGACAGTGTGCCAGGTCAGCCCGACCAGCTTGCAGCCGTACCAGACCATGCCGAAGCCGAAGCCAAACGCGATCAGGTCGGACAGGGTGCGCAGCGCCCATTTGCTGCCCTTGGGCAGGATATAGAGCAGCACGTCGAAGCCCATATGGTAATTCTCGCGCACGCCGACGGCAGCGCCCAGGAAGATGAACCAGTTCATCAGCATGATGGCGGTGACTTCGGTCCAGCTCGGTGACGCGTTGAGCACGAAGCGGGAAAACACCTGGTAGGCAACAAGCGCGGTCATGGCGACCATCCCGATGCCCGCGAGATAGAGCGCACCGTCGCAAATCTTCGAAAGCACCGCGCTGAAGCGCGGTGGCGCTCCGCTCCTGGCCGTTCCCGCAGTCATCCGATCCTCCCGGTCTTTCCGTCCCCTAAAAGCGATTGGCGGGGCGGCGCCATGCCGCCCCGCCAGAAAATCACTTGGTCGCCTGGATGCGCGTCGCGAGGTCCTTGAGCTCCGGCGTCTTCAGATACTTGTCGTAGACCGGCTTCATCGCATCGATCAGCGGCTGCTTGTCGATCTCGCTGACCTTGACGCCGGCCTTCTCGACGATCTCTCGCGACTTCTTCTCCTGCGCGTCCCACAATTCGCGCATCTTGACGACGCTATCCTTGGCCGCCTGCTTGACGATCGCCTGGTCTTCCGGCGTCAGTCTGTCCCAGCTCGATTTCGACATCACCAGCACTTCCGGCACGATCTGGTGCTGGTCGACGGTATAGTGCTTGGCGACTTCGTAGTGCTTGGCGGATTCGAAGCTGGGCCAGTTGTTCTCGGCGCCGTCGATGACACCGGTTTCGAGCGCCGAATAGACCTCGCCATACGCCATCGGCGTGGCATTTGCGCCAAGCGCGTTGACCATATCGACGAACACGTCGGACTGGATGACGCGGAACTTCATGCCTTTCAGATCGGCGATCGAGGTGATGTCCTTCTTGGTGTTGTAGAAGGAACGGGCGCCGGAATCGTAGAAGGCAAGGCCGACCAGATCATGCGTCTCGAAGGCCTTGAGGATCTCGTCGCCGATCGGCCCGTCCATGACATGGCGCATGTGCTCGACCGAACGGAACATGTAGGGCAGCGACGGCACCGCGGTTTCCGGCACGATGCCGTTGAACGGACCCATCGAGACGCGGTTCAGATCGATGACACCGGTCTGCGTCTGCTCGATCGTGTCCTTTTCCTCGCCGAGCTGCGCCGAATGATAGACCTCGACCGAATAGCGGCCGGCGGTGCGCTCCTTGATGAGCTCGCCGAGATATTTGACCGCCTCGACAGTCGGATACCCGTCCGGATGGGTGTCGGCCGAGCGCAGTACGGTCTGGGCGCCGGCAACGCCGATCATCAGCGAGCCGAAGGCGAATGTGGCTGCCACCAGTTTTGAAAAATGCAACATGACTGTCTTCCTCCCTTTTAAAATTCCACGCGCCCGGCTCACAGCCGGTACGCCTTCTTGGCAAGCGTGTAGGCAAGCTCCCGCGCCAGCTCATGCGCCTCGTCCTCACGCAGCCGGTGCTCGGCGACGAGACGGGCGAGAAAGGCGCAGTCAACCCGGCGCGCCACATCGTGGCGGGCGGGTATGGATGGAAAGGCGCGGGTGTCGTCGTTGAAACCGACAGTGTTGTAGAAGCCGGCGGTCTCGGTGGTCATCTCGCGGAACCGGCGCATGCCTTCCGGGCTGTCATGGAACCACCAGGCAGGCCCGAGCTTCAGCGCCGGATAGACGCCGGCAAGCGGCGCCAGTTCGCGCGCGTAGCTGGTCTCGTCGAGCGTGAACAGAATGATGGAGAGGTCGCGCTCCAGCCCGACGCAGTCGAGCAAGGGTTTGAGCGCCGCGGCATAGTCGGTACGGGTCGGAATATCGAAGCCTCTGTCGCGGCCGAATCTCTGAAAAATTCCGGGCGAATGGTTGCGCCATGAGCCGGGATGGATCTGCATTACCAGCCCGTCGTCGCGGCTTATCTTGGCCATCTCGGTCAGCATCTGGGCGCGAAACAGCTTGCGCTCGCGCTCGTCGTCCGAGCCGCGGCGGATGCGGTTGAACAGCTCTTCCGCCGCCGCATCGGAAAGATTGGCGGTCTCGGCCGTCGGATGGCCGTGGTCCGATGAGGTTGCGCCGAAGCTTTTGAAGAAAGCGCGGCGATTGCGATGCGCGTCGAGATAGCCGGCCCATGTGCCGGTGTCGCAGCCGGTGATCTCGCCCAGACGATCGAGATTGGCCGAAAATCCTTCGAAGTCGGGATCGACGACAGCATCCGGCCTGTAGGCAGTGATGACGCGGCCCTGCCAGCCGCTGTCGCGGATCGTCTTGTGCCATTGGAGATCGTCGAGTGCGCCCTCGGTCGTCGCGATGACCTCGATGTTGAAGCGCTCGAACAGCGCGCGTGGGCGATAATCGTCGCGCTGCAAAAGCGCCGCGATGGTGTCGTAATGGCGGCTAGCGGTGCTGGCGTTGAGCGGCTCTTCGATGCCGAACAGATGCTCGAGCACATGGTCGAGCCACAACCGCGTCGGCGTNGGTGCTGGCGTTGAGCGGCTCTTCGATGCCGAACAGATGCTCGAGCACATGGTCGAGCCACAACCGCGTCGGCGTGCCGCGGAAGAGGTAATAGTGCTCGGCGAAGCGCCGCCAGATCGCCCTGGGATCGGTCTCGACCGGCGAGCCGTCGAGGGTCGAGACGCCGAGATCTTCCAGCCGCACGCCCTGGCTGAACAGCATACGGAAAATGTAGTGGTCGGGCACCACCAGCAATTGCGCGGGATCGGGGAATGGCTCGTTGAGCGCATACCAACGCGGATCGGTGTGGCCGTGGGGGCTGATGATCGGCAGGTCTTTGATGCCGGCATGGAAATCGCGCGCGATCGACAGCGCGCGCCCTTCGGCGGCAAAAAGCAGATCCGGATCGGTCAGTCCCGCCACGTCGTTCCTCCCAGGGGCGATATCGGTAGGATTGGAAAGAAATAATGTCAACATACAAAAACTGGATTGTTGTATGATGACTTTTAACCGGCGTCAGGTCATTGTGCGGCGGAAGAGCGGATGTTACGCCGCTAGCAGATCCCGCCCCGCACACCATCCAGCGACAAGCCGCGCCATGACCAGCAGACGCCTTTCCAACGCAACAGTGCAATCCTTGCCGGCCTCGGTCGCGGTCCCCCCCTATGATCGCGCCAGTGTCGCCCCAGGCATCGTCCATCTCGGCGTTGGAGCCTTCCACCGTGCCCATCAGGCCGCCTATGTCGATGACTGCCTAGCGGCCGGCGAGACCGGCTGGGGCATTGTCGGCGTCTCGCTGCGCAGCCCCGACACGCGCGATGCGCTGACGCCACAGGACGGGCTCTACACGCTGGCGGTGCGCGGCAGCGATGGCGAAGCGCTGCACATTATCGGCTCGATCCAGTCGATGCTGGTCGCGCCGGAAGACCCCGGCGCGGTGCTGGCCGCGCTGACCGACCCGCGCACCCGCATCGTCACCCTGACCATCACCGAAAAGGCCTATCTCAGGGCCGCCGACGGCAGCCTCGACGAAAACCATCCCGATATCGTCCACGATCTGGGCAATCCCGGATCTCCCAGGACAGCGCATGGATTCCTGGCGGAAGCGCTGGTGCGACGCCGGGCCGCCGGCACGCCGCCCTTCACCGTGCTGTGCTGCGACAACCTTCCGGCCAATGGCGCCACGCTGCACCGGCTGCTGGTCGGGTTTGCAAAACTGCGCGATGCCGGCGCTGCTGCTTCAGGCGACGCTGCCCTCGCCGGTCATATAGCCGATGACGTTGCATTCCCATCGAGCATGGTCGACCGCATCGTGCCGGCAACCACCGATGCCGACCGGGCGCGCATCGCGGTCGAACTCGGCCTCGAGGACGCCTGGCCGGTGATGACCGAACCGTTCCGGCAATGGGTGATCGAAAACAGGTTTCCAGCCGGCCGCCCGGCCTGGGAGAAATTCGGCGTCACCATGGTCGAGGATGTCCGGCCGTTCGAGGACATGAAGCTTCGGCTGCTCAACGGCGCCCATTCGGGCATCGCCTATATCGGCCTGCTCAGCGGCCACGTCACCGTCGACCGCGCCTTCGCGGATCCCGCGATCCGCGCGTTCGTCGACCGGCTCTGGGCCGAGGCCATCCCGACATTGCCTGGGGATGCCGGGCTCGACACGTCAGCCTATACGGCCGAACTTGCCGAACGTTTCTCCAACACAGCGCTTGCCCACCGCACGGCGCAGATCGCCAATGACGGCAGCCAGAAATTGCCGCAGCGCATTGTCGCTACCGCCATCGCGCGCATCCAGGCCGGCCTGGTCCCGGAGCATCTGACGCTGGTGATCGCCGCCTGGATCGCCGCCTGCGAGGCGCGCGGCAAGGACCTGCCGGAAGCCCACTTCACCGATCCGCTCGACGCGACGCTGGCCGCGCTCGGAGCGCAGCCGACGCTGGAACGGGTGGTGACGGTGTTTGACCTCGCCGGCTTCGCCAGCGGCAGCCCCGAGCGCCAGACGCTGATCGAACTGGTTGCCGCCCATCGCGAGCATATCCTGCAGGGCGGGGTGGCGCTCGCGCTCGCGGCACTGGGTGTACCGGGAAAGACCAGGTGACCTGACGTCGCCCGGATACAAAAAGCCGGGCTTAAGCCCGGCCTGTTTCATACCTTTGCCCGACCATGACCTCTCGGATCACGTCCAATCATTCTGCGGCTTACGCCGGCAGCAGCGCGCCTTCGAGCGTGGTAAGCTGGCTAAGGAACTGCTCCGCCTTGCTGCGGGACTGGTCGTCCTTGGCGTCGGCGGCGTCTTCCTTGGCTTCCTGGATGCGGCGGGCGAGATCGGCGCGGTCGATATCGCCGACGGCGACCGCCGATTCGGCGAGCAGCGTGCAGCCGGCAGGGACGATGTCGGCAAAGCCGCCGAACACCACATAGCGCTCTTCCTTGCCGCCGGCGGTCTTCAGCGTGACGACGCCCGGCTTGATCGTGGTCATGACTGGCGCATGGTGCGCCATGACTGTCATTTCACCTTCGGCGCCTGGAATGACGACGGACTCGACCTGCTCGGAAACCAGGAGGCGCTCCGGCGAGACCAGTTCGAACTTGAAAGCTTCAGCCATGTCAATTTAGTGAGTAGGGAATAGTGAGTAGGGAGTAGGGAGAGGACAGCTGTCCTGATCACCCGGCCGCTATTCACTACTGACTACTGACTACTCCCTATTGCCTTGATTACGCTGCTTCTGCCGCCAGGCGCTGAGCCTTCTCGACCGCTTCGTCGATGCCGCCGACCATGTAGAAGGCGGCTTCCGGCAGGTGATCGTAGTCGCCGTTGCAGAGGCCCTTGAAGCCCTTGATTGTGTCGGCGAGGTCGACCAGCTTGCCCGGCGCACCCGTAAACACTTCGGCGACGAAGAACGGCTGCGACAGGAAGCGCTCGATCTTGCGGGCGCGGGCCACCGTCTGCTTGTCCTCTTCCGACAGCTCATCCATGCCAAGGATGGCGATAATGTCCTGCAGCGACTTATAGCGCTGGAGGATCGACTGCACCTGGCGGGCGACGGCATAGTGCTCCTCGCCGACGACCAGCGGATCGAGCATGCGCGAGGTCGAGTCGAGCGGATCGACGGCGGGGTAGATGCCCTTTTCCGAGATCGCGCGGTTGAGCACGGTCGTCGCGTCCAGGTGGGCGAACGAGGTCGCAGGCGCCGGGTCGGTCAAATCGTCGGCCGGCACGTAGATCGCCTGCACCGAAGTGATCGAACCCTTGGTCGTTGTGGTGATGCGTTCCTGCAGCGCACCCATGTCGGTGGCCAGCGTTGGCTGGTAACCCACGGCCGAAGGAATACGGCCGAGCAGCGCCGACACTTCAGAACCGGCCTGCGTGAAGCGGAAGATGTTGTCGACGAAGAACAGCACGTCCTGGCCCTGGTCGCGGAAATATTCGGCGACCGTCAGGCCGGTCAGGCCGACGCGGGCACGCGCGCCCGGCGGCTCGTTCATCTGGCCATAGACCAGTGCCGCCTTAGAGCCTTCGCCGCCGCCCTTCTTGTTGACGCCGGACTCGATGAACTCGTGATAAAGATCGTTGCCCTCGCGGGTGCGCTCGCCGACGCCGGCGAAGACCGAGAAGCCGCCATGCGCCTTGGCGACGTTGTTGATCAGCTCCTGGATCAGAACCGTCTTGCCGACGCCGGCGCCGCCGAACAGGCCGATCTTGCCTCCGCGGGCGTAGGGCGCCAGAAGGTCGAGCACCTTGATGCCGGTGATCAGGATCTGCGCTTCCGTCGACTGTTCGACATAGGTAGGCGCCGGCTGGTGGATGGCGCGCATTTCGATGCCGTCGACCGGGCCTTCTTCGTCGACCGGCTCGCCGATGACGTTGATGATGCGGCCGAGCATGCCCGGGCCGACCGGAACGGTGATCGGCGCGCCGGTGTCATAGACGTCCTGGCCGCGAACCAGGCCTTCGGTGGAATCCATGGCGATGCAGCGCACGGTGTTTTCGCCCAGATGCTGGGCAACTTCGAGCACCAGGCGGTTGCCGACATTGGAGGTTTCGATGGCGTTCAAAATGGCCGGCAGATGATCGCCGAACTGCACGTCGACGACGGCGCCGATGACCTGGCGAACCTTGCCGATGGCGCCGGTCTTCTTGACGGCAACGCTCGTCGTCTTCGCTGCCGGGGCCGCGGCCTTGGCGGGCGCGGCCGCCTTCTTGGCCGGAGCGGCCTTCGCCGCTGCTGCCGGAGCCTTTGCGGCCGCTTTGGGGGCCGTCTTCGCGGGGGTCGCTGCTTTCGCCATCGTCTTTACCCTTCTCGTCCTTTGTTTCTCACGCTCCATCAGAAGGTCGATGACCTCCTGGCGGTCGCGCCTAGAGCGCTTCGGCGCCCGAAATGATTTCGATCAGTTCCTTGGTGATCTGCGCCTGCCGCTGGCGGTTATAGGTGATCGACAGTTTGTTGATCATGTCGCCGGCATTGCGCGTTGCATTGTCCATGGCGCTCATTTTGGCGCCCATCTCGCCGGCTGCGTTTTCGAGCAGCGCGCGGAAGACCTGGACCGAGATGTTGCGCGGAATGAGGTCGGTGAGGATCTCGCCCGGCTCCGGCTCGTATTCGTAGACGGCATTGCCACCGGCGGTCGCTTCGGCGGGAGCCGAAGCCACGCCGGCAGGAATGATCTGCTGCGCGGTCGGAATCTGGCTGATCACCGACTTGAACTGCGAATAAAACAGCGTGCAGATATCGAAGCCGCCTTCGCCGAACAGATGGATGATCTTACGGGCGATCGCATCGGCATTGACGAAGCCGAGCTTCTTGACATCGCGTAGGTCGACGCGGTCGATAATCAGCGAGGCATAGTCTCGGCGCAGAATGTCGAAACCCTTCTTGCCGACGCAGATGATCTTGACCTGCTTGCCGTCGGCCAGAAGCCGGCGGATATGGTCGCGGGCCAGACGTGCGATCTGCGAGTTGAAGCCGCCGCACAGGCCGCGCTCGGCCGTGCAGACGACGAGCAGATGCACATCGTCCTTGCCGGTGCCGGTCATCAGCGCCGGGGCATCGCCGCCGCCGCCGATCGCCTGCGTGATATTGGCCAGCACCGCACCCATCCGCTCGGAATAGGGACGCGCCGCCTCCGCTGCTTCCTGCGCGCGACGCAGCTTCGCCGCGGCGACCATCTGCATCGCCTTGGTGATCTTCTGCGTCGCCTTGACCGAGGCGATACGGTTACGAAGGTCTTTTAATGAAGGCATGCTTCAAACCTGATCCCGAGCGTCCGGCTTCTTCTCAAGCGAAGGTCTTGGCGAAGGCGTCGATCTCGGCCTTCAGCTTGGCGCGCAGATCGTCCGACAGCGCCTTTTCCTTGCGGATGCCGTCCAGCACGTCCTTGCCGGCCGAGCGCATATGGCTGAGCAGGCCGTGCTCGAACTTGCCGACCTGGTTCAGCGCCAGCTTGTCGAGATAGCCGTTGACGCCGGCGAAGATCACCGTGACCTGCTCCTCGACCTTGAGCGGCGAGAACTGCGGCTGCTTCAACAGTTCGGTCAGGCGCGAGCCGCGGTTGAGCAGGCGCTGCGTGGCGGCGTCGAGATCGGAGCCGAACTGCGCGAACGCAGCCATTTCGCGGTACTGCGCGAGCTCGCCCTTGATCGAGCCGGCGACCTGCTTCATCGCCTTGATTTGCGCCGACGAACCGACGCGCGACACCGACAGGCCGACGTTGACCGCCGGACGGATGCCCTGGAAGAACAGGTTGGTTTCGAGGAAGATCTGGCCGTCGGTGATCGAGATCACGTTGGTCGGGATGTAGGCCGACACGTCGTTGGCCTGCGTCTCGATGATCGGCAGCGCGGTCAGCGAACCGCCGCCCAGATCGTCGTTGAGCTTGGCGGCGCGCTCGAGCAGGCGCGAATGCAGGTAGAACACGTCGCCCGGATAGGCTTCGCGACCCGGCGGGCGGCGCAGCAAGAGCGACATCTGGCGATAGGCGACGGCCTGCTTCGACAGATCGTCATAGCTGATCAGCGCATGCATGCCGTTGTCGCGGAAATATTCGCCCATGGTGGCGCCGGTGAACGGCGCCAGGAACTGCATCGGCGCCGGATCGGAAGCTGTGGCGGCGACGATGATCGAATATTCAAGGGCGCCGCGCTCTTCGAGAACCTTCACGAACTGCGCGACCGTCGAGCGCTTCTGCCCGATGGCGACGTAGACGCAGTAGAGCTTTTCCTTTTCCGGCCCGTTGTCGTGCACGGCCTTCTGGTTGAGCATCGTGTCGAGGATGATCGCGGTCTTGCCGGTCTGGCGATCGCCGATGACCAGCTCGCGCTGGCCGCGGCCAACGGGGATCAGCGCATCGATGGCCTTGAGGCCGGTCGACATCGGCTCGTTGACCGACTTGCGCGGGATGATGCCTGGCGCCTTGACGTCGACGCGCTTGCGTTCGGTCGCCTTGATCGGGCCCTTGCCGTCGATCGGATTCCCGAGCGCGTCGACGACGCGGCCGAGCAGGCCCATGCCGACAGGCGTATCGACGATGGCGCCGGTGCGTTTGACGATGTCGCCTTCCTTGATGTCGCGGTCGGCGCCGAAGATGACGACGCCGACATTGTCGGCTTCGAGGTTGAGCGCCATGCCGCGGATGCCGCCGGGGAATTCGACCATTTCGCCGGCCTGGACATTGTCGAGGCCGTAGACGCGAGCGATACCGTCACCGACGGACAGCACCTGGCCGACTTCGGAGACCTCGGCCTCCTTGCCGAAATTCTTGATCTGGTCTTTGAGAATTGCGGAAATTTCCGCGGCGCGGATGTCCATCAGCCGACCTCTTTCAGTGCAAGCTTGAGCGAATTGAGTTTGGTTTTGAGCGACGTATCGATCTGGCGCGAGCCCATCTTGACCACCAGCCCGCCGAGCAGCGACGGATCGACGGTAACAGTGATGGCCACGTCCTTGCCGGCGACGCCTTTCAGCGCGGCCTTGAGTTCGGTCTGCTGGGCAGCCGTCAGTTCATGCGCCGAAGTGACCTCGGCTGATGTCTCACCGCGCTGTTCGGCGGCGATCTTGCGAAAAGCCTTGATCATGCCGGGCACCGCGAAGAGCCGGCGGTTGCGGGCGACGACGCGCAGGAAATTGCCGGTCAGGCCGGTGATGCCGGCCTTGTCGGCGATCGACGCGATTGCCTTGGCCTGGTCCTCGCTGGAGAACACCGGGCTGTTGATGAGGCGCGTCAGGTCGGCGCTGTCATCCAGCATCCTGGCGAAACTGTCGAGGTCGGCCTCGACCTTGGCCACCGAATTCGACTGCCGCGCAAGTTCGAACAGCGAACCCGCGTAGCGTTCTGCGACACCCGAGATTGGCGATGACGATTGAGCCACGGACCGTCTTTTCTCTTGTCTGAGGGGCCGCAGATTGTTGGCGCGAGCAAAAACTCTGGCTAAATCTTTGACCTTACTAAGTTTTTCCAAGCACGGAGGCGCGGCTTCCGCTATCCCCGGCCGAAAGTCGATTGCCGTCTAGCACAGGCATTTTAAGACCGCAATGCGTCGTCCCGCATGCTTTTCGGGCACTATTGTCGCATCCGGCCGCAGAGTTCAACCGAAGCCTTTGGATTGGCTGCCGATTCAGGGCAGAAAGCCGAAGACGAAGGCAAGCGGCAACGCGGCCAGGACGAGTTCGACGACGATCGACGCCCAGTTGAAAGGCGTGTTGGCGCCGTCCGACATCATCGACAGCAAACGGCCAAAAGCGGTGAACAGCCAGGAAAAGCCGAGTGCCATATAGAGCCACGGCTGCGCCAACAGAATGCAGCACAGGCTGACGCCGAGATAGAAGCCCGACATCCGGCCGCGCCCTTCCGCGATTGCCGCTGCCCTTTCGGGCCGGACCTGCAGCCGCAGAATCCGAAATGCCAGCCCTGGCGCGAGGAAAAACAGCAGACCGAGCGCCAAGGTGACGACGGCGCTGGACCAAGCCAGCCATTCGCCCTGGCTGGTCGGCCACGGAAACGCAAATTCCATCTTGCTTTCATCCCCTCACAGCAATGCCGGATGTATTGAATGTCGCTGCAAAAAGAAGTCAAGCGCGCGGCAGTTTTGGCACGCAATTCGTGAAGGAGCGGAAGGCTGTTTAGGCCGCGCGCGCGTCCGGCCAGCATCGTGGCCAACCTGTATTGTCAGGCGACGCCTCACTCCTATCTGCAGGACCGGTTTTGCACAGCCAAAGGCCCCGACACCGATCGCCTTTATTTCCTGACCAAGCACCTCAATCTGGCCGGCACGGAAGCAGATCGATGGAAGCTGAAAGTGGTCGGCAGCGGCAATGTCGCCGTGGCCGCCCAGCCCTGATCTCTGTTTTGGCCCTTCAGGGCAGCATGAATGCGACCGCCGCCTCGGCATGGATGCGCGTGGTGTCGAACACCGGAATGTCGAAATCGCGCTCGCCAATCAACATGGTGATCTCGGTGCAGCCCATGATGACGCCATCGATCTTCTCATCGCGTCGCAGACGGGCGACCTCGTCGATATAGGCCGCCTTCGATGCCGCGCTGACGATGCCCCGGCAGAGCTCGTCGTAGATTACCTGGTGCACCATGTCGCGCCCGGCCTGGTCCGGCACCACGGGCTGCAGCCCGTATTTCTCCGTCAGTCGGCCCTTGTAGAAATCCTGCTCCATGGTGAAGCGGGTCGCCAGCAGCGCCGGCCGCTTGACGCCGGCGCCCTTGACCGCGACGGCCGTGGCGTCGGCAATGTGGATAAGCGGGATCGACACCGCCGCCTGCACCCGGTCGGCGAGCTTGTGCATGGTGTTGGTGCAGATCAAAAGCCCCTCTGCGCCGCCCGCCTCCAGCTTGCGCGCCGCATCCGCCAGCAGCACGCCCGCACTGTCCCAGTCGCCATGATGCTGCCGGTCGGCGATTTCGGCGAAGTCGAAGGAATAGAGCAACAGCTTTGCCGAATGCAGCCCGCTCAGCCGCTCGCGCACGATCTCGTTGAGCAGGCGATAATAGATCGCCGTCGATTCCCAGCTCATGCCGCCGATGAGGCCAAGGGTTTTCATGCGCTGAGCCTCCAGCAGGACCGAACGATCTCTCTCACAGAAAAGCTTTACGGGTCGATGTCAACCTTAACGCGCGCCGTACCACGCTCTTCGGCCCGCCTCCACAAACATCACCGCGCGCCCGATTCGGTCATCCTCGCATTGGCGCCGAGATGATGCAGGCTTTGTGTCGTGTGCCTTGAACTCCAGGCAACCGGCGGATCGGGCAGATCGAGATCGAACTGTGCCCGCCCGAGCAGCGAATTGACGATCTTGGCGCTGCGCCAAGCCATCAGGCTGAGCTGCGGCTCGGCTATGCCATGGCTGAGCCGGCCGGCATTGAGCGCGTAGATCCGGCGGTCGTCGGGCCCGTCCCATTCGACCTCGAAGCTGGCGTTGAGCCTGTAATGACCGCGCTCGTCCAGCGCGATCCTGTTCATGAGCGGCGCCATGCAATCAGGAATGGCAAAGGCATAGCCGGTGGCCAGAACCACCGCATCGACGGTGCGCGTCTCGATGGCGCCGTCGAAGCCGTTGCGCATGATCAGCCGGTATTCGCTGCCTTCCCGCGTCACGTTCAGCACTTCGCGGTGCGGCGTCATGTTGACCGCCGTCGTTTCCTCCGAGAGGTGCCGCAGCGTGTAAAGCTGGCGATAGATCGCCTTCAGCGTGCTCGTCGATGCGCCGTCACCGGCAAGCAGTTGCTGTTCCAGGATCGTCTCGCGCCGCCCTTGCGGCAACCGATGGAAGTTTTCGACATAGCCCGGCGTGAAGAGTTCGTCGGTGAAAGGCGAGTCGTCCAGTGGCAGGAAATTCGGCCGCATCGAGATCCACTCGATTTCGCGGCCGGCGAAGCGGTCGGAGGAGATCAGATGCAGAAGCACTTCGGCGCCGCTCTGGCCACCGCCGATCACGGCGACACGCTGTCCGCTCAGGCGATCGAGGCGGTTGGCGGCCTGGGCGTTGTGGAAGCATTGATCGGAGGCCGCCGCCCGCGCCCAGGCGGGGATGTTGGGCACCAGCCCGACGGCAATGGCGAGATTGCGCGCGTTCACCTGCTCGCGGCCGATACGCAGCCTGAAATTCGTTCCGTCGAAGTCGATCCGGTCGACGGCGCTGGCGAAGCGCAGCGAAGACAAGTTCTCGCCGACCCATCCAAGATAGCGGGCGAATTCCGGCCGCGGGATGGCTGAGAAATCCGCGTTGAGGAATTCATAGAACCGCTTCTGCGCGACCAGATAGGACATGAACGACCATGGGCTGGTCGGATGCGTCGCGGTGACGAGATCCTTGAGGAAGGATGTCTGCAGTTCGACGCCCGGCAGCATCATACCCGGGTGCCATTCGAGCCGCGTCGCCCGATCGAAGAAGCGCGCTTCGACGCCGTCCACCGCATCGAGATGGGCGGCGAGGCTGAGATTGAACGGCCCGATGCCGATGCCTGCGAGGTCAAGCGTATGGGTCATGGCGAACTCCTTATGGAGCTGGCTGGGCTGATGGGAGATCGCCGGGCTGACTCGGGGTTAAGCGGATTGTCGAGCGGTGTGCCGAGGTCCGGCAGAGGGCGTTCGCCGCTGTCACCGTACCCGATCGCGAAGCGCACCTTGTTGATGGCGATGCGCGGAATCTTCGGCGCAAACAGATCGAACAGCACGAACCGTTCCGCCAGCTCGGTGTTCTGCGCCTGGTAGCGCCGGATGGCGCCGGCGAGGATGGCGTAGAAAGTCCTCTCGTCGAAGCGGTCATAGGCGGCCAGCGCCTCGGACAGGAAACGCAGAACGCTGACGATGTGTCCCGTTTGCAGATGCTGGAGAAGATGTGCCGGGGGCCGGCGCTTCAGCGTCGACAGGATTTTGGGGTCGAGGCCGGCCAGTTCGGGAAACGGCTGGTCGACGAGATCGAGGTCGCCCTGGAAATCCTTGACCGCCACGCCGAGAGGCGTCGCTCCGTCGAGGATGATGGTGACGTTCTGGCCATGGGCGATGAAGCCGACGCCGTAACGGCACATGAAGTGGTAGAGCGGCACGAAGGCCGTGGAGAACAGGCGATCGAGCCATGCCTCCGGACCAAGGCCGGACTGCTCCATCAGGGCGCTGGCGATCGGCCTGCCGTGGGCGTCGCGCTGCGGCAGGGCGCCCATCATCATCGGCCGCTGGCCCGCTGTCAGATCCTTTTCGGGGCTTTCGCGCCATATGGCGCCCAGCATCTCGCAAAACTGATAGGGCGCGCCTTCAACGCCGGTATAGTGCGGATGCGGATAGAAGGCGCCGGCGACTTCCTTCAGCACCTTGACGTCCTTGAGCACCGGGTCCGCGGCCGCCACCGTGGCCAGCCAGCGCGACAGATCGGCGCCGATCGCCATGTATTTGCCCGGCACGCCGCGCCACGCTGAGGTGTTGAGGACGGTCAGCGGCAGCTTGACGTGCAGCGCCTCGGGCCGTGCCACATTGGCAAGCGTGCGCAGCGACTGCAAGGGCAGGAACGGATCGCCGAACTGGCCAAGCGGCACCAGCCGGCCGGCGGCGATCTCGCTACCATATTGCGAGGCGATCATCGCCTGCCACTGCCAGGGGTGGACCGGCAGCAGCCTATGCGTCGATCGCGAGATCCCGGCGGCGCTGAAAGCCGCTTCGAGCCTTGCGCGCTCGTAGTCGCCGAGTGCGGCCTGCAGCAGCGCCTCTTCGTCGAGCCCGCAGTCAAGCGCCAGCAGGCAGCGATCGCTGGCGGCGGCAAGCCAGAAGAGCTGGAATGCGGTGGCCGATTCTGGCGCGTAGCGCTCGAAGTCGTCCCGTCCCCAGCCAAGCCGTCCCTTGTTGGCAGGGGCCTTCGGATGGCCGTCGAGCAATGCCTGCAACTCGGTATCCGGCAGCGCGGCTAGATCGGCGGCCGGTCGATTGCCGCGTGCCTTGGCGATCCGCATGTCGGCCATCAGCGTGTTGTAAAGCTCCTTCGCATAGGTGCAGAATGTTGCCGGCGACATGCCGAGCGTCTCGCGCGCGTCGGCGAAGAAGGCGACCGCATCGTCGACCGGCAGCTCGATGCCGGCGTCGCGAGTCAGCGTCTCCGGACGGACGGCGATCTGGCCCCACAGGCGCCGCGTCGCGGCAAAGCGATAGGTCACGCCGGGGCCGGGCGTCAGCTCCCATCGGCCGGGCGAAAGCTCGCGCGGCGACAGGCACTCCTCGAAGGTCAGTTCGGAAATGGCCTTGGCGACGGCGTCGCGGTTGATCGCGGCCCAGCGTGTCGCCTCCCCCGCTTTGGCAATCGGTTGCTGCACCGTCACAGCGGCACCTCGCGGAAGAAGCGCTCGCGTTCGCAGCAGACCAGCGCCGCGCGCTTGTGCGGGAAGTCGAACTCCTTGACCTTGTCGTAGGCGGCGCCGGCGCAATAGCTCAGCATCTTCTGGTGCGCGGCGCGTGGCTCGCCGACGACGCGCTGCGTGCGCGGCTCGTCGAGGAACAGATAGTGGGTGACGGAGCGGAACAGTGACAGCGTCTTCGGCCGGCCGAGATGGCGCATATTGCCGATCAGCCCATGCCAGCCGCGGTCCCAGTCGAGCGGCTCATAATAGGGCCCGAGCCGGTCCTCCTTGGCCCAGTAGAACTCGAAATAGCCGGTCGGCTCGCCGTCGAAGCTGGCGATGACGCCGAAAATATGCGGATCGCTTTCCTGCTCGGCGAGATATTTGTCGAGATCCTCATGGCTCTGGGCAAGTTCCCAGAAGAAGGCGACGCGGCCATCGTTCATCCAGCGATGGAAGAGGTCGAGATCGGTCCGGCGGTCGATCGGCCGCAGCGACACGGTGAGGCCGATTTCCGGAATCCAGCGTTCGTACATCGGGCCGCAGGGGCGCGGTTGGCGCAATGGCGGCAGCCGGTCTTCCGGGCCGATAGCGGTCGTCAATGCCGGATAGGTGACATGCGAGGCCTGGCTGCGCCACAGCAGCGGCAGCTGGCGCAGGACCGACCGATGGATGACGGCGCATTCCGGTTCACCCGGAACCGTCTCGGTGGCCAGCGCCGAAACCGGCCACAGCGTCTTGGCCGCCGGCAGGAAGGCGCAGTCGAAGGAAGGATGCAGGCGCAGCGCGGCGTCGACGAGACCTGCCAGGATTTGCGGTTGGTCGAGGCGGCCGCCAATGAACGCGACATCGTCGATGAGCAGGCGGCCATCCGCGTCGGAGATGCGGGCCTGTCCCACCGCTGTTCCCTCAGCGTTGACCAGGCTGACATGGCCATCGCCGGCACGGATGGCGAGCGGCTCCGCGGCCGAGGCCAGATGCTGCCATCCTTCGTTGCCGGCGACGGTGGCGGGTGACCAGTTTTTCGCAGCCTCGATGTTCATGCGTATTCTCTCACATGCAGGGGGTTCGGAAGCTCGACGTAACCTGCCAGCGGGTCGGTCACTTCGGTGTTCTCATTGATGTCGCGCAGCGCGATCAGGAAATTGCCCTTGGCGGCGAGCGTCGGCGCGTTGAGCAAATAGTCGACGCAGGACCGGTCAGCCATCGGCGTGGCGGCCAGCCGCTCGAGCGAGCGGCGGAATATCGCCAGCAGATCGTTTTCGTTGGTGAGGCCAGCGGCCGCAAGGGCTGCGACGGCGGCGAAAGCGCCATTGACGACCAGATAGTAGCCGAACAGCTTCGCGGCCGCTTCCGCTGGGAAGACATGATCGCCCGCCTGACCAGCCTCGGGCACGAATTCGCGCAGCCTGGGCAGGAATTCCTCGACATAACCGGTGCCCTGGCAGTCGCGAAAATAGAGCGCATTCGGCCAGCCGCCGGCGAGGCCGACGACGAGGTTTTGCTGATGGGCGCCGAACAACAGGCCGAATTCCGAGAAGGCCACAATAAACGGCACGATGGCAGTTTCGAGGAAACGCTCGAACCAGAAACGCGCCGTTTCCTCGACAGGTCGCTTCTCGTCGCGGGCGATACGGTGGACCAGGTCGGACAGATGGCTTTCGGTACGGCCGGGATGGCGCTCGCAAAGCGCGCCGAGAACGGCAGCCGGCGGACTGCCCGTGCCGCGAAACGGGTTTTCGCGGAACGAGACGATGGTGTCCGTCATCAGCCGGCCGTCTTCGTCGCGCAAGCCGAACCAGGCCGGCTCACCCAGCACCGTCATGGTCGGGCAGCGCCGCTGCAAGGCATCGCCAAGCTTGCCCTTGACCAGCCGGTGGACCGAAAGGCCGCGCCGGCACTCATGCTCCTCGACGATGCGCCTGGAATTGGTCAGGCGCAGGCTGAGCGAGAATTTCAGCATCCACTCGGCTTCAGACGAATGAACCGTGCGCAGCGAGGTCGTGGCCTGCCACGCTGGTCCGCCGAGCCCAACATCGACGATACGGCCGGCGCAAAACAGGCGCTCGACGCGGTCTTCCAGCATGAGCCGTACGGCCTGCCACGGATGCATCGGAACGAGAACCTTGCCCTGTTGCTTGCCAGCCCGAGCAAGCAGCTGCGGATCGCTGGCGGCAAGCCCGCGGACCATCTCGGTGACATCTAGTGGCTCGACGCTGCCCCCAGTGAGGATGGTCGGGTCGACGGCCCACCAGCGCAGTTTGAACGCATTGCAGTATTCATGCCCGAAGCGCGCGGAATCCGTGTGCGTGAACTCTTCGCGACTCATCGGCGCCGGATGCACGGCATGGCCGAAGCGCAGGGCGCTTTCGGCGTCGATGAAATCAGGATCGCCTTCGGAGAAGGGCCGCGACGATCCACGCGCCGCAGTCGCGTCAGCGATTGCGGCGATGCTGGCCAGGCTGCGGCGCAGGAAGGTCAGTCGGCTTTTCGCTGTCGCCCGGCCGGCAATGTCGGGATCCGCCAGGATCAGCGCCAAAAGGCTGAAAAGGTCGATCTCGGTCGCTTCGCAATCGGCCCCCTCGTTACTAATATCGAGGCGCCAGAGCGGCATCGCTAAATCGTGGTAACCAACCTTCGAGCGATGCCGCGCCTCGACGAGCACCGCCGCGCGCGAGGCAGGGAAATTCAGACGCAGCACGGCTGCCTGCGGCCGAAACAGCCCGGTTTGCCTGGCGTTGACGAATTCCCAGCCATCCCATTCACGCAGCAACGCGTTGAGTAACGGGCTTAATGCTGAGGAAGATTCAGGTTTTACTTGTTCCATGTGCATCCCCATAAATCCTAATAATACTGAATGCATTTACGTTTATACATTGTCGTCTTTAAACATTTGTGTTGATTAACTGTTCTAAACAAGAAATAAGCTTGGTCTTATGACGACCGGTATGAAAAATCGATCTTCGCTTCTGCGCCGCCTGGCGATCGCGGTCTCGGCAATCGGCTTCGGCCAGTCGGCCTTCGTATCGCTCGTTCCCCTGGTGATGGAGCGGCTGAGGCTCGACACGTTTGCTATCGGCGCGGCAACTGCTGTCGGCGCGGCGGCCTTTCTGGTCGGCTCGCCGCTGTGGGGTCGCATGGGCGAGCGGCTTGGCCATGCCAGGCTGCTGCGCTTGCTCGGCCTCGCCATGCTGGCCGGCCAGACGGTGTTCGCCATTCTGCTGATAGCCGGCATGGGAGCCGCGCTCGGCATCGCTTTGCTGATGCTTTCGCGAACCGTGTACGGTTTTGCCGCGTCCGGCGTCATGCCGACGGCGCAGGTCTGGGCCAGCCGCTCGGTTGCCGATGACAGGCGACAGGCGGCGCTGGGACTGCTTGGAGCCGGCGTCAGCATGGGGCGGCTGGCCGGTGCGCTGGCGGCAACGGCTGCCGTCCTGTCGCCGCTGCTGCCGCCCATCCTGTTCCTGTTCAGCCCGCTGTTGCTGTGGCTCGCGCCGGGCAAAGGGGAAGCCGGCGGACGGAGCGACGGCAAGGCAGCCGACGTCGGCCGTGGAATATCGCCCTTCGATCGCCGCGCTCTGCCTTGCCTGGCGATGGGCTTGTGCCTGACGCTCGGCTTCGGACAGGTGCAGATGATGCTCGGCCCGATGGCCCAGCAGCGTTTTGGCCTTGGTGCGACGCAGGCCACGACGGTGACCGGCCTGGCCCTGATGCTGGTCGCCATCGTCATGGTTTTGGTCCAGGGACTGCTCATGGCGCGCCTGCGGCTGGCGGAGCGCAACAGCGTCGTCGTCGGCTGTCTCATGGTTTGCGTCGGCATGACGGCGCTGGCCGTCACGGCCAGCCATGTTGCCTCGGCAGTGTCTCTGGTGGTGGCGGCGGCCGGCATTGCCCTGGCGACACCCGGCTACACCGCCTGGCTGATGAAGCGCCTGGAGCCCGGCGAGCAGGGCGCGGCGGCCGGCTGGCTCACCAGCACCCATGTGCTCGGCCAGAGCATCGGCGCATTGGCCGGCGGCTTCGCCTTCACGCTCTGGCCTTTTGCGCCACTGGCTGGCTGCGCGGCGTTGGCGCTGGCCGCCGCCTGTCTCGCTGCCATGGTTCGTGAGACCGGGCGTTAGGAAGACCGCGCTCATTCGGCGACCTCCGGCAATGGCGGCATCGGAGTACCCGGTTGGGCTTTTGCGGTATCGGCGAAATGGGCATTCAACATGCGATAGGTCGCCACCACGGCTATGCCCGACAGCACGGTCGCCAGGGTGAACAGCGCGGAGTAGCCGAGCATGTCGGCGAGGCGCCCGGCAAGCATGGAGCCGACGAGGTAGACGATAAGCTGGGCGCAGGACAGGATGGTGAAGTCGGTGCCCGGCTGGTCCGACGACGTCACGGCCATGAACAGGCTGTAGAGCGCCACGATCTCCATGTAGCGCACCAGCGTCTGCAGGAACGAGGCGCCGAAGATCGGCCAGAAGCCGGCGATAGCGCCGAAAGCATGCAGTGCAAAGATCAGGAAGCAGATGGTGCGCAGCGCGCCGAGCAGGCCGAGCACCGAGGCGGCGCCCCTTTTGTGCAGCAGCCATGCCGCCAGCGCCGAGCCGCCGAGCCCGACGGTGAGCGCGGCGCCGCCCGAGAGATAACCGATGATGTCGAGCGGCACGCCGGCATCGACGAGATAGGAGCCTTCCATCGACTTCACCAGCCCCTCGCTGGCGCGGTAGATGAGCGCGATCCACAGGATCTGGCGTGCCTCGGGCCGGCGCAGGAAACGCAGGATCGAGGGGCGGTCGATGGCCGCCTGCAGCGCGCTGGCGACGGGATCGGTCTCGCGCATGGCGAAGGCAGCAAACAGCGGGATGACGGACAGCGCGGCCACCATGGCCACCATGGTTTGCCAGCCGGCATGATGATAAACCAACAGGCCGAGCGTGCCGCCGAGAACGACGCCGAGCGCGACGGCGCCGCCCTGGATCGCATTGCCGATCGGCCTGTCCTTCGGGTCGAGATATTTGGCCGCGTAGCCGTCGGTGGCGATGTCCTGGGTCGACATCAACAGGCTCACGACAAGGCCGACGGCAAAGATACCGGCGACATCGGTCGGCTCGATCCAAAGCATGGCGGCGATGCCGGCGATGACGCCGATCTGGGTGATGATGACCCAGCCGGCGCGATGGGCGCGGGCCATTGGCCGAAAGCGGTCGACCAGCGGCGCCCATAGGAATTTCAGCACCAGCGGCAGCATCAGCAGCGCCATCAAGCCAATGGCGGTGCGCGACACGCCCTGCTCGCGCAGGATCGGCGGGATCGCCGCGGCAAACAGATAGCTCGGGATGGCCTGCGCCAGATAAAGGCAGGCGAGAACGACGAAAAGCCGCAGGCGCGAAAGCCCGGCGGGCGCCGGCCGGTCTGCGTCGGCGCTCATTCGACATAGTCCTTCGGTGCGTAACCGTTCAGGAAGGCGCCGGCCTCCGCCCGGCTGCGGGTGACGAGCACTGGAAAGCCGAACAGGCTTTGCCAGATGCGCTGCATGTTCTCGTCGACGGCGGTGCGCACCAGCGCACAGGCGCGGCAGGCTTTTTCGAGCTGCTCGCGTTCCGCCTTGTACCAGAGGTTTTGCGCCTTGCGCTGGGCGTCGCTCAGCGCGATCTCGATGCGGATATCGACCAGGAGCACGAACGGCTCCCGTTCCTGCGAAAGGCGGCCGAGCGCCTCGATATAGCGCGCGCCATCCGCCGGATCGGCTGGCGCTTCTGCCAGCAGCGAGACTAATGCACCGTTTCGTTGGAGAGACACCGCCACCGCCGCCCCTCAGAATGTGATCTGATAGGACAACGCAACCGAACGTCCCAGACCCGGAACGTCGGCGCCGCGGGTCGCCGATGCGGAAGGGTTGATGTAGTAGGTGTCGAACACATTGCGCACGGCAAGGTTCAGCACGCTTTCATTGCCGAACGTCTTCGAGACGGCGAGATTGACCAGTGCTGCACCGTCCAGTTCCTGGGTGGCGATGCGGTCGCGTCCGGAAAACAGCTCCAACTCGCTGCGCAGGGTCAGCTCGTTCTCGAAACGGGTGGTGAGATAGACCAGGCCCTTGTAGGTCGAGGGGACACGGTTGTTCGGCAGATACTCGTTCGCTTCGATGTGGCCGTCGCGATCCGCGTCGTATTTGCCTTCGACATAGCCGACCGATCCGCCCAGCGTGAACATGCCGCTGAGGTCTGCCTCGAGATTGGCTTCGACGCCCCAGATACGTTCCTTCTGCTGCGACACCCGGTTGTTGACGATGTCGTAGCTGACGCCGTTGTCCGAGGTCGACAGATAGGTGCTGACGCCGCCGCGATAGTCGCCCCAATCGCCGCGCAGACCGGCTTCCCAGGTGTTCACCAGCTGGGGTTCAGGCGCGATATCGGCATAGCTGATCGCGTAATCCGGCGCGTTGGTGCACGGCAGCAGCGGCCGGATGGCGGTGCCATAGGCGTCGCAGGTTTCGGCGTTGGAGTTCAACCCGGCGCGGCGGGTGAAGCCGCCAATGTCGGTCAGGCTGTAGCCTTGCGAGAAATTGCCGAAAAGCTGCATCCTTTCGGTCAGATCGTAGACGGCGCCGGCGTTGAAGGTGACGGCGTCGTAGTCGAACGAGCCGCCGGTCACCCGGATCGCCGGCAGGCCGATAATGTTGCGGCCGAGCAGAACGGCAGCGGCAGGCCGGGTGAAGTCTTCAACATTGAGATAAAACTGGTCGTAGCGCGCGCCGCCGCTGATGCGAAAGCGATCCGTCACCGGAATTTCGCCTTGCGCAAACAAGGCAACCGAGTTCTGGGTCGTGGGCGAGATGGCGTCCTGACCGTTGGTCAGCTGCTGATCGGTGGCATCGAAGACGTAGTCGGCGCCCCAGGTCAGCGTGCTGCCCTGAGTGATAAAGTCCATCGGCGTGTTGACGGTCAGGTTGACGCCGCTGCGCCGCGATTGCAGCGCCGTCTGGTTGAAGTCGGCGGTCGGGTCCGTACCCGGCGGCAGGATCACCGGCCGCGTCGGGTTCGTCGGTAAATACACCTGGCTGTTGACGGCCGAGAATTTGGTAAAGGGCGACTGCTTGAAGATGTCGTTGTAGAACGCCTTGACCTCGAGGTTTCCGAGCGCGAAGTCGCTGTCGGTGTATTTGGCGGTCAGATATTTCGAATCTTCCTTCAGCGGCTTGCCTTCATAGGGATCGCCGAAATCCGGGGAGACGGGATTGGTCGTGTAATCGGTGAACCAGTCCGGCTTCTGGTTGGCATAGGTCCAGTCGACGCTGGCCTCGAAGCGCCTGGAATCGAACTGGTAGCCGGCCACGCCGAACAGATTGCCCGTGCCGGTGCGGTCGCCGCCGCCTTGGCCAAGCATGGCGTCCGAAGCCACCTCGTTGCCGTGGCCGTCATAGGTGGGACGCGACAGATCGCCGGACGCCGAGAAGAAATAGTCGAAATCGCCTTTCTTGCCCTCGACCGAGACGCTGGTGCTGGGCCCGGCCGATTTGCCGGGGTTTTCGGTGAAGGCGGTGACGCCGGTGCGCACTGTCACCTTCGGCTTGTCGCTATCGCCGCGCTTGGTGATGAAGTTGATCGTGCCGCCGGTGGCCCCGGCGCCATAAAGGCTGGACGCGCCATTGATGACTTCGATGCGCTCGACCGAATTCAGGTCGATCATCGACAGGATGCGTGAGACGTCCCGCAGCGGTGTGTTGCGCGGCACACCGTCGACCATGATGAGAACGCTGCGCCCGCGGAAGGTTTCCGAAGCGCCGGAAATGGTCTGGTTGCGTGGCGCGTAGCCGGGGACGATGCGGCTGATCAGGGTCGCGGCGTCGATATTTTCCTGCGTTGCTTCCTCGACCTGTTGCCGTTCCACGACCTGAACGGACTGGGCAACGCTGGAAATCGACCTTTCATTGCGGCCGGTGACCAGGATCTGATCGAGCACGGTGGCTCCCTGCTGGTCCGTCGGAGCGGCTTCCTGGGCAAATGCCGCGCCTGCCATAATCGACGAACCCAAAGCCGATGACCAAAGAAGCGTACTGAAAAATCTGCGCATGCTGTCCCCATCCATGCCCTGGTCCCCAGCGCCAGAGCGGAAAGGCCCAGTTATAATTCATGATAAAACGAGTCAACATTTATTTTGTGGCTTTTCAAATCAGGATTAGTCAGCGAACGGATGAGAGCCGGGTACATGAACGGCGCGCATTTTAGCCGGCACTAAGATGCTGAGTTTTCTTGACAAACGGCTTACGGGCGGCCGGCGGCGGCGTCAGCCTTTGTGCTTACAAGAAGCTCTGCGGATCGATGTCGACCTGCACGCGGACCGAGCCGCGCTGCTTCGGCCCTTCGGCCAGCATGGTGCGGATGAAGCCTTGGATGTCGGCGCGCTTTTCACCCTGGATCAGCAAACGGAAACGATGGCGCCCACCGAGCAGCGACAGCGGCGCCTCGGCCGGACCGAGCACGAACAGGTCGCTGGCCTGGGGTGCTGCACGGCGCAGGCCGCGCGCGTGGCCTTCGGCCTCGGCCCGCGTCACCGCACTGACGATGACGCCGGCAAGCCTGCCGAAGGGCGGCAGGGCTGCCCGTTCGCGCTCAGTGATCTCGCGTTCGTAAAAGGCCTCGGCATCGCCCGAGACGATCGCCCGCATCACCGGATGGTCCGGCTGGAAAGTCTGCAGCAGGCCGAGGCTCTTCTTGCCGGTGCGGCCGGCGCGGCCGGTCACCTGGCTGAGCAACTGGAAGGTGCGCTCAGCGGCGCGGGGATCGCCATTGGCGAGGCCGAGATCGGCATCGACGACACCGACCAGCGTCATGTTGGGAAAGTTATGGCCCTTGGCGACCAGCTGCGTGCCGATGACGATGTCGGCCTCGCCATTGGCAATGGCCTCGAGCTCCAGCCGCAGCCGGCGCACTCCACCCATCAAATCGGATGACAGGACGATCGTGCGCGCGTCGGGGAAATGCGCCACGACTTCTTCAGCTATCCGCTCGACGCCAGGCCCGCAGGCGACCAGATGGTCGAGCGTGCCGCATTCCGGGCAAGCCTCCGGCCGCTTCTCATTGTGCCCGCAATGATGGCAGACGAGTTGGCCGCGAAAGCGGTGCTCGACCAGCCAGGCCGAACAAACCGGGCAGCCGAAGCGGTGGCCGCAGACACGGCACAGCGTCAGCGGCGCATAGCCGCGCCGGTTGAGGAACAGCAGCGACTGCTCCTTCTTCTCCAGCGTACGTTGCATCTGGTCGATCAGCAGCGGCGACAGAAAGCCGCCGCGGGCCGGCGGCGCGCGCCGCATGTCGATCGTCTTGAGATCGGGAAGCGCGGCTTCGGCAAAGCGCGCCGACAGCACCGCCCTGCTGTAGCGGCCCTGCTGCGCATTGACCCGGCTTTCGACCGATGGCGTCGCCGACGCCAGCACCACCGGGAAGCCGCTGATATGGCCGCGCACCACCGCCATGTCGCGCGCATTGTAGAAGACGCGATCCTCCTGCTTGTAGGCGGGGTCGTGCTCCTCGTCGACGACGATCAGCCCGAGCTCGCGGAACGGCAGGAACAGCGCCGAACGCGCCCCGGCAACGACGCGCACGCCGCCTTCCGCCACCTGTCGCCAGACCTTTTCGCGCATTCGGGGCGGCAGGTCGGAATGCCATTCCGCCGGCTTGGCGCCGAAACGCTGCTGGAAGCGTTCGAGGAAGGCATGCGTCAGCGCGATCTCCGGCAGCAGGATCAACACCTGCCTGCCCTGGTCGAGGGCTGCCGCCACCGCCTCGAAATAAACTTCCGTCTTGCCCGAGCCGGTGACGCCGTCGAGCAGCGTGACGTTGAAAGCAGCGGCCGCGACATTGGCGCGCAGCATGGCGGCCGCGTCTGCCTGGTCCGGCATCAGCTCCGGCATGGCGTAGGAGGGATCGGGCGCGGCGACCACCGGTCGAGGCGGGATCATCACCGTCTCGAACACGCCTTGCGCCTTGAGTCCCTCGACCACCGTCGACGACACGCCCGCCGCGTGCGCCAGGCCGGATCGCGTCCAGGCAAGCCCCCCTTCCGCCGTCTCCAGCACGCGCGTCCTGGCATCCGTCATCCGGTCGGGCATGACGAGGGTCCGCTGCAGGCCCTCGATCCATGGTTCGGGATCGAACGCCTCCGGCGCGCGCAACAGCATGCGCGCCACCATGCCGGGCGGCGACAGCGTGTACTGCGCCACCCAGTCGACGAAGCGGCGCATGCCGCGGTCGATCGGCGGGCAGTCGAAGACCTGTTCGATCGGGCGCAGCTTTTTGGCGTCGATATTCTCGACCGCACCATCCCAGACGATGCCGGCAACCTGGCGCGGACCGAGCGGCACGCGCACGATCGAGCCCGGCACCACGCGCACGCCGGCAGGCACAGCGTAGGTGTAGGGCCGTTCGGCCGGCATCGGCACCAGCACCGGCGCGGCTGCGACAAAGGGCGAATCTTCGATCATCGGGCGTGACCTTGCCCCGACTTTGGTCTAGATCAAAGGGCAACCCGGAATGTGCATGGCATGCACATGGAAATCTTTCAGGAGACCCCCATGAAATTTTTTGTCGACACCGCTGACATCAAGGACATCAAGGAACTGAACGACCTGGGGCTGCTCGACGGCGTGACCACCAATCCCTCGCTGATCCTGAAATCCGGCGGCAAGATCGCCGAGGTCACCAAGCAGATCTGCGACATCGTCAAGGGCCCGGTTTCGGCCGAGGTCGTTGCGATCGAATACAAGGACATGATGGCCGAGGCCAACATCCTGGCCAAGATCGCCGACAATGTCTGCATCAAGGTGCCGCTGACGCTCGACGGCCTGCGCGCCTGCAAGACGATCCGCACCGAGATGAACCGCATGGTCAATGTAACGCTGTGCTTCTCGGCCAACCAGGCGCTGCTGGCGGCAAAGGCCGGCGCCTCGTTCATCTCGCCCTTCGTCGGCCGCGTCGACGACACCGGCGCGGACGGCATGGAGCTGATCCAGGAGATCCGTCAGATCTACGACAATTACGATTTCGACACCGAGATCCTCGTTGCTTCGGTTCGCACCGTGAACCACGTCAAGCAGGCAGCCCTGATCGGCGCCGATGTCGTTACCGCGCCGGCCGCGACGCTGAAGGCGCTGGTCAAGCACCCGTTGACCGACAAGGGCCTGGATCAGTTCGCGGCCGACTGGGCCAAGACCGGCCAGAAGATCGGCTGAGATCGGTTCGATACAAACAAAAAGGCCGGGAAACCGGCCTTTATGTTGCGGACTGCTAAAAGTCTAGTTGGCAGCGCCAGGGAATGCTCAGGCCTTCTTGCCATGCCTGACCAAGTCCTGGGCGACCGACAGGCTCACCATTTCAGCCAGCTCACGCGCGGCGCGGTTCTCGGCGTCGAGCTGTGCCCGGTAGGAGGCGAACTCCTGCGTCGGTTTGTCGAAGGATGATGGGATCGACCGTTTGCCGGTTGCGATCACCACGCCGGTCCTGGCATCGGTCAGCACATAGTTCGCCGTCAGCGTCACCATGCCTGCCGTCGGCTCGTCTTCGTCGGTCTGGATCTGCACCACCGCGGCCGATTCGACCAGTTCGGTGACGCCGAGATCGAGCATGTAGACCGGCGCCGGCGGCTCGCCGGCGCCTTGGCCAAAGGCAAAGATCAGATTGTTGCGGACCTGCTGGGCGTAGCGTGTCTTGACCGGCTTGACCGCGACCGACGCCAGTTCCGCCGAAGCGCTGACCGTGGAGCCGGCGCTCAGCGGCGCGCTGGAATAGAGCGGCCTGACCGTACAGGCCGAAACCAGCGCCATCGAAGCGACCATGCCGTACAGCGCTGCGCGGCGCAGCAAGCGCGCCGTCTTTTCCAGATCAGGCCCCATCCTTCTGAAGTCAAACAACGACATTGACGATCCTCTGCGGCACGATGATCACCTTGCGGGGCGCCTTACCTTCCAGCGCTTTCTGCACGAAGTCGAGAGCCAGAACCGCTTTTTCGATCGCACCTTGGTCCGCGTCGCGGGCAATTGTCAAATAGCCGCGCATCTTGCCGTTGACCTGGACCGGCAGCACAACCTCGTTGTCGACGACCAGCGCCGGATCGTAGACCGGCCAAGGCCGTTCGGCGACCAGATCAGTGCCGCCCAGCGTGTGCCAGCACTCTTCGGCCAGATGCGGCATGACCGGCGCGACCACATGCACCAGGATCTCCACCGCCTCGCGGCAGGCGCCTTTGAGCGCCGCATCGGCCTTGCCCTCGGCGATGTCGTTGAGCGGCGTGGTCAAGGCATTGGCCAGTTCGTAGATGCGGGCGATGGCGCGGTTGAAGCCGAGCTTCTCGATATCCTCGCCGATGGCCTTCAGGATCTTGTTCGCGGCCTTGGAAACGGCGCCCGCCTCGCCCTCCTTCGCCGCCTGCGGCTTGACGCCGTCGAGCGTCTCGGCGGCGATCGACACCAGGCGCCAGATGCGCTGGATGAAGCGGTGCGCGCCGGCCGCGCCGTCGTCGGTCCATTCGACGTCGCGCTCGGGCGGCGAATCCGACAGCATGAACCAGCGCGCAGTGTCGGCGCCGTAGCCATCGGTGATGTCTTCCGGGCTCACCGTGTTCTTCTTCGACTTCGACATCTTTTCGAGCGAGCCGATCGCTGCCTCTTCGCCGGTGGCGATCTCGATGGCGCGGCGCGTGCCGCCGGCATCCTCGATCCTGACCTCAGCCGGCGACAGCCAGCGGCCATTGTTCGACGCACCGCCGACGCGGTAGGTCTCATGCACCACCATGCCTTGCGTAAACAGGCCCTTGAACGGCTCGGCGAGGTCGAGATGACCGGTCGCGCGCATGGCGCGGGTGAAGAAGCGCGAATAGAGCAGATGCAGGATCGCGTGCTCGATGCCGCCAATATACTGGTCGACGGCCAGCCAGTCATCGGCAGCCTTCGGCTCGGTCGGCTCATTGGCCCAGGGCGCGGTGAAGCGGGCGAAATACCAGGACGAATCGACGAACGTGTCCATCGTGTCGGTCTCGCGCCGCGCATCCTTGCCGCATTGCGGGCATGTGACATGCCGCCAGGTCGGATGACGGTCGAGCGGATTGCCGGGACGGTCGAACTCGATGTCGTCGGGCAGCTTGACCGGCAGGTCGGCCTTCGGCACCGGCACCACACCGCAATCCTCGCAATGGATCATCGGGATCGGACAACCCCAATAACGTTGCCGCGAAATACCCCAGTCGCGCAGGCGGAAGTTCACCTTGCGCTCCGCCATCGGCCGGCCGCCGATGGTCTTCTGCTCCAGCAGTTTCGCGACCTCGTCGAACGCCTGCTCCGGCTTCATGCCGTCGAGAAAGCGCGAATTGATCATCACGCCATCGTCGACATAGGCCTCTTCCGTGACCTGGAAGGTCTTTGCGTCACCATCTTCCGGCATCACAACCGGAATGACCGGCAGGCCGTATTTGTTGGCGAAGTCGAGGTCGCGCTGGTCGCCCGACGGGCAGCCGAAAATGGCGCCGGTGCCGTATTCCATCAAAACGAAATTGGCGACATAAACCGGCAGTTTCCATGAGTCGTCGAACGGATGGACGACGCGGATGCCGGTGTCGAAGCCTTTCTTCTCGGCAGTCTCCAGTGCGGCCACCGACGTGCCCATATGCCTGATTTCGTCGATGAACTTGGCCAGCTCGACATTGGTCTCGGCGGCCTTCCTGGCCAGCGGATGGTCGGCGGCGACCGCCATGAAAGAGGCGCCGAAAATGGTGTCGGGCCTGGTCGTGTAGACTTCCAGTTCGTTCGCATCGCCGATCGGAGCGGCCAGCGGCCAACGGATCAGCAGCCCTTCCGAGCGGCCGATCCAGTTCTGCTGCATCAGCTTGACCTTTTCCGGCCATTCGCCAAGCCCGTCCAGCGAGTCCAGCAGGTCCTGCGCGTAGTCGGTGATCTTGAAGAACCACTGCGTCAGCTCGCGCTGTTCGACCAGCGCGCCCGAGCGCCAGCCGCGCCCGTCGATGACCTGCTCGTTGGCGAGCACCGTCATGTCCTCCGGGTCCCAGTTGACCTTGGAGGATTTGCGCGTCACCAGCCCCTTCTCGACGAAATCGAGGAACAGCATCTGCTGGCGGTGGTAATAGTCGACGTCGCAGGTGGCGAACTCGCGCGACCAGTCCAGCGACAGGCCCATCATCTTGAGCTGCTCGCGCATGGCGGCGATGTTGGCGTAGGTCCATTCCTTGGGATGGACCTTGTTCTGCATCGCCGCATTTTCGGCCGGCATGCCGAAAGCGTCCCAGCCCATAGGGTGCAGCACGTTAAAACCCTTGGCCCGCTTGTAGCGCGCCACCACGTCGCCCATCGTGTAGTTGCGGGTGTGGCCGATATGGATCTTCCCGGAGGGATAGGGGAACATCTCCAGCACGTAGTATTTCGGCTTCGGATCGTCGTTATGCGCTTCGAACAGCTTCTTTTCGGCCCAGGCCTTCTGCCATTTGGGCTCTGACGCGCGCGGATTGTATCGTTCGGTTGCCATCGGATGATTTTCACTTAAAAGCAGGCGCAGACCGCCGGACAAGGCCCGGTGGCCAAGGTAAATGTCGTGGCGGTGTTCACCATGGATTGCCGGACCCGTCAACTGCGGTGAGCCGGCGAGGGCTAGAAAGACAGGCAGGATATAGGCATGGCGAGCGCCGTCGAACAGTTTTTCGCCGTCAGGACGAGGATCGCTGCCGCCGAGCGCGAGGCCGGCCGCGACGCCGGTTCGGTGACGCTGGTTGCGGTGTCGAAGACTTTTGAGGCCGACGTCATCCGCCCGGTCATCGAGGCTGGCCAGCGCGTTTTCGGCGAAAACCGCGTGCAGGAAGCGCAAGGCAAATGGCCGGCCTTGAAAGCGGAATTCCCTAATATCGAACTGCATCTGATCGGCCCGCTGCAGTCGAACAAGGCGAGGGAAGCCGTCGCTCTCGCCGACGTCATCGAGACCGTCGACCGCGAAAAGATCGCCGCCGAACTCGCCAAGGAAATCGTGCGCCAGGGCCGCACGCCGAAACTCTACGTCCAGGTCAATACCGGCTCGGAGCCGCAAAAGGCCGGCATCGAGCCGCGCGACGCCGTCGCCTTCGTCGCCCGCTGCCGCGATGTCCATGGCCTCGCCATCGAAGGCCTGATGTGCATCCCGCCGGCCGACGAAAACCCCGGCCCGCATTTCGCCTTGCTGGAAAAGCTCGGCAAAGAGGCCGGGGTCGCAAAACTGTCGATGGGCATGTCCGGCGACTTCGAGACCGCCATAGCCTTCGGCGCCACCAGCGTCCGCGTCGGCTCGGCGATTTTTGGGAGCCGGTAGCCTTCGGCTTCGTGAGACACCTGTCGTTCCCCGGCTATTCGAGCTAATGTTTCGAGCACATCGGCGAGTTAGCGAGGACTATTCTTCTTGGACTGGCACCTCATGGACGCGAGAAACAATCTTTCGAAGCTTGCACGACAGGCGCGCGAAGAAGGGGCGCAAACCATCACCTTGCGCGGAAGCCGGCTGCCGTCGCATTGTCTCCTGATGACTATGACCAACTGATCGGCGCAAAGCCTTCGCTTGCCGAATATCTTCTCTCCGGTCCCGCGTGGGACGACGATTTCGACGAGGAGGTCAACCGCCGCTCAAAGACGATCATCCGGCCCGTGGAATTCTGATAGATTTTTCGGCATGAAGATCATCTCGCGACGGTTGACGGGCTCTATGGGCCAACTGCACTAGGTCGATTGTGCCACCACTGGAAACGAAACGCACCGTTCCTATTTGCTTGGCGTCATCACCAATCTGCTGGAGCCGCCACCATGCGCTACAATCAACTCGGAAATACGGGGATGTTCGTTTCCGAACTGTGCCTCGGCACCATGACCTTCGGCGCCGCCGGCGAGAATGCCCAATGGGGCCTGATCGCCAGCCTCGACCAGAAGGGCGTCAACGACATCGTTGCCCGTTCCATCGCCGCCGGCGTCAATTTCTTCGACACGGCCGACGTCTATTCATTCGGCCAGTCCGAACGACTGCTTGGCCAGTCGCTCAAGGATCTTGGCGTCAAGCGCTCGGACGTCGTCATTGCCACCAAGGTGCATGGCGCCATGGGCCAGGGCCCGAACGAGCGCGGCTCTTCGCGCGGCCACATCATGGATTCGGTCGAGGGCAGCCTGGAGCGGCTGCAGCTAGACCATATCGATCTCTACCAGCTGCACGGCACCGACACCGTGACGCCAGTCGACGAGACGCTGCGGGCGCTCGACGATCTCGTTGCCAGCGGTAAGGTCCGCTATGTCGGCGTCTCCAACTGGGCGGCCTGGCGCATCGCCAAGGCGCTGGGCGTTGCCGAGCGCAAGGGATTTTCCCGCTTCGAGACCATCCAGTCCTATTACTCGATCGCCGGCCGCGACCTCGAGCGCGAGATCGTGCCGCTCATCAACGAGGAAAAGCTCGGCCTGATGGTCTGGTCGCCAATGGCCGGCGGCCTGCTGTCGGGCAAATACGGCCCCGGCGCGCCCGGCAATGGCGAAGGCCGCCGCGCCGCCTTCAACTTCCCGCCGGTCGATGAGGACCGCGCCTGGGCGGCTGTCGCCGTGATGCGCGAGATCGCCCAGAAGCACGGCGTCAGCGTCGCCACGGTGGCGCTCGGCTATGTCCTGGCCAAACCTTTCNATGCGCGAGATCGCCCAGAAGCACGGCGTCAGCGTCGCCACGGTGGCGCTCGGCTATGTCCTGGCCAAACCTTTCGTCATGAGCGTCATCATCGGCGCCAGCCGCATGGAGCAGCTCGAGCAGAACCTTGCCGCCGCCGAGGTGAAGCTCGACGTCGACGATCTCGCCAGGCTGGACGAGGTCAGTGCGCTGCCGGCCGAATATCCCGGCTGGATGCTGGAGCGTCAGGGCGCCGGTCGCCGCCCGGCGCCGTTCACCCCGAAGAAATAGTCATCGCTGTCGCCTGATGCTTGGGGGGTCATCTGGCTCCCCAACGTCTTTTCAGCTCATCCGCATGCTCTCGACCAGAAAGTCGAGAAACGCCCGCACCCGTGCGGGCAAATGCCGGCCCTGGCCGACATAGACGGCGTGGGTAGGCTCCTCGTCGCCCGGATTGAAATCCTCCAGCAGCGCCGTCAGCCGCCCCGCCGCGATGTCATCGGCCACATGCCAGTGTGCCAGCCGGGCGATGCCGGCGCCGCCGACCGCCATCAACCGCATCGACTCGCCATCGCCGACCAGCGTGTTTCCGGTGATCGGCACCATGACGGCGTTCCCGGTTGCATCGACAAACGACCAGCCATCGACATGCCGGACAAAGCCGAAAGCCATGCGATTGTGCCGGTCGAGATCTGCTGGAACCAGCGGCGTGCCATGCGTCTTGAGATAGGACGGTGCGGCAACGACTGTCATCCGGCTTTGCCCGAGCTTGCGCGCCACCAGCCGCGACTCGCCGAGCGGCCCGGCGCGGATGGCGACGTCGGCACGTTCAGCCATCAAATCGATGACGCTGTCGGTCAGCACCAGATCGACCGAAATCTCGGGATAGCGTTCGAGGAAATCAGGCAGCAGCGGGATCAGCCGATGCACCCCGAAGGGCACATAGGAGTTGACGCGCAGCCGTCCGCGCGGCGCGGCACCCACGGCCGCCTCGCGCTCGGCCGCCGCCATATCGGCCAGGATGCGCACCCCGCTGTCATAGAACGCCGTCCCTTCCGGCGTCAGCTGCAGCTTGCGCGTCGAGCGGCTAACCAGCCGCGCGCCGAGCCTTGCCTCCAGTCGCGCGATCAGCTTGCTCACCGCCGACGGTGTCATACGCAGCGAACGAGCCGCAGCCGAGAAGCTGCTCGCCTCGACGACGCGGACGAACACTTCGATCTCGCCGGAACGATTGATATCGGGTCTGGCCATTTGTGAATCTATTTCACAAGAAATATGCCCAAGGCAAGTCTGGTTCACAAGGCATGGCAACACGATCTCTGCGGTCGGGGCGCGGGTCTGGACAGCGCGCTCATCGAGTTCGAACTGGAAACCGCCATGCCTCTTGCTCTCTACGCCCTCGCTGCCGGCGCCTTCGGCATCGGTGTCACCGAATTCGTCATCATGGGGCTGCTGATTGATGTCAGCAAAGATCTCGGAGTCTCGATCTCGGCCGCCGGCCAGTTGATTTCGGGCTACGCGTTGGGCGTCGTCATCGGCGCGCCGCTTTTGACCATCGCCACCGGCAACTGGCCCCGCAAGACCGTCCTTCTGGCCCTTATGGCGATCTTCACGCTCGGCAACCTCGCCTGTGCGATCGCCCCCGACTACTGGACGCTGATGGGCGCCCGCATCATCACCGCCTTTGCCCATGGCACTTTCTTTGGCGTCGGCTCGGTGGTCGCCACCGGCCTGGTCGCACCCAACAAGAAAGCCTCGGCGATCGCGCTGATGTTCACCGGCCTGACTATCGCCAACATCCTCGGCGTGCCCTTCGGCACTTGGCTCGGCCAGACCTTCGGCTGGCGCGCCACCTTCTGGGCTGTAACCCTGGTCGGCTTGGCAGCCTTTGCCGTCATCCTGCTTCTGGTGCCGCGCAGCAAGGAAGCGCCCGAGAAGACCAATCTGCGCGCAGACCTCGCAGTGCTGCGCCGCACGCCGGTGCTGCTCGGCCTCGCCACCACCGTGCTCGGCTATGCCGGCGTCTTCGCCGTCTTCACCTACATCGCCCCGCTGCTCACCGNCCGAGATCACCGGTTTTGGGGAAGCCGCCGTGTCGCCGATCCTGCTCGTCTTCGGCGGCGGTCTTATCGCCGGCAATCTGCTTGGCGGCAAGGTCGCCGACCGCTGGCTGGTGCCGGCGGTGCTCGGCAGCCTCGTGGTGCTGGCGTTGGTGCTGGCCACCATGACCTTCGCCGTCCACAGCCAAATCCTGGCCGTCATCTATGTCGGCCTGCTTGGTGCCGCCGCCTTCGCCACCGTGGCGCCGCTGCAGATGTGGGTGCTGGAAAAGGCGCAAGGCGCGGGCCAGAGCCTCGCCTCCTCCTTCAACATCGCCGCCTTCAACCTCGGCAATGCCGCCGGCGCTTGGCTTGGCGGCGCGGTGATTGCCCATGACCTCGGCCTCGGCTCACTAACCTGGATCGCCGCTTTGCTGCCGGTCGCGGCTCTTGGCGTCGCTGCCCTGGCGCTGCGCCTCGATCGCGCCCCCACAATCGGGGTGCCGGTCTGCGCCCAGTCATGAGCATCACGCGCAATCCTTCTTCGACATCATCAAGGAGCATAAAATGGATTATCGACGTCTCGGCGCATCGGGCCTGAAAGTGCCCGCACTCTCTTTCGGCGCCGGCACTTTCGGCGGCTCCGGGCCGCTGTTCGGGGCCTGGGGCAACAGCGATGCCAAGGAAGCGCGGCGGCTGATCGACATCTGCCTCGAGGCCGGCGTCAATCTGTTCGACACCGCCGATGTCTATTCGAACGGCGCCTCCGAGGAAGTGCTTGGCGAAGCCATCAAAGGCCGCCGCGACGCGGTGCTGATCTCGACCAAGACTTCGCTGCCGATGGGCGACGGACCGGCCGACTACGGCTCGTCGCGCTCGCGGCTGATCAAAGCCGTCGACGCCGCCCTGAAGCGCATGGGCACCGATTACATCGACCTGTTGCAGCTGCACGCCTTCGATGCCGGCACGCCGATCGAGGAGGTGTTGTCGACGCTGGACGACCTCGTGCGCGCCGGCAAGCTGCGCTATGTCGGCGTCTCCAACTTCTCCGGCTGGCAGGTGATGAAATCGCTGGCGGAAGCTGACAAGCATGCTTATCCGCGCTACGCCGCGCATCAGGTCTACTACTCGCTGGTCGGTCGCGACTATGAATGGGAGCTGATGCCGCTCGGTATCGACCAGGGCATCGGCGCGCTGGTGTGGAGCCCGCTCGGCTGGGGCCGCCTGACCGGCAAGATCCGCCGCGGCCAGCCCCTGCCGGAAAAGAGCCGGCTGCACGACACCGCCGATTTCGGCCCGCCGGTCGCGGACGAACATCTCTACCGGGTCATGGATGCGCTTGATGCGATGGCTGAAGAGACCGGCAAGACCGTGCCGCAGATCGCCATCAACTGGCTGTTGCGGCGCCCGACCGTGTCCTCGGTCATCATCGGCGCCCGCAACGAGGAACAGCTGCGCCAGAACCTCGGCGCCGTCGGCTGGGCATTGACGCCGGAGCAGGTCAAAAAGCTCGACGCCGCAAGCGAAGTGACCGCGCCCTACCCGTACTTCCCCTATCGCCGCCAGGAAGGTTTCGCCCGACTGAACCCGCCTGCGGTGTGATCGCCGACGCTGCCAAATCTCCCCCCTCGAGGGGGAGATGTCGCCGAAGGCGACAGAGGGGGTCGCCGCGCGTGGAGCGCTAGCCCCCATCTGCCGCAGGAGGGTCGCGTCCGGTCGAACCGACCCCCTCTGGCCGCTTTGCGGCCATCTCCCCCTCAAGGGGGGAGATCAAGCGCGCCGCTCAGTGCAGCACGAACTCCCCATCCACCTTCCGCCATTCGTTCGGCGCGATCAGCTTCTGGTGCGTGTAGCTGATCGAATGCAGCGGCCCGTCGAGCCTGGCCTTCCAGAACTCGATGAATTTGATCAGCACCGGAAACTTCGGCGCCAGATCGTAATCCTGCCAGATGAAGCTCTGCAGCAGATGCGGGTGGTCGGGAAAATGGTATAGAATCTTGGCCGTGGTCAGGCCATACCCCTTGAGCATCAGGTCCATTTCGGAATGATCGCGCATGACAGCCCCTTGGCCTAGTTGATTCTCCATTCCTCCCAACACCGAATTGTGCGCGCCGTTCCTTAACTGTCTATGATTTTCCTGATCCCAGTCGGGTTTTATGCACGAAAACATGCAGTTAGCAGCGACCGCTGCCGAGTGCTGATACAACCGAAACGGGAGCTGCGGCATCCCGCCACGCGAATCCAACGTCTAATGTTGCCGTCAGCGCGGAACTGTTAATAATGCCGCCGAATTCGCGGCTGCGTCGCCGTGATCCTGGCTGTGGTCAAGCCGGCGGGGTGGTTTGGGAGGAAAGTGAAGACATGTCCGAGGTGAAGATCCACCGCGTCCAGCCGGCGTGGAAGAAGAATGCGCTGATCGACAATGACACCTACCTCAAATGGCATGCCGACAGCGTGAAGAATCCGGACAAGTTCTGGGGCAAGCACGGCAAGCGCATCGACTGGTTCAAGCCGTTCAGCAAGGTCAAGAACACCTCCTTCGAGGGCAAGGTCTCGATCAAATGGTTCGAGGACGGCGAAACCAACGTCTCCTACAACTGCATCGACCGCCATTTGAAGAAGCGCGGCAACCAGACAGCCATCATCTGGGAAGGCGACAATCCCTACGACGACAAGAAGATCACCTATAACGAGCTCTACGAGCATGTCTGCCGGCTCGCCAATGTGATGAAGAAGCACGGCGTCAGGAAGGGCGACCGCGTCACCATCTACATGCCGATGATCCCGGAAGCGGCCTACGCGATGCTGGCTTGCACCCGCATCGGCGCCATCCACTCGATCGTCTTCGGCGGCTTTTCACCGGACGCGCTGGCCGGCCGCATCGATGACTGCAAGTCGACCTTCGTCATCACCGCCGACGAAGGCCTGCGCGGCGGCAAGCCGATCCCGCTGAAGGAAAACACCGACAAAGCGATCGAAATCGCCGCCAAGGCCGGCACCAAGGTCGATAAGGTCGTCGTCGTTCGCCGCACCGGCGGCAAGACCGGCTGGGTCCAGGGACGCGACATCTGGTACCATGACGAGATCGCCACGGTGACAGGCGACTGCAAGCCGGAGAAGATGAAGGCCGAGGATCCGCTGTTCATCCTCTACACCTCAGGCTCGACCGGCAAGCCGAAGGGCGTGCTGCACACCACCGCCGGCTATCTCGTCTATGTCTCGATGACCCACCAATATGTCTTCGACTACCATGATGGCGATATCTACTGGTGCACCGCCGATGTCGGTTGGGTCACCGGCCACAGCTATATCGTCTATGGCCCGCTCGCCAACGGCGCCACCACGCTGATGTTCGAGGGCGTGCCGAACTACCCCTCGCAGTCGCGCTTCTGGGAAGTCATCGACAAGCACAAGGTCAACATCTTCTACACCGCGCCGACGGCACTGCGCGCGCTGATGGGCGCCGGCGACGAACCGGTGAAGAAGACCTCGCGCAAGTCGCTGCGCGTGCTGGGCTCGGTCGGCGAACCGATCAATCCGGAAGCCTGGGAGTGGTATTTCAACATCGTCGGCAACGGCAAGGTGCCGATCGTCGACACCTGGTGGCAGACCGAGACCGGCGGCATCCTGATCACGCCGCTGCCCGGCGCCACCGACCTCAAGGCCGGCTCGGCGACGCGGCCCTTCTTCGGCATCAAACCGCAGCTGGTCGACGGCGAAGGCAAGGTGCTGGAAGGGGCGGCCGACGGCAATCTCTGCATTGCCGATTCCTGGCCCGGCCAGATGCGCACCGTCTATGGCGATCACGACCGCTTCGTGCAGACCTATTTCTCCACCTACAAGGGCAAATACTTCACCGGAGACGGCTGTCGCCGCGACGCCGATGGCTATTACTGGATCACTGGCCGCGTTGACGACGTCATCAACGTTTCCGGCCACCGCATGGGAACGGCCGAGGTCGAATCGGCGCTCGTCAGCCATGAGAAGGTGTCGGAAGCAGCTGTCGTCGGCTATCCCCACGACATCAAGGGCCAGGGCATCTACAGCTACGTTACCTTGATGAAAGGCGTGGAGCCGAGCGAGGAACTGCGCAAGGAGCTCGTGGCCCATGTCCGCAAGGAGATCGGCGCCATCGCCTCGCCCGACAAGCTGCAGTTCGCGCCCGGACTGCCGAAAACCCGCTCCGGCAAGATCATGCGCCGTATCCTGCGCAAGATCGCCGAGGACGATTTTTCCGCACTCGGCGATACCTCGACACTGGCCGATCCGGCCGTGGTCGATGATCTGATCGCCAACCGCCAGAACAAGAAGGGCTGAGGGGATTTGATGGCTGCACTGGGCGCAGTCACGGAGCTCTGGCGTTACCCTGCAAGTTCGCTTGCCGGCGAACGCCAGGACGCCATTTCGGTCGGCCTTGAAACCATCGACGGCGACCGGCTGTTCGGCCTTGTCGATGTCTCGGACAATGAGATCGCGCGGCCCGACCGCGACGCCAAGTGGCACAAGGTGCCGCGCATCCGCACCCGGCTGAGCAAGGACCGCAAGCTGGAGATCGCCGTTCCCGACGGCGACTGGCTGGTAGCGCCGGGCGCTGAATGCGACAGCGCCGTCTCGACCTATCTCGGCTTCGCCGCCTCGATCCGGCCGTTCAGCCAGGACAACGCTCCCGGCTACACCGGCCCGCTGACCGCGGCGCGCTACCGCAAAGCGCCGATCCATCTCTTGACCACCGCATCGCTGGCCCGGCTCAAGGCGCTGCACCCCGAAGGCATTCCCGATCCGCGCCGCTTCCGCCCCACCATCGTCGTCGACATGGCGGCGGTCGAAGGCTCGTTTCCCGAGACCGAATGGATTGGCCGCAAGCTTGCCATCGGCGACCTGCTGGTGACCGTCTCGGAGCCGTGCCGCCGCTGCGGCTTCACCATCATCAGCCAGGACGGCTTCGACCACGATCCCGGCATCCTGCGCAATCTGGTCCGCCACAACGCCCATAATCTCGGCGTCTATTGCACTGTGGACAGGCCTGCCCGTGTCGAGATCGGCGCGCCGATGCGGTTCGTGTAGGCCTCTACCGCGAGGCAGCGAATCGCAGACCTTGGAAAGCGTGGGGTTCGGCCCCGAATCCTATCCCTACCGATACAGATCCGCCCGTGTCGGCGGCAGCCCGCTCGGGCCGCGTGCGCGTTTGGTGACGACGGTCTGAAAAATCTGCGCCGAGGCGCGCTCGAAGGTGATCGAGCAGCCGGTGAGATAAAGCAGCCACAGCCGTGCCTTGGCCTCGCCGACTTCGGCGACCGCCTCGTCGAAGCGAGCCTGTAGCCGCTGGGCCCACAGCCGGCAGGTGCGCGCATAGTGCTCGCGCAGATTCTCGACGTCGTAGACCAGGAAGCCATGCGCCTCCAGATTGCCCAGCGTCATGCCGATCGTGTCGAGTTCCCCGCCGGGGAAAATGTATTTGAGCAGCGCCTTGAACTCCGGCCCCTTGCGCAAGGTTTTCTTCAAGTCGCCCTTGCTTCGCCTGGTGATGGCGTGGTGCAGATAGATGCCGCCGGGCTTCAGCAAGCGATGGATGGTCTTGAAATAGGTGGCGTGGTTGGCGAGGCCGAGATGCTCGAACATGCCGATCGACGATATCTTGTCGAAGGAGCCTTTGAGTTCCGCATAGGATTTGATCTCGATGGTGATGCGGTCCTGCAGCCCTTCGGCGCGGATGCGCTCGCGGGCGAGATCGGTCTGCGCCTGCGACAGCGACACGCCATGGCCGACGACGCCGTAATTTTTGGCCGCATGGATCAGCATGGCGCCCCAGCCGCAGCCGATGTCGAGCAGCTTTTCGCCCGATTTCAGCCTGAGCTTGCGGCAGATATGGTCGAGCTTGTCGGCCTGCGCTTGGTCGATGCCATCGGCGAAATCCTTAAAGTAGCCGCAGCTGTAGACCATGCGCTCGTCGAGGAAGAGCCGGTAAAAGGCATTCGAAATGTCGTAGTGATGCTGGATCGCCTCCTGGCTCGACCCGCTGACATAGGGGTTGCGACCCGACAGATCGGTGCGTGCACTCATCTGCTTGCGTGACAGGAGCACCGCCGGCAGGTCGCGCAGGATCGCCAGCTTCGGCAGCGACTTGAGCTTGGTCCTGAGCTTGCCTTGCGACGGCAGTGCATAAAAATCGAAAATCGTCCCGTCTTCGATGTCTATCGTCTTGGAAATCCACATCTCGATCAGCGTCGACAGTGATGGCCGCTTCACCACCTGCCAGACGATGTCCTGGTCGTTGATGGTGAGCACGGGCCCGGTGGCGGGACCGATCCGCTCGCCGGTCCACAGCTTGACCGCAAAACCCGGCTTCAGCGTTTCGATCACCGTTCGCACGATGCGCGCGGCCTTCTCGGCTGCCTCCATGGCCATCCTCCCGAGTCCTGACAATCCACCTTGCATGGATTTTGCCCGCCCGCGCGGCTCTTCGCAACCCGGCGCAAAAGGCGGCTCGCCAGCTATTTCAAATCGGCATCTTGTTTTTTGCTGCAACGCACCCCATCATCTGTACGTGTTCAACAATCGAAAGGAGGTGATCCGATGTCGAGTGATTTCGTTTTCCAGAACGTGGCCTCAGCGGATTGCACTTTCGGGAAGCAGTCTTCCCGTTAAGGCGCGCGAAGCGCGGCGGGTGACCTCGGTCGCCGCCATTGGCCGCGCCACGGACGGAAACACGGAAGGCCGCCGGCTTCGTCAAGAAGCGGCGGCCTTTTCCATTCCCGGATTGTGTGTCGAAGCGGATCAGAGTCCGGTCACGCCAGCATCCGCGCGCTCACCGTCTTGTCGACGCCGTGATAGGGCGGGTTGAACAGATTGCCTTCCTGCTCATAGGTCCAGACCTTGAACAGCGAAAGTTGGTGCGGGCCGAAGCTGTGCAGCAGCGGGACATCCGTGGCATCACGACCGCGCGCGATGACGACGCGGCCTATCCTCGGACGATTATGACGCGGGTCGAACGTGTACCATTTGCCGTCGAGGAACACTTCCATCCAGGCCGAAAAGTCCATCGGCGCCGGGTCGGCCGGTACGCCGATGTCGCCGAGATAACCGTTCACATAGCGGGCCGGGATGTTCATGCAGCGGCAGAGCGTGATCGCTAGATGGGCGAAGTCGCGGCATACACCAACCTGCTCCTCATGCGCCTGGGCTGCGGTGCGCGTCGACCGCGCATAGCCATAGCCGAAGGACAGCCGGTTGTGGACATAGTCGACGATCGCCTGCACCCGCGCCCAGCCGGAGGGAACATGGCCGAAAAGCTGCCAGGCCAGACTGCTCAGATGATCGGTCTCGCAATAGCGGCTGCCGAGGAGGTAGCCGAGCACATCGTCCGGCAGTTCCGCCACCGGCACTTCCCTGGCCAGCGTGTTGACCGCGTCAGGCTCGCCGCTGTCCTCGACGGCTGCGTCATAGAGAATGCGGAAACTGCCGGCGGGTACGGTGAAGCGGCGGCAGGTATTGCCGAACAGATCGTGATAGACCTTGCTCGGCACTGAAGGCGACGTCAGCACGCGCGTCTGCCGTTTGATGTCGGCCTGACGATCCCTGTGGATATCAAGCAGCGAGATGACCGGCGTGGCGCCGACGCATTCAATGGCGATTTCGTAGCCGAGCCGGATCAGCACAATGATTGCCCCTTCGATCCCGTGGAAAACAGTATGCTCAAAACGCCAGAGGCGGGACCATGGTTCCCTGGAACTATCGAAAAGGCTCTCGCGCGGCTTCCCAGGCAGGCGTGGCGACGTTACGGTCGCACGACATGTTTCGACCCTCCCGAAACGATCCCTAACCCCATGGAAAATCTGATGTTTGCAGGCAGAAAATTCGCCGCGTTCCTGTTCGATATGGATGGCACGGTGCTCAATTCGATCGCCTCGGCCGAGCGCGTCTGGGCGGCGTGGGCGCTTAAGCACGGTCTCGACGTCGAAGCCTTCCTGCCGACGATCCATGGCGTGCGGGCGGTCGAGACCATCACCAGGCTGGCGCTTCCCGGCGTCGACCCTGTTCATGAGGCGTTTGTGCTGTTGCAGGCCGAGTCGGACGATGTCGAAGGCGTGCTGCCGATCGCTGGCGCCGTGCCGTTCCTCAACGCTTTGCCGCCAGAGCGCTGGGCGATCGTCACCTCGGCGCCGCGCCCGTTGGCGCTGCTGCGCATGCGGGCCGCCGGCATCCCGGTTCCCGCCTTGGTGGTCGCGGCCGAGGATGTGTCGCACGGCAAGCCGGCGCCCGACTGTTTCCTGCTGGCGGCAAAACGGCTCGGCGTCGATATCGGCGACTGTCTGGTCTTCGAGGACGCACCGGCCGGTATCGCGGCGGCGGAAGCAGCGGGCGCGTCGGTGATGGTGATCAGCGCCACTCACCAGCATCCAATGACGACTCAGCACAACTCGATTGGCGGCTACGAAACCGTCTCCATCACGATCGATGACAGCGGCTGGATGACGTTGGGGGCACAGCGCAGCGCGGCCTGAGAACTGGAGAACTGCTGTGCGCCTTTTTCTTCAACTCTTCAGCTCACCAGTTCCCCAGTTCTTCCGTTCCTGAACCCCTAGAAATCGCTAGCCAGTCCCTTCACTTCCCAGTCGCCGTAGCGGCCGGGTTCCTTGCCGCCGCGGCCGCCGATTTCCTTCGGCAACGCAGCTTCCTTCTGGCGATACGCTTCACGGCGCGCCTCGGCTTCAGCCAGCGCTCGGCTGGCCGCCGGCGTCAGGTCCTTCTCCCGGTCGGCATCAGCTTTGCTGGGTTGGTCGGTCATGCGATAGTCCGGGCGGATTGAAACCAAGGGCGGCGTTTCCCATCATATAGCCATGAGTTCACCCCGATCGACCTTTTTTTGCCACGGCCGCACAGGGAGCAGATGATGAGCACGCTACGCACCACCATGCTTCTGGCCGCGATGACGGCGCTGTTCATGGGCGTCGGTTTTCTGATCGGCGGCACCGGCGGCATGATGATCGCCTTCCTGGTCGCCGCGGGCACCAATCTGTTCAGCTACTGGAATGCCGACAAGATGGTGCTGTCGATGAACCGCGCCGTCGAGGTCAACGCGAAGAACGCGCCCGAATTCCACGCCATCGTCGAGGCGTTGGCCAAGCAGGCCGGCCTGCCGATGCCCAAGACTTATCTGATCGACAATCCGCAGCCGAACGCCTTCGCCACCGGCCGCAATCCCGAGAACGCGGCGGTCGCGGCCTCGACCGGGCTGCTGGAGCGCCTGTCGCATGAGGAGGTGGCGGCAGTCATGGCGCATGAGCTGGCCCACATCCAGCATCGAGACACGCTGACCATGACCATTGTCGCGACACTCGCCGGCGCCATCTCGATGCTCGGCAATTTCGCCTTCTTCTTCGGCGGCAGCCGCGACAACAACAACCCGTTCGGCTTTGTCGGCGTGCTGGTGGCGATGCTGGTCGCGCCCTTCGCCGCCATGATCGTGCAGATGGCGGTCAGCCGCACGCGCGAATACGAGGCCGACCGGCGCGGCGCCGAAATCGTTGGAAATCCGCTTTGGCTGGCATCAGCGCTTGACAAGATCGCCCGCGGCGCCGAACGCATCCGCAACCCGGATGCCGAACGCAATCCCGCGACCGCGCATCTCTTCATCATCAATCCTCTTCACGGCGAGCGAATGGACAGCCTGTTTTCGACCCACCCGAACACCGACAACCGCATCGCCGCGCTGCAGGCGATGGCGCGCGACATGGCAGGCCGCCAGCCGGCGCCGCGCCAGGCGCCGACGCCAGAGCAAACAGAAGAATTCCCGGCCGATGTCGAGCAAGGCCCGTGGGGCAAGGCAGCACAACCCACGCCGCCGACCAAACCGGCCAAGCCGAAAGCCAATCCGTGGGGCCGCAATCCGACCGGACCCAAAGGTCCGTGGTCGTGAGCGGCGCCAGATCCCGGCCCGCACATTCAGGCGATCGCGAAAACAGCTCGGACGAATTCGTCGCCGGCCTCGCCGCGCGCAAGGCAGCGGCGCGGCTGCTGGCCGCCGTTATCGACGCCAAGACGCCGCTCGACGGGCTGACCGACCACGAGAACGGCCATCCGCAATACAAGGTGCTCGACCTGCGCGACCGCGGCCTGGTGCGCGCCATACTGGTGACCGCGCTGCGCTACCGCATGACCATTGCCGGGCTCCTCGCCCGCCGCCTTGAAAAGCCGCTGCCGCCCAACGCCACAGCGCTGTCGCACATCCTGCATGTTGCGGCGGCGCAAATCCTGTTCCTCGACATCCCCGACAGCGCCGCCGTCGATTTGGCTGTGACCCACGCCAAGTCGGACCCACGCACGCAGCGCTTTTCCGGCCTCGTTAACGGCGTGCTGCGCACTTTGGTGCGCGCCAAGGAGACCGAACTGCCGGCAGCTCTTGCCGCCACCGACGAGGCGCCAAAATGGTTCTCCGACCGGCTGAAGGCCGCCTATGGCCCTGAGATGACCAGACAGATCCTGGCGGCGCATCGCGTTGAGGCGCCGGTGGATTTCACGGTCAAGGCCGATCCCGAACTGTGGGCCGAAAAGCTCGGCGGCATCGTGCTGCCGACCGGCACGGTGCGAGTGGAAAAGCTCAACGCCTCCGTCACCGAACTGCCGGGCTTCAGCGAAGGCGCATGGTGGGTCCAGGACGCCGCCGCCAGTTTTCCGGCGCGGCTGTTCGGCGATGTCAAAGGATTACGCGTCGCCGACCTCTGCGCCGCCCCCGGCGGCAAGACCGCTCAGCTGATCCTTGCCGGCGCCAAAGTCACCGCCGTGGACACCTCGAAGAACCGGCTGGCGCGGCTGACGCAGAACCTCGAACGGCTCGGGCTGTCCGCCGAGATCGTGCAGGCCGATCTGCTGAAATACCAGCCGGCGGAGCTTTTCGACGCCGTCCTGCTCGACGCGCCCTGCTCTTCCACAGGCACGGTTCGGCGCCACCCCGACGTGCCATGGACCAAGACGGCAGCCGACGTCGAAAAGCTAGCCGATCTGCAAGCAAAGCTGCTCCCCCGCGCCGTCACTTTGGTCAAACCGGGCGGTCGGATTGTTTTTTCCAACTGTTCGCTGGACCCGATCGAAGGCGAGGATCTGTATCGCGTCTTTCTGGCCGGCAACAAAACCGTCGCCGACGATCCACTGCAGCCCGGCGAAATCGCCGGCATCGACGCCTTCCTGACCCCGCAAGGCACGCTGCGCACCACACCCGCCGATCTTGACCGTGGTTCGCCAGGGGTTTCCGGCCTGGACGGCTTCTTTGCCGCCCGCATGCGACGTCTGGCCTGACTCCGACGCGACGACATGCCTAAAGCATGTCGTCCAAGGACCAGTGCTTCCCCCACCTTGCATCGATCTCATCATCGACATTCTGGTAGCGGATATCGGTGGAGAGCCGGATACGCCCCTCCGCACTCTGGTTGGTTGTCGAGGCGTGGATCATGTAGGGCGAGTGGAGGACGACATCGCCGGCCTCGAAATCCGCGATCAGCCAGCGTGTATCGAACCGCTCCGCCATGTCGGGCAGGTCCTTCGACACCCAGCCGCCCTCGCTCATGTTCCGGTTGTAGGCGCTGATGCGCTCCTGCGGGCTCAGCCCGGCATTGTCCCTAGCGAACCGGGCCTCCATGTCGAGGCCGATGGCGTGCGATCCCTCGAGATAGACCAGGCCGCCCATGTCGACGGGAACGTCGCCGATCGGGATCCAGGCAGTGACGATGCGGCTGGTGCCGCCGCGCAGATAGACGAGATCGTAATGCGCCGGCGTCGCCACTGTGGTGCCCGGTTGGGTGAAACGCATGATCTTGCGCTTGTGCAAATAGGACAGCCCGCCGACGAACGCATCCATCAGCCGCGCCATCAGGGGCTGTGCGCAGAACCCTTCATAGGCGGTGGAGCGAACCAGCGCCATCAACCGGCGATCGGCGAGCTGACGGTCGAACGTGCCGGCGGCCGCCGCCAGGCCAAGCGCGGGATCGGACCCGGGCTGCAGCAAGCCGGTGTCGGCCAGATATGAAAACACCCAGCCGCGAAAATCGATGACGTCGCGGCGCGGCAGCATACTTTTCAGCCAGACATAGCCTTGCTCGGCAAGGAGGCCGCGAATGGCATCGATGCCGACCCCGGCGTCGGTTGGCACGAGATGACCCAACCGGTTCGGCGCCATCGATAATGTCTTGCCGTTGGCGTTCAGATCGATTGACGCAACAGGAATCCGTCGTTGCGTGCCACCTGTTGAGCTTGACATTTCAGCCACCTGCGATTTTCCATCCTTAGCTGGAAATGTCATACTGTTCGCACACTCGCCCATGGACAGAACGAAGCCATGGACTTTTCGCTCATGAACGATCTCTCTTACGCACTCTACAGATCCGCACCGGCCGCGGCCGGCGGCCTGTCGGTTACAGGGATTGGTCGGCATCGCGTCACTCAGGCGATCCAAGCGCGCAAATTGCCGGAATTCGCCGTGGTGCTGATTGAGAACGGTCAAGGCTGGCTTGAAACCAGGACTGCCGGCATGCAGACGATCCAAGCGCCGGCCCTGTTCTGGCTGCTTCCCGGGAGAATGCATTCCTACGGGCCGGACGCATCGGGCTGGCTCGAACGCTGGGCGCTCTTCGACGGGGCCTTGATACGCGATTTCACCCGGCTGCGGCTGATCGCCGAGGACGCCCCTGTCGTCCCCTTGCGCGACCTCGGCAAAATGCAGCGGCTGTTCGACAGGCTGCACGGTGAGCTGTCGCTCGATACGATGCTGAGCCAGGCAGAAGCCGCCGCCACGATGCATCGCATCGTCGTGCGTGCTGCCCGCCAGGCAATGGATTGGAACAACCGTCAACGAAATCCCGGCTTCCAGCATGCCGACATGCAGCCCATCATCGACGAATTGCGCCGCTGCGCGTGCGACCCGGTGGATCTCGATGCCTTCGCCGCGAAATTCTCGATGTCGCCGGCAACCTTGCGGCGCAGATTTGCGCGGGCAGCCGGCATGTCGCCCAAGGCCTTCCAACTGCGCACGAGGCTCGACCGCGCCAAACAGATGCTGGCCGCCTCCGATTCGCCCATCGAGTCCATTGCGGCCGCCGTCGGCATCCACGACGCCTTCTATTTCTCCCGTCTGTTTCGCGACCGCGAAAACTGTTCGCCCAGCGAATTTCGGTCTCGCCACAACCGCAAGTGAGTGCCGGATTGCCGGGCTTAAGCCCGCGAAGCGCTTGACTTTTTTCGGGGTGGGTCGGTGGCCGGCAGCGTGAGGCGCTTCACGTCGGCGGAATTCGACTTCGCATAAGTTCTTGAATCATATAAGCTTGTGCTGGGGTACCGGAACATGATGCCGAAACCTGCGACGCGGTTTTCGGACGACAGCATGCTCTAGCTCCAGGCGACGAGGAGGGGTTTTGGCACTGGCTGCCGGCAGCACGACACGTCTGTGGACGCTTGTCGCTAAGGAGTTTTGGCGCAAGACGCGCCGGCGCCTTCGCGCAGGGCCAGTCTATCGCTGGCGCTATTCCGGGCGCACGCCCGAACGCGTCCTGATCGCACCGCCCGACCTCAGGCTCGCCGATCCGCAGATCGCGCTCGAGATTTATTATGGCCGCTATCCGCTGTCGGGACATCTGGTCGAGACCGGCGGCAAGTCACCATTCCAGATCGACGTCGCCAACCGCGGCTGGGTGAAGACGCTGCACGGTTTCCGTTGGCTGCGCCATATGCGCGCCGCCGGCACCGAGCTGGCCGCCGCCAATGCACGCGCGCTTGTCTCCGACTGGATCGCCATGCATGGCAACCAGATTTCCGGCATAGCCTGGGAGCCCGGCACCACCGCCAAGCGAGTCATTGCCTGGTTGCAACACTCCTCGGTTGTCCTACAAGGGGCCGAATTTCCGTTCTATCGCGCCTTCCTGAAATCGCTCGCCGTGCAGATCCGCTATCTCCGCTCGATGGCGCGCGAGATGCCGGACGGCAAGGACAGGCTGCGCGCTCGTATCGCGCTTGCCTTCGCCGCGCTGTCGCTGCCGGCGCCGGCCTCGGCACTGCGCGGCGCCACCCGCAGCCTGGCGGAAGAACTCGACCGCCAGATCCTTCCCGATGGCGGCCATATTTCGCGCAACCCGATGGCGGTGCTCGAATTGCTCGCCGATCTCCTGCCGCTGCGTCAGACCTATGCCAATCAGGCAGAAACGCCACCGGCCGCCCTGATGGGCGCCATCGACCGCATGCTGCCGGCGCTGCGCTTCTTCCGCCATCAGGATGGCAGCCTCGCCCGCTTCAACGGCATGGGCGCCACCATCCACGACCGTATAGCCACCATCTTGCGCCACGACGACACCGCCGGCGCGCCGCTGCTGCACGCGCCGCATTCCGGCTATGAGCGCCTGTCGATGGGCGGCGTGACGGTGATTGCCGATACCGGCCCGTCGCCGGCCGTCGATGTGTCCAACGCCGCGCATGCCGGGTGCCTGGCCTTCGAACTCTCGTCCGGTCGCCAGCATTATATCGTCAATGCCGGCATCGACACCTATGGCGCCGCCGAGTTCCGGCCGCTGGCCCGTGCCACCGCGGCGCATTCGACCGCCACCATCAACGACACCTCGTCGGCGCGGTTTTCCCATTCGCTGCGCGTCAACGACCTGCTCGGCTCACCCTTGCTCGGCGGCCCGCAGCATGTGCCTTGCAAGCGCATCGACCAGAAGGGCACGCAAGGCTTCATCGCCCGCCATGACGGCTATATGCAGCGCTTTGGCTTCCTGCATGAGCGCGAGCTGAAACTGTCGAGCGAGGCCAATGTGCTCGCCGGCAGGGATCGCTTCCTCCGCCCGGGCGGTGCGGCGATCCGCAACAATGGCCGCGACTTCGTCGTGGTGCGCTTCCACATCCACCCTGATATCAACCTTTTGCAGGACGAGCATGACCGCCTGGTGCTGACCGCCGACCAGGCCGACACCTGGGTGTTCACCTGCACCGAAGTGGTGCCGGAGGTCGAGGAATCGATCTATTTCGCCGGCCTTGGCGGCCCGCGCCGCAGCCGCCAGATCGTGCTCGCCTTCAAGGCCTCGGAGATCGCCGAGGTGCATTGGCAGCTGACACGCACCGGCATCGCCGGCTATCCCGAGAACAGCTGAGCGTCGTTGCCGGGCTTGATCAAGCTTCCGGCTTGATTTCCTGACCTCATGTGCTACGGCCCGGCAACGCTCTCCAATCAGCCCTGAAAGGCCGCCAGCCCATGGCCGTCGCCGCCAAGAACATTCCGGCACCCGACCTCGTTCCGGTCCGCCGCGCCCTGCTTTCGGTCTTCGACAAGACCGGCCTGATCGACTTCGCCAAAGGGCTGGTCGCGGCCGGCGTCGAGCTGGTGTCGACCGGAGGCACGGCAAAGGCGATCGCCGAAGCTGGCCTTGCCGTGCGCGACGTTTCCGAACTGACCGGCTTTCCCGAGATCATGGACGGCCGCGTCAAGACGCTGCACCCGTCGGTGCACGGCGCGCTGCTCGGCGTGCGCGACGATCCCGAACACGCCAAGGCGATGCACGATCACGGTATCGAGCCGATCGATCTGCTCGTCTCCAATCTCTACCCGTTCGAGGAGGTCCGCCGCTCCGGCGCCAACTATGCCGCTGTTGTCGAGAACATCGACATCGGCGGCCCGGCGATGATCCGCGCCTCGGCCAAGAACCACGCCTATGTCGCCATCGTCACCGATCCCGGCGATTATGCCTCGGTGCTGAACGCGCTGGAGATGAACATCGGCTCGCTGTCGCTGGATTTCCGCCAGAAGCTGGCGGCCAAGGCCTTTGCCCGCACCGCCAGCTACGACGCGGCGATCTCCGGCTGGTTCGCCGAAACGCTTGAGATCGAGCACCCGACCTGGCGCGCCTTCGGCGGCAGGCTGGAAAGCGTCATGCGCTATGGCGAGAACCCGCATCAGAGCGCCGGCTTCTATGTCAATGGCGACAAGCGGCCGGGGGTCGCCACGGCTCGCCAGTTGCAGGGCAAGCAGCTGTCCTACAACAACATCAACGACACCGATGCCGCCTTCGAGCTGGTCGGCGAGTTCGACCCCAACCGCTGCGCCGCCGTTGCCATCATCAAGCACGCCAACCCGTGCGGCGTCGCCGAGGACGCTTCGCTGGCTGCTGCCTATGCGAGAGCGCTGGCCTGCGACCCGGTTTCGGCCTTTGGCGGTATCGTCGCCATGAACCGCATCCTCGATGCCGAAGCGGCGCAGGAGATCGTAAAAACCTTCACCGAGGTGATCATCGCGCCGAACGCGTCGGAGGACGCTGTCCGCATCGTCGCCGCCAAAAAGAATTTGCGCCTGCTGGTCACCGGCGGTCTCCCCGATCCGCACGCCGGCGGCATCACTGTGAAATCCGTCGCCGGCGGCATGCTCGTCCAGGGCCGCGACAACGCGGTGGTCGACGATCTCGAACTGAAGGTGGTGACCAGGCGCGCACCGACGGCGGCCGAGATGGCCGACCTCAAATTCGCTTTCCGCATCGCCAAGCACGTCAAGTCGAACGCCATCGTTTACGCCAAGGACGGCGCCACGGTTGGCATCGGCGCCGGCCAGATGAGCCGCGTCGATTCCTCGCGCATCGCCGCCCGCAAGGCGCTCGACGCGGCGGAAGCAGCTGGCCTCGCGGAGCCGTTGACCAAGGGCTCGGTGGTCGCCTCCGACGCTTTCTTCCCTTTCGCCGACGGGCTCATATCCGCGATCGAAGCCGGCGCCACGGCGGTGATCCAGCCCGGCGGCTCGATGCGCGACGACGACGTTATCGCCGCTGCCGACGCGCATGGCATCGCCATGGTGTTTACCGGCGTGAGGCATTTCAGGCATTGAGCGCCTCTGCCTTTTCCCACAAGGGGAGAAGGAAAAGTGCGGCGCTATTCCACCGGCTGATCCGCCGGGTACGGCGTCTTGATCAATATCGCGATCCCAACGCCCAGGAACAGCACGATGGCCGCCATGCCGAGCCGCGCCGAGCCGCTGGCGAGCGTGATCGACGCCACCATGAACGGCGCCAGGAAACTCGTCGCCCGTCCGGCCAGCGCATAGATGCCGAAATAGCGGCCGGACTCGGCTGCGGTCACGCTGCGCGCCATGTAGGAGCGTGACGACGCCTGCACCGGTCCGAACGCCAGCCCTATCAGCAGGCCATAGAAAATGTAGGCCTTTTCCGCCGCCGTGCCGAACAGGCCGCCACTATCGGCTCCCGGCATCATCCAGGCGCCGAACAACGTGTAGCCTGGCCCGGTCGAAACGATGCCGATGGTGGCGATGCTGAGCAGGACGAGCGAAATCATCACGATGGTCTTGGAGCCAAGCGCGGTGTCCAGCCATGCGGCAACCAGGCAGCCGACGATGGCGACGACGTTGAGGATAATGCCGAACATGCCGATCTCAGTGATCGACCAGTGGAACATCGCTGCCGCAAAGGTGCCGCCCAAAGCGAGCAGCGCATTGACGCCGTCCTGATAAATCATGCGGGCGACAAGGAAGCGGAAGATGCCTTTGCGCCGGCGCACTTCAGTCAGCGTCGACTTCAGTTCCGACAGCCCCTCGCGCACCGCGGGCCCGATCGGAATCCCCTTGATGGCGTCCGGCGTAAAGAAGAACATCGGCAGGATGAACAGGAAATACCAGCCGGCCGACAGCGGCCCGGTGGCGCGCGCGTCCTCGCCGAGTTTCGGGTCGAGCCCAAAGAGCGGGTCGATGCCGATGATCGTCTTGCCGGTCTCCGGCGAACCCGCAAGACAGGCGACAACAAAGATCAGCGCGATCATGCCGCCGAGATAACCAAGTCCCCAGGCAATGTTGGAGACGTGGCCGATCTCGCTCTTCGGCACCAGGCGCGGCATCATCGAATCGTTGAACACGGTCGAGAATTCCGCCGCGACCGAAGCGAGAGAAAAGAACAGCACCACCAGGAAAAGGTTCGAGCCGGGAGCGGCGAACCATAGCAGGCAAAGGCTGATGATCTTGATCGAGGCGAAGAACGCAATCCACGGCTTGCGCGGCCCGGTCTGGTCGGCAATCGAGCCGAGGATGGGAGACAGCACGGCAATGACCAGGCCCGCAACAGCGATGCCGTAGCCCCAGGCCGCCTGGCCTGAGACCGGATCGCTCGCCATGCGCGAGACGAAATAAGGCCCGAAGATGAAGGTGGTGACGACGGTGAAAAACGGCTGCGCCGCCCAGTCGAAGAACATCCATCCCCAGATGCCGTGCCCGGATGCCCGCTGCACTGTTTCTACCGCCGCCATGATGATTCCCCCGGGACACCGCGCTTGTCGGATGCCATGTCTGCATGTTTCGAATGCTCATGCAAACCGCCAAAGATTCGCGCTGCCCCTCACCTGCCTGCCAGCATCCTCTCCCCGAATAGTGACGGGGAGAGGGTTGCTCTCATCGATGATTTCGCTAGTCGCCAGCGTTGCAACAAGGGCGCCAAGGCTACGGCCCGCCCTTTCTCCTCGTCACTATACGGAGAGAAATGCCCGGCAGGGCAATGAGGGCGGCGCCGGCGTTTCGGAGATGTTCACATCCCCGTCAGATCGCTCATCAGCCCCGAAGCCACCGACAGCCTGGACACGGTGATATCCCCGCCTTCGGTCAGCGCCTGCAGCCGCTCGCGGATGCGCGCCACGCGCTCGCCTCCGGCTTCCAGCCAGGCCGCCACAGGATCCGCCGTCCCGGCATGGCCGGCGAGAGCCGCCACCGCAATGCCGCGCCGCGCCGCGCCGATCGTGTCGGTGGCGCGCGACAGCGCCAGCTGGTCGTAATAGTCCGACGGCGTGATTGAACGCGCCGCCTCTTCGACGCGCGGAATGCGGAAGGCATCGCTGACGGCGAAGAACGCCTTGGCCGAGGCGACGACGTCGGCATTGGCCGTGCGCGCCGTCAGTGCGATGTCGGGGATCAGTCCCGCCACATCGGCCATTGCCAGCTGCCCGGCGAGCTTTTCGGGGGCGCCGGCCTTGAACAGGCCATACCGCCTCTCCTCGACCCGCTCGCGCGAGAAGGCCGGTAGCAGCGAGAGCAGCTTCGGCTCCAGCGCCATGCGCGCCTCTTGCAGTTCGGCAATGCGCTGGCCGAGCGCTGCGGTGCCGGCATCGTTCTTCAGATACCAGCCGCTGGTCACGAAGATATGCCGGCTGACGGACTGGTAGAGATCGAGCTGCGCCTGGCCGTCGATGTGGCTGTCCAGCGCATCGATCTCCCGATAGAGCGCCGGCAACGCGAAGCCGTCGCGCACCACGGCGAAGGTGCGCACCACGTCGGCCGCGCTGCGCCCCGTGGCTTCCTGCAGCCGGTTGACGAATGACGGTCCGCCGCGATTGACGAGATCGTTGGCGACGACGCGGGCGATGATTTCGCGGCGCAGCCGGTGGCCATGGATCTCGGCCGCATATTTCTTCGCCATCCGGTCAGGGAAATAGCCCATCAGGTCGCGGTCGAAATGCGCGTCGTCAGGCACGTCGCTGGCGACGATGTCGGAAAACAGCACGATCTTGGCATAGGCGAGCAGCACGCCAAGCTCCGCCCGGGTCAGCGGCTCGCCACGCGCCTCGCGCTCGGCAAGGGCGGCCGGCGACGGCAGCGTCTCGACAGCGCGGTCGAGCAGGCCCCGAGCCTCCAGCGCCGCCATGAACCGGCTCTGGTGCGCGATGTCGGCAAGGCCGCGCTTGCGGGCGATGGAGAGCGCCAGCGTCTGTTCGTAATTGTTGGACAGCACGAGGCCGGCGACCTCGTCGGTCATCTCGGCCAGCAGCTTGTTGCGCGCCGGCCGGGTCAGCGATCCCTTGCGCATGGCGGACGCCAGCGCGATCTTGATGTTGACCTCGACGTCGGAGCAGTTGACGCCGCCAGAATTGTCGATGGCGTCGGAATTGCAGCGGCCGCCGGCGAGACCGAATTCGATGCGGGCACGCTGCGTGACGCCGAGATTGGCGCCCTCACCGATCACTTTGGCCCGCACATCGAGCGCGGTGATGCGGATGGCGTCATTGGCGCGGTCGCCGACTTCGGCATTGGTTTCGCCCGAGGCCCGTAAATACGTGCCGATGCCGCCGAACCACAGAAGGTCGACGTTCGCCTTGAGGATGGCGGTCATGATCTCGGCCGGTGTCGCGGTGATCTTGGCGAGGCCAATCGCCGCCGCCGCTGCCGCAGGCAGCGTGATCGACTTCTGGCTGCGCGAGACGATGACGCCGCCTTCCGACAGCTTGGTCTTGTCATAGTCCTGCCAGGACGAACGCGGCAGCGCGAACATGCGCTCGCGCTCGGCCATCGACGCCACTCTGTCTGGATCGGGATCGATGAAGATGTCGCGATGGTCGAAGGCGGCGATCAGCCTGGTCTGCGGCGACAGCAGCATGCCGTTGCCGAACACGTCGCCCGACATGTCGCCGACGCCGACGACGGTGAAGGGGGTGGTCTGGATGTCGCGGTTGATCTCGCGGAAATGCCGCTTGACCGCTTCCCAGGCACCCTTGGCGGTGATGCCCATCTTCTTGTGGTCGTAGCCGGCCGAGCCGCCGCTGGCGAAGGCATCGTCGAGCCAGAAACCGTGTTTCTCCGAAATGGCATTGGCGGTGTCGGAGAAGGTTGCCGTGCCCTTGTCGGCGGCGACGACAAAGTAGGGGTCGTCAGGATCGCGCCTGACGACACCGGCTGGGGGTATGACGCCATCGAGCCCGATATTGTCGGTAATCGACAACAGGCTGGAAACGAAATTCTTGTAGGCCGAGGTGCCGGCCTCGAAGATGGCGTCGCGGCCGGCGCTCATCGGCAGCTTCTTCGGATAGAAGCCGCCCTTGGCGCCGACCGGCACTATGACGGCGTTCTTGACCTGCTGCGCCTTGACCAGGCCGAGCACCTCGGTGCGGTAATCCTGGGCGCGGTCCGACCAGCGCAGGCCGCCGCGCGCAACCGGGCCGAAGCGCAGATGCACGCCCTCGACCTCGGACCCATAGACGAAGATCTCGCGCCACGGCCGCGGCGCCGGCAGGCCATCGACCGCTTGCGAGTCCAGCTTGATCGCCAGCGACTGGCCCCGCGCCTTCGTTCCCGCAACGAAATGATTGGTGCGCAACGAGGCTTCGATCAGGTTGAGATAGCGGCGGATGATGGTGTCGTCATCGATGTTGGGGACTTCCTCCAGCGCGTCCTTGATCTTGGCCTTGAGGTGCTTGGCGGCGATGACGCCTTCCGTCTCGGCGGTCGGGCCGAGACGAGCGACGAACAGTGCATGCAGGCCGCGCGCAATGTCGGGATAGCGGTTGAGCGCGGCCGCGATGAAATCCTGGCTCTGCGGGATACCGGCTTGCTGCAGGTAGCGGCCATAGGCGCGCAGAATGCTGACTTCGCCCGACCACAGGCCGGCGGTCTGGGCAAGCCCGTTATAGCTGTCATTGTCGATGTCGCCGCGCCAGACCGACAGGAACGCGTCCTCGAACAGCGCGCCGCCATCGCTGAGGTCGATCGGCTTGCCGTAGCTGTTCTCCAGCTCCATGTCGTGGACGAAGACGGTGTCGCCGCCGTCCTCGCCAACCTCGAAGGTGCGCTCGCTGATGACGCGGAAGCCGATGTTTTCCAGCACCGGCACGCGACGCGACAGCGCTACCGGGCTGCCGTGGTGGTAGATCTTCAGCGCTGCCTGATGCGGTTTCTGCTCGGCATGGCGGTAATAGTCGATGGCGATCGGGTTGGCGGTGCTGATGCCGGCGATGCGCCCCGCATCCTTCAGCGCGATGGCCGCGCTGAAGGAATCGCGATAGCTCTCAGGCAGACGCGCGGCGATCGCCTTCAGCGATGGATCGCCGCCGACGGCTTCCGCGGCTTCGGCCAGCGCGTCGTCCCAGGTTCGCACGATATCGCGGATCGCCGCTTCGATCGCCGCCTGCTCGACCTTCGGCGTCTTGCCGCCCGAGCGGCCGATGATGAAATGCACACGCGCCAGCCCGCCCTCCGGAAACGCCGGATAATAAGCCGACAAACGGCCCTCGAAGACGGTCTTGAGATAGGTGCCGATCTTCTCGCGCACGACGCTGTCATAGCGGTCGCGCGGCACGAAGACGAGGATCGAGACGAAGCGGTCGAACTGGTCGGCGCGCACCAGCGCCCGCACCCGCGGCCGCTCGACCAGGCCGAGAATGGCCGCGGCGTGCTTCTTCAGGATCGGCACCGGCACCTGGAACAGTTCGTCGCGCGGATAGCTCTCCAGAACGTTGATCAGTGCCTTGCCGGAATGGTCGTGCCGGTCGAAGCCGGACTTGGCGATGATGGTCTCGGCCTTTGACCTCAGATACGGGATTTTCATCACCGAGCGCGTGTAGGCAGTCGAGGTGAACAGGCCGACCATGCGCAACTCGCCGGCAAGCGTGCCCTTGGCGGTGTAGGTTTTGACGCCGATATAATCGAGATAAATGCGGCGGTGCACCAGCGACTTGGCGTTGGCCTTGGTAACGATCAGCGGCTCCGGCCCATGCAGGAAGGCGCGGATTTCGGGCGTCGTCGTCACCGCCTCGGTGCCGCGCCGGAGCACCAGCACATCCGGGTCGGCGAGGATGCCGAGACCGGGCTTGTCGGCGCGCTCCAGATTGCCGCTCTCCGTGCCGCCGGAATATTTGAACTCGCGCATGCCAAGGAAAGTGAAATTGTCGTCGCGCAGCCATTCAAGGAAGGCGATGGCCTCGGCAACGCTCTTCTTGTCGAGCGGCACGGCGGAATAGCGGAATTCGGAAATCGCCTGGTCGAGACGGGCGAGCATCGGCTTCCAGTCGCTGACGGCGGCGCGCACCTGGTTGAGCATCTTGCGCAGGCGGTCGGCCAGCGCGTCGGCCTGCTCCGCCGTCAGGCGCGGAATATGGACATGGACGACGCTCAGCCGGTCGTGATTGCCATCGTCCTTGAGGGCGCTGCCGTCGCCGAGGATCTCGTCGACGCCGGCCTTGCCGTGGCGCACGACGATGACCGGATGGGTGACCAAAGTCGGTTCGCCGGCAGTTTCTGTGATCTCGCCGAGGATCGAATCGAACAGGAACGGCATGTTGTCGTTGACGACGGTGATGATCGTCATCGGGCGGCCCTCGCGGGATACGCCCGACTCGGCATCGACGGCGACGACACTTTGGCCCTTTTTGTGGGCGGCGACCGCACGTCCTGCCAGGTCGGCGGCTCGCTCCAGGTCGGCGGCGTCATAGGCGGCAATGTCTTCGGCCGGCGCGCGGGCCAGCAGATAGTCGGCGAGCCTGGCCGGCTTCCCGTCGGGTTTCACCCCGGCAGTGGCTGTTTTCTTCGGCTTAGCTGCGGATTTCACGCTCGCCATGTTGTCCTCCCGTCACATGCTTTTACGACTATGGTAGCAGATGACCGCTGTTTGGCGACAAAGGTTTGACGGCTCGATAAGAATTACAGGAATTCGACGGTCAGGCGGCGGTGAACGAGGAGGAAGACCCCATGTCCGGCAAAATCAGCGCACTTGACCTCGGTATCGCGGAACTGAGCGAGGCGACAAAAGCCTATTTCGCCAAATGCGAGGAAAAGCTCGGCCTGGTTCCCAACGTGCTTCTTGCCTATGCCTTCGACGAGAAGAAGCTGCGCGCCTTTACCGAAACCTACAATGATCTGATGCTGGGTGAATCCGGCCTGTCGAAGCTGGAACGGGAGATGATCGCGGTCGTCGTCTCCTCGATCAACCATTGCTATTATTGCCTGACCGCGCATGGCGCGGCGGTGCGCCAGATCTCCGGCGATCCGGCTCTCGGCGAGATGATGGTGATGAACTTCCGCGCTGCCAATCTTTCACCGAAACAGACGGCGATGCTCGAATTCGCCGTCAAGCTGACGGAAGAGCCGGCAAAGATCGTCGAGGCGGACAGGGAAGCACTGCGCAACGCCGGCTTCACCAACCGCGACATCTGGGACATCGCCTCGACCGCCGCCTTCTTCAACATGTCGAACCGCGTGGCGGCGGCCATCGACATGCGCCCGAACGACGAATACCACGCCATGGCGAGGTGACCAATGACGATAGATACGTCAGGCAAGTGGTGGGTTGGCAGCGAGCCCACTGACATCGGAGAATACTTGGAAGCCTATGGCGCCGACAACGCCGAGGTTCATGACTTCAGGCTCGCCCGCTGCAAGTGCGGTTCCATCTCGTTTCTCCTCGATGCCGACGATGACGAGGGTGTGGCGCGACGAACGTGCACGGTCTGCGGATCCGAGCATCTTATCTGCGACAGTGCGGAATTTTGGGACGAAGCCCAGCCGGAACGATGGGCGTGCACCGAGTGCGGCTCCGAAGCTGCAAACATCGGCGTCGGGTTTTCCATCTACCCGGAACGTGACGGCGTTCGCTGGCTGTATGTTGGCGTACGATGCGCGGCCTGTGGCGTTTTGGGATGCTTCGCCGGCTGGAAAGTTGGCACGTCTGATAGCATGGATCTATTGGACAAAGTCTAGCTTTGAGGTTCCCATAGAAAGGCGGTCAGGATCGCGCCGCGATGGCCCCGGCAGCGCCGGCCATCGTCGTGGCGCTGATGCGGTTGGCGATCTTCATCGCACGCTTGCTCTTCAACAGTTTGCGCGCCTGTGAGGCCGCGACGACCCAGGCGAGATCGATGGCGATCAGAACCACCGCCATCGTCGCCGTCAGTTCGACCCAGCCGATGACACTCACCGAAGCGAGGTCGATGATCGTCGGCAGCAGCGCCAGATAGAACATCATGATCTTGGGATTGCCGAGCGTCACCGCCATGCCGGCAAAGAACAGCTTTGTCGCCGAATCCTCGCGCGGCATCTCGCCTTCTTTTGCGTCGACAGGTGCGGTCCACATCTTGAAGGCGAGGTAGGTGAGGTAAGCGACGCCGATCCATTTCACGACGACGAAGGCGAAATGGAAGGTCTGCGCCACGACCGCCAGCCCGAACACCGCCAGCGACAGCCAGATGGCCTCGCCGATCCACATGGCGAGCAGGAACGGAAACACGTCACGAAAGCCCTTCGAGATGACGCGGGCAACCAGTGCCGCGATCGATGGGCCGGGCGAGCCGGCGGCAACGAAGAGAGCGGCGGCGAAGATCAGCAGCGAGGTGAGGTGCATGGCGGAGCCTTCGAGCGTTGGATGGCAAATGATATCCGATCGGTGGCGATTTGGCACCCCTCGGCCTGATGGGCCAACGAACGCAACATATTTCGGAGATCGGACTTGCCCGTGCCAGTGGTTTGAGAAAGGATCGCGGCCATGAAATCAATCGTCATCCACGCGGCAAAAGACCTTCGCATCGAAGAGACCGATCCCGGCGCGCCTGGCGCAGGACAGGTCGAAATATCGGTCGAGGCCGGCGGCATCTGCGGCTCGGACCTGCACTACTACAATCATGGCGGCTTCGGCGTGGTGCGCCTGCGCGAGCCTATGATCCTCGGACATGAGGTCGCCGGCACGGTGAAGGCGCTTGGCGCCGGCGTCTCCAGCCTCGCCGTCGGCGACCGCGTCGCTATTTCGCCCAGCCGGCCCTGCAATGCGTGCCGATACTGCCTGCAGGGCGTGCAGAACCAATGCCTCGACATGCGATTCTACGGCAGCGCCATGCCGATGCCGCACATACAGGGGGCCTTCCGCCAGCGCCTCGTCGCCGAGGCCTGGCAGTGCCACAAGATCGCCGACCATGTCTCCATCAACGAAGCCGCCTTTGCCGAGCCGTTCGCGGTAACGCTGCATGCCGTCAACCGCGCCGGCTCGCTGCTCGGCAAGCGGGTCTTGGTCACCGGCTGCGGGCCGATCGGTGCGCTCAGCATCCTTGCCGCACGTGTCCACGGCGCGCGTGAGATCGTCGTCACCGATGTCATGGACGCGGTTCTGGCCAAGGCCAACGAGATCGGCGCCGACCGCACCATCAATGTCGCCACAGATGCCGACAAGCTCGCTGGCTACAATGTCGAGAAGGGCAGTTTCGACGTCATGTTCGAATGCTCCGGCAATGAGCGCGCGGTGCGAGCCGGGCTCGATGTGCTGAAGCCGCGCGGGGTGCTCGTGCAGCTCGGCCTAGGCGGCGACATGTCGCTGCCTCAGAATCTCATCGTCGCCAAGGAGATCGAAATGCGCGGCTCCTTCCGTTTCCACGACGAGTTCGCGCTGGCCGTCGATCTGATCAACAACCGTCGCGTCGACGTTAAGCCGCTGCTGACCGGCATCTATCCAATGGACGAGGCGGTTGCGGCTTTCGAGATCGCCGGCGACCGCAACAAATCGATGAAGGTACAGATCGCCTTCGCCTGAGCAGGGCGAGACACCCTATGAACCTTGCCCGCTCGGCATCTTGCCGCTAGAAGAACCGTCCCGACATTCATTTCGAGCTTCATTTTGCCTCAGTAACCGCCGGTCTCGCCAACTCCCCTGATCACACTTGGCAGGGCGCCGCATTAAGCGGTGCCTGCTCCATTTCACGTGTTCCTCAGGCGGCGGTTCGAGACCGGTTTGGCACTGCTGAACCGTTGTCGCGCGCTTTGCCGCCCGTGACAGCTGATTTCCGACATAGCTAGCTCTCGCCACGCCGTGCCCGCATGGGCATCTCGCCATTGCCGGCCTGAAGAACTTCCCGACGGGAAGGGCTTATCGGCATGTCTCTGCGCATACACTGGGCGATTGCGCCCGAAATCGCACCTCGACCCCTGATCAACTGCAATCGCTGCGGCACGGTGAAGGCCTATCGCTGCAGCGACAAATTCCGCGTCAACGCCAATGGCAAACGCATTGATGTCTGGCTGATCTATCGCTGCATCGACTGCGACAATTCGTGGAATTTCGGCATTTTCGAACGCTGCAACCGCCGCGACATCGAACCCGCGCTGCTGGCAGCGCTCGAAAGCAACGATCCGGCCCTCGCCCGCCGCCATGCCTTCGATGTCGTGGCTTTGCGAAACCGGGTCGGCCGCGTCGAGGAGTTTCCCGATGTCGCCGTTCACAAACACCGGCTCGGCGGCGAAGGCCGACCCGCAGCCGCGCTTGAAATCAGGCTTGATCGGGAGATGCCGACATCGCTGCGGCTCGACCGTCTGCTCGCCGGCGAACTCGGCATCTCCCGATCAAGGCTTCAGGCGCTGGAGGAGAAACGATTGCTGTTTGTCGTTTCCGAAGGCGCCAGGGCTTTGCGCAAGCCGGCTCGCGATGGCACGATCGTGCGAATTGATCTCTCCGGCGAAGCCGACCGAGAAACCATCATCTCAAGGGCGAGCAGATAATCGAAATAGGGCGAAGCACATCGGTGCTTCGCCCCTCTCGAATTTAGACAATCAGACGATTACGCCGCGCCCACAACCTTGGCCGACTTCTCGAAGCGCTTGCGCTCGTTCGGGTCGAGATAGAGCTTGCGCAGGCGGATGGTCTTCGGCGTCACCTCGACCAGCTCGTCGTCCTGGATCCAGGCCAGCGCGCGCTCCAGCGTCATGCGGATCGGCGGCGTCAGCTTCACCGCCTCGTCCTTGCCGGCGGCGCGGATGTTGGTCAGCTTCTTGCCCTTCAGCACGTTCACTTCGAGGTCGTTGTCACGGCTATGGATGCCGATGATCATGCCCTGATAGACCTTGACGCCCGGGTCGATGACCATCGGGCCGCGGTCTTCGAGGTTCCACATGGCATAGGCCACTGCCTCGCCCTGTTCGTTGGAGATCAGCACGCCGTTGGTGCGGCCCGGCAGTTCGCCCTTGTAGGGCTGGTAGGCGTGGAACAGCCGGTTCATCACGGCGGTGCCGCGCGTGTCGGTCAACAGTTCCGACTGGTAGCCGATCAGTCCGCGCGTCGGCGCGTGGAAGACGATGCGCTGACGGTTGCCGCCCGAAGGCCGCAGCTCGACCATCTCGGCCTTGCGCTCCGACATCTTCTGCACGACGATGCCGGCGTGCTCCTCGTCGACGTCGATGACGACTTCCTCGACCGGCTCCAGCAATTCACCGTTCTCGCCCTTCTGCATGACGACGCGCGGACGCGACACGGCGATTTCAAAGCCTTCGCGGCGCATCGTCTCGATCAGCACGGCCAATTGCAATTCGCCACGGCCGGAAACGAAGAACGAATCCTTGTCAGGCGATTCCTCGATCTTGAGCGCGACATTGCCTTCGGCTTCGCGCAGCAGGCGGTCGCGGATGACGCGGCTGGTCACCTTGTCGCCTTCAGTGCCGGCGAGCGGCGAATCGTTGACCAGGAAAGACATGGTCACGGTTGGCGGATCGATCGGTTGCGCATGCAACGCCTCGGTCACCGCCAGGTCGCAGAACGTGTCGGCGACGGTGCCTTTGGACAGGCCGGCAATGGCGACGATGTCACCCGCCTGCGCCTCTTCGATCGGCTGGCGCTCGAGGCCACGGAACGCGAGAATCTTGGAGATGCGCCCGGTTTCGATCTGCGTGCCGTCATGGTGGAGCACCTTGACCGCCTGGTTGGACTTCAGCGTGCCGCTCTCGATACGGCCGGTAATGATGCGGCCGAGGAAGGGATTGGCTTCCAGGATGGTGCCGATCATGCGGAACGGGCCGGGATGAACGGTCGGCTCCGGCACATGCTTGATGACGAGGTCGAACAGCGGCGCCAGGCCCTGGTCCTTCGGGCCTTCCGGATTTTCCGAGACCCAGCCATCGCGGCCAGAACCGTAGAGGATCGGGAAGTCGAGCTGCTCGTCGGTGGCGTCAAGCGCTGCAAACAGGTCGAACACCTCGTTGACCACCTCGACGTGACGGGCGTCCGGACGGTCGATCTTGTTGATGACGACGATCGGCTTCAGGCCGACCTTGAGCGCCTTGCCGACGACGAACTTGGTCTGCGGCATCGGGCCTTCGGCGGCGTCGACCAGCACGATCGCCGAATCCACCATCGACAGGATGCGCTCGACCTCACCGCCGAAATCGGCGTGGCCGGGTGTGTCGACGATGTTGATGCGGGTGTCCTTCCAGTCGACCGAGGTCGCCTTGGCCAGGATGGTGATGCCGCGTTCCTTTTCGAGGTCGTTGGAATCCATGGCGCGCTCGGCGACGCGCTGATTGTCGCGGAAGGAACCGGATTGCCGCAGCAATTGGTCGACGAGGGTGGTTTTTCCATGGTCGACGTGCGCGATGATCGCGATATTACGAATTTTCATTTTGTGGTCTCGGGAGCGTTGCAGGCAGCAGGCCAGAAGGCGCCGCCTCTTTCGGTTGCGCGGCTCATACAGGGTTTTTCGCAATTGCGAAAGAGGAGGCGCACCACCAAATACTCATCAAATCTTAAGCATCTCGGTGTGAGATGGTTTTGTTAACCAAGGCGGGAACCTTTCTGGGCCCGGGTAGTTCGAAATTCATGACCGACAAACTCAACCGATTTTGGCCCCTCATCGCTTCGGTCGCATTCGCTGCCGTGCTGGCGGCGAATGCCGCTCAATCGGCCGCCACGGTGAAGGAAGCCAATCCGGCCTCGTCGTCCGACCGGACGGCCGAGCAGATGTTTGCCGACGCCCCTGATGGCGTCGACCCCGTGGTCACCGGCCCGGTCAGCGCCTCTTTCAAGCAGAGGCAGCAGGTTGCCGGCTGCGACAGCGCGGTGTGGCCGAAGATTCCGACGGTTTGCTACCCGGACTGACGGCTGCCCATTCCAGGCGTAGCGATCCTTCGCACCGACCCAAAGGCTTACGCCGACCGCACCGGATCGAGCGTCACCAGGGGGAGATTAGTACCGCGCCCTACGCCGCTTGCGGCTCCGGATCGAAAGCCGGCCTGCTCGTATTGATCAGCAGCGACAGACACGCAGCCACGATCGCCGTCATGCCGGCGATCAGGAAAGCCAGTTCGTAATTGCCCTGCAATTCGCGCATGGTGCCGCCGAAGGCGGCGGCGGTGGCGGCGCCGACTTGGTGGCCGGCTACGATCCAGCCGAACACGATCGGGCCGCTGCGGTCACCGAAGGCCTCGTTGGCGAGCCTGAGCGTCGGCGGCACGGTGGCGATCCAGTCGAGACCGTAGAGCACCGCGAAGATGATCAGGCTGGTCGCCGAGAAGCCGGAATAGGGCAGATAGATCAGCGCCAGGCCGCGAATGCCGTAGTAGACGCCGAGCAGCTTGCGCGGGTCGAAACGGTCGGTGAGCCAGCCCGAGAGCGTCGTCCCGATCAGGTCGAAAATGCCCATAAGCGACAGCAGGCCCGCGGCCTGTACCTCGGGGATGCCCATGTCGCCGCAGAAGGAGATCAGATGCGTGCCGACCAGCCCGTTGGTGGTGAAGCCGCAGATGAAGAACGTGGCGAACAGATACCAGAAGACGCGGGTGCGGGCAGCGCGGCGTAGCGTGTTCAGCGTATGCGCCAGGAAATTGCCTTGCGATGCCGGCGATACCGGCGGCACGTCATCCGCCCCGGCGCCATAGCGCACCATGCCGATCGAAGCGGGACGCTCCGGAACCAACAGCCAGACCAGCGGCAGAAGACAGGCGGCGGCGATCGAGACGGCGATAGCGACGGGCTGCCAGCCGCCCGACTGGGCGAGCGATGCCAGCAGCGGCAGGAACACCAACAGGCCGGTGGCGCTGGAGGCCGACATCAGCCCCATCACCAAGCCGCGATTGGTCTTGAACCAGCGGTTGACGATGGTGGCGCCGAGCACGGTGGCGACCGCGCCGGAGCCGATGCCGGAAAACACGCCCCAGGTGAGGAACAGGTGCCAGGGCTCGGTCATCAGTAGGCTGAGCGCGGTCGAGCCCGACATGATCACAAGCGAGGCAAGCAGCGTGCGGCGCAAGCCGATACGCTCCATCAATGCGGCGGCAAACGGCCCGGTCAGGCCGTAAAGGAAGATGCCGATCGCAGCGGCAATCGAAACCGTATCGCGCCCCCAGCCGAAGCTTTTATCCAACGGCAGCATCATCACCGAGGGTGCGGAACGAAGCCCGGCCGCGATCAACAGGCAAAGGAAGATGACGCCAACCACGACGAAAGCGTAGCGCTGGCCAAAGGGACGGGATTGAGCTATCATGTTACTGACCGGTACGTTGCAGGGTGAGGACATGTATACGTACCGATCGGTAACACGTCAATCGAGTCATACCATGCCAACGAACAAAAATATTGAACTGACCATCAAGGACGGTCATGCAGCCGCACCGCCCAAGGCTGCCAAGAAAATCCTCGACGTGGCGTACGACCTGTTCTACCGCCGCGGCATCCGGGCGATCGGCGTCGACGAGATCGTCAAGCGCGCCGGCGTCACCAAGCCCAGCCTCTACCGCAGCTTTCCCTCCAAGGACGAGCTCGCCGCTTCCTATCTCAGGCAATATGACCGTGAGTATTGGGAGCGTTTCGACGAAGCCGTGGCTGCCCATCCCGGCGACCCGCGCGCACAGCTCAGGGCTTTCCTGACTCGCGTCGGCAAGCGCACGCAAAAGCCGGACTATCGCGGCTGCGGCATGACCAACGCGGCGGTGGAATATCCCGAACATGGCCATCCGGCGCGCGTCGTCAGCGAGGCCAACAAGCAGGAGTTGCGCCACCGCCTGCGCGCGATGGCCGCAGCGATGGGCGCTAAAGACCCTGACACGCTCGGCGACGGCCTGCTGCTGTTGATCGAAGGCGCCTATATCAGCGGCCAGCTCTTCGGCCTCGGCGGCCCGGCGCAATCGGTGGCCCACAACGCCGACCTGCTGATCGAGGCGAGCTTGAAGAAATAACATTTCGAGCGTTGGCGCCGCCCCTCACCTGCCGGCATCCTTTCCCGGAAATGGGGCGAGGAACGCTCTCATCACGATTTCGCCAATTGCCAGCGTTACAAGGTTGTCGCCAGCGGCGCAGCCGGCCACTTTCTCCCGTTCAGGGGGAGAATTGCCCGGCAGGGCGATTTGGGCGGCGCCAACGTTGAGATTGGCACGCTAGGCCGGCCGCAGATTTGGCGATAGGCTGGGGCGAACTTCACGGGAGACGTCCGCATGCGAACCCTGCTGCTTGTTCCATTCGCCCTCGCCGCCCTATCCCAAACCGCCCATGCCGACGGCATATCCAGCGTCTACACCGACCTCGACTCGCAAAAGGACTGCGTCACCTATGCGCAGGCGCAGGAAGGTGATGGCGACTGGGCCGAACTCGCCTGCTCCGGCTATCGCGGCTATCCCGTGCTGATCGCCTATGACGATGCGCGTGAATCGCTTTTTTACGGGTTTCCGCCCGGCGGCGAGATGACCTCGGTCTGGGAGAGCTTTTCCGGCTTCAACTCGTCCGGCGCCAAGGTCGAATGGCGCATCGAGACCAAGGGCGAGGTTGCCGTTCCCTTCGCCGTCATCCACCGCCGCTCGATCAGCAATCCCGAAGACGAGAACAAGCCGACCGAAGTGCTGCTCGTCGCCAAGGTCGCCCAGATGGAAGCCCGCGACGGCTGCACCATCGGCCTCGTGCTGGCCACCGGCAACCCGCAGGCCAACGACCAGGCGCGCAAGCTGGCGGACGAGGCGAAGAGTTTCGCCTGTGGCAAGGACAAGCACGCCGTCATCGGCAACGTGCCGGCGTTTGGTCGGGTGGATAACTAGCCACGTGGGTGCAAGGCACCCCCCTCTGCCCTGCCGGGCATCTCCCCCTCAAGGGGGGAGATTGGCAGCTTCGCTGGCGGCGGTTTTTCTTTCGGCGCTAAAAATTGACGAAAGCCGTTGCGACATCCGATCTCCCCCCTTGAGGGGGAGATGGCCGGCAGGCCAGGGGGGGGTGCCTCGCGCTGGCGTTTGCCGCTTACTTGAACGAGACGCAGGCCCCTCTCGGCGCTACTTCGCCGCCTTCGCCCGTGCGATCGCGTCGACGATCATCTTCTTGGCGTATTTGGAATCGTGCCAGCCTTCGATCTTGACCCATTTGCCGGGCTCGAGATCCTTGTAGTGCTCGAAAAAGTGCTGGACCTGGTCGCGGGTGATCTCGGGCAGCTGCGTGTATTCGGTGACGTTTTCGTAGCGCAGCGTCAGCTTCGGCGACGGCACGGCAATGACCTTCTCGTCCTGGCCGGCATTGTCTTCCATCACCAGCACGCCGATCGGCCGCACATTGATGACGCATCCCGGCACCAGGGCGCGCGTGTTGCAGACCAGAACGTCGATCGGGTCGCCGTCGCCCGAGAGCGTGTGCGGCACGAAACCGTAATTGCCGGGGTAGCGCATCGAGGTGTGCAGGAAACGGTCGACGAACAGCGTGCCGGCCTCCTTGTCCATCTCGTACTTGATCGGCTCGCCGCCGATCGGCACCTCGATGATGACGTTGATGTCCTCGGGCGGGTTCTTTCCGATGGCAATGGCTTCGATTCGCATGGCTTAAATCCCTCTCTCGATGTCCAAGATCGATAGCGGGCGGCGCGGCATGGTGCAATGCGGCGATTGGTGCGAAGCGCTAACGGAAGCGCACGGTTTATGATGATTTGTAACCGAGGCCGGTCATTCCCAGACGAAGGCGACCTTCTTGAGCGCCCTCTGCTCGAAAATCTCGACGCCTTCGGCGACGTCACGGCCACCCGCGCCGGCATAGAAGGAAAGTGCGTTCTGGTTGTCTTCCAGCGCCCACACCACCATTCCCTTCAGCCCGTGGTCGGCAAGCCGCGCCCGCGCCGCCTTGAACAGCCGGCTGCCGAGCCCGATGCCTTGATATTCCGGACGCAGGTAAAGTTCGTAGATTTCGCCCTGTTGCTTCAGCTCGCGGGCGCGGTTCTTGCCGATCGTGGCATAGCCGGCGATGGTGCCGCCGATCTCGACCACCAGAACGGTGGCGGCGCGGCGGATGGCGTTGGCCCACCAGTCGGCGCCGCGGCGGTTGATCATCGAGGTCAGCGAGCGATGCGGGATGATGCCGGAATAGGCGCCCTCCCAAGCCTGCTGGTGCACGTCCGCAATGGCGCCGGCGTCGCGCGGTTCGGCTTTCCTGATGTCGATGCTCAGCGTATTCATGATTTGTTAACCATAAACCCGCATCGGCCATTTGCAAGAGTCGAGGTCAGCCCGCCGACCGCTTTCTCACAGCCGATCGCGACACTGCTGACAATGGGCAAAGCCTGCCTGGAAAACGCACCCAGCCGGCGCGATCAGGCGTCCGTCCGGGTAGCGCTTGCTGGCTTTTCAGATCTCGACCAGATGATCGTCCAGTTCATTGGCGTCGCCCGACGTCACCGGGAAATGCTCGGCTAGCACCGCGCCGACCTGCCCGATCGCCTTGACGAAGCCGTCGGCGAGCCGGTCGTCACCGGCATGCTGCAGGAGATCGCGCACCACGCCGTCCCAGACATGCTGGCCGACCTTGCTGTCGATGCCCGAATCGGCGACCACTTCGGCATAACGCTCGGCGATCGACACGAAGACCAGCACGCCGGTGCGCGCCGTGGTGCGGTGGACATTGCGGGCGAGGAACTGCCTGAGCGCATTGTGATGTGCCGCCTGATAACGCTGCCGGCGCGGCACCAGATGGATGCGCAAGCCCGGCAGCGCCCACAAAAGCACCAACACCGAGGCCAGTGCCAGCAGTTGGACAATGACGAAATGCGGCAGCCGGATCGACAGCCACCAGGCTTCCAGCCCATAAGCGACGGCGAGGCTGGCAATCAGCATGCCTGATGTCGCCATGAAGGCGGCGGGAAAGAAATAGCCGTCGCTGGCATGCGCAACGACGCAGTAGATCTCGCCGTCGGTTTTGGCCTCGGCCGCGCGGATCGCGGTGGCGATGCGCTCATGGTCCTGTGGGCTGATCGGTCGTGTTGCCATCTTCTCTCACCAGCTCCCTGAAGACCCGCCACCGCCAGACGAACCGCCGCCGCCTGAAAACCCGCCGCCGCTGCTTGAGCCCGAAGACCAGCTGCTGCCCGAACTTCCCGATGACCATCCGCTGCCCGACGACGAACTTGTTGTCCAGCTGCTGGAGCCCGAGGACGATCCGCTCGGCCCCTGGCCGTAGCGAAAGGTCATGCCCAGCCATTTATACACGCCCGGCGACAGCTTGGTGCCGAAGATCGGCGGCAGGAAGGCCATCGCCAGGCCGCCGAAGAACATCGCCGCCCACAGGATCAGGAAGACCGCGACGACGGGATCGATGGGCGTGCTGCGGTCGGCCGGGTTGCGCTTGCCGCGCGCCTCCAGCTCTTCCGGGTTGCCTTCCAGCACCATGACCATGTCGTCGACGGCCTTGGAAATGCCGCCGGAGAAATCACCGGCGCGGAACGCCGGCACCATGTCGTTTTCGATGATCAGTTTGGTGTGCAGGTCGGTCAGCGTGCCTTCCAGCCCGTAGCCGACCTCGATGCGCATCTTGTGGTCGTTCTTGGCCACCAGCAGAAGCACGCCGTTGTTTTCGCCGGCCTGGCCGAGTTTCCAAAAGCGGAACAGCCGGTTGGCGTAGGGTTCGATCTCCTCGCCGTCGAGGCTGTTGATCGTGGCGACGACGATCTGGTCGGAGCCTTTGGTCTCGAAATCCGCGAGCTTCTGCGTCAGTGCCGCCTTGGTCGCGGCGTCGATAATACCGGCATTGTCGACCACCCGCCCGGTGAGTGCCGGCAGGTCTGCCGCCAAAGCTACAAACAGCATGGTGAGCATCGTCAACAGCGCGATGCCGATCGTCGCGGCTGCGCGGCCAGGTCTTGGCGGATTGAAGACGCGTACTGTCATGCCGTCACCAGTTCCCCTCAACCACCATGACTGTCCTCAATCACCATGATCATGTCGTCGACCGCTTTGGAAATACCGCCGGAGAAATCCCCGGCGCGGAAGGCCGGCACCATGCCTTCAATGATCCGTGTGGCGTGCTGGTTGGTGAGCGTGGCTTCCAGCCCGTAGCCGACCTCGATGCGCATCTTGCGGTCGTTCACGGCCACCAGCAGAAGCACGCCATTGTTCTTGGCCTTCTGGCCGAGCTTCCAAGCGTTGAACAGCCGGGTGGCGTAAGGCTCGATCTCCTCGCCGTCGAGGCTGGGAACCGTCGCGACGACGATCTGGTCGGAGCCTTTGGTCTCGAAATCGGCCAGTCTTTGGGTGAGCGCCGCCTCGGTCGCGGCATCGATGATGTCGGCATTGTCTACCACGCGTCCCGCGAGGGCGGGCAGCTCCGCTGCCAGCGCCGCGACGCTGACGAGCAAGACCAGCAAGGCAGCGCCGGTCATCGTGGCGAAGCGGCCATGCCAGGGATTGGCGATGCGTGTGGTCATCTTTTCACCAGCTTCCCGAGGAGCCGCCGCCGCCGGACGAACCGCCGCCGCCGGAAAAGCCGCCACCACCGCTTGAACCCGACGACCAGCCGCCCCCGCCCGAAGACCAGCCGCCGCTGGATGACCGCTTGTGCGGCTCGAATGTCATGCCGAGCCAGCGATAGCGGCCGGGACCGAGTTTTTGGCCGAAGATCGGCGGCAGGATGGAGGCGGCCATGCTGCCGAAGAACATGATTGCCCAGATGCTGATGAAGACGCCGAAGAACAGATTGTCGGTATTGATGGGCGGCTTCTGGTTGCGCTCGCCGCGCGCCTCCAATTCCTCCGGATTGCCTTCCAGCACCATCACCATGTCGTCGACGGCCTTGGAAATGCCCCCGGAGAAATCGCCGGCGCGGAACGCCGGCACCATGTCGTTTTCGATGATCAGCTTGGTGTGCAAATCAGTCAGCGTGCCTTCCAGCCCATAGCCGACCTCGATGCGCATCTTGCGGTCGTTCGGCGCCACCAGCAGCAGCACGCCGTTGTTTTCCTTGGCCTGGCCGAGCTTCCAGAAGCGGAACAGCCGGTTGGCGTAAGGCTCAATCTCCTCGCCGTCGAGGCTGGGGATGGTTGCGACGACGATCTGGTCGGAGCCTCTGGTCTCGAAGTCGGCGAGTTTCTGGGTGAGCGCGGCTTTGGTGCCTGCATCGATGATCCCGGCATTGTCGACGACGCGGCCGGTCAGCGCGGGGAGGTCGGCGGCGAAGGCGGTGAGGGGCAGGAAGACGGCTAGAAAGGCGAGAAGAACACCAAGGTTGGCGTTCCTTCGCGTCCCCCTCTGTCCTGCCGGACATCTCCCCCTCGAGGGGGGAGATTGGCAATCTCGCTGCCGACGCTCAGCCGGCAACGCTGATAATTGGCGCAAGGACAGAAGACAGCTGATCTCCCCCCTTGAGGGGGAGATGTCCGGCAGGACAGAGGGGGGTGTGAAGGAACGCAAGGCTGGCAAAGGCCAAGCTCACCCAGACGTCATCACCCGCCCTGCTTCGTGCCGAAATCGACCTTCGGCGGCTGCATCTTGTCTTCTTCGACGGTGAAGTTGGCGAAGGGCTCGTTGCTGCGGAACCAGAAGGTTGCCCATAGCACCGACGGAAAGGTCCTCAGCGTCAGATTGTAATCCTTGACCGCCAGGATGTAGTCGCGCCGCGCCACGGCGATACGGTTCTCGGTGCCTTCGAGTTGCGCCTGCAGCGCCAGGAAATTCTGGTTGGCCTTGAGGTCGGGATAGGCCTCCGACACCGCGATCAGCCGCGACAGCGCGCTGGTCAGCCCTGATTGCGCATCCTGGAACTTCTTAAGCGCTTCGGGGTCCTTCAGCGTTTCCGGCGTCACCGTGATCTGCGTCGCCTTAGCGCGCGCTTCGACCACCGCATCGAGCGTGTCCTTTTCATGCGAGGCATAGCCCTTCACCGTCTCGACCAAATTGGGAATGAGGTCGGACCGACGCTGATACTGGTTCAGCACCTCGCTCCATGCCGCCTTGGCGTTTTCCTCCGCCGTCGGGATGGTGTTGAAGCCGCAGCCGGCGAGCAGAGGCAGCACGACGGCCATCATCAGCACGGCCGGCAGACTGCGGAAAGGGAAGGCAAGGCGCTGGGCAAACATGGTGAGGTCCCTCGACAGAAGTTGCATGCGAAGCATTAGCACAATCCGCGCTCAAGAAAATGTCTGCCGCTGGCGCGCATTCCTGGCGCGCATTCATGCGCCGGCGAGGCCTGTGATTGATCGCGCGAACACGGTATGGTTGCCGGCAAACAGGACAGGATCATGGCGGAAGGCCGCGACGATGACAGCGAATCGCGCCGCATTATCGAGCGCGTGGCGAACGAGGGCGGCGTTGGCGGCGCATCGCTGGTGTCACGGGCAGCGAAAGGCGCGCGCGATCATGTTACCGCAGCCGAGGCCGACCGATCCGATCCGATCGAGGTCTGGGGCACCCGCATCGGTCGCGCACTTGGGCTCATCGTCGCCCTCGGCCTTTTGATCTGGCTCGTGTACTACGTCTCCCGGGGCAGCTAGAGCATGATCCTGAAAAGTGGGAACCGGTTTTCTCGGACAAACGGGAACCGTTTTGTCCGGAGATCATGCTCCAACCAAAGAGATAGATCAGGATGACGATTCAACGAAAAATTATCCGTATCTAGGATTTTCCATGAACAGCGAAAAAGCCGACGCGCCGCGCGCGGTCATCGTCATTTCCAGCCATGTCGCCCGCGGCTCGGTCGGTAACCGCGCCGCCGTGTTTGCGCTGGAGACGCTGGGCTTTCCGGTGTGGGCGGTACCGACGGTCATCTTGCCCTGGCATCCGGGCCACGGTCGCGCCACGCGCATCGTGCCGCCGCTCGACCAGTTCAAGGCGCTGATGGCCGATCTCGAGCGCGCGCCCTGGCTGGGCGAGGTGGGCGCGGTGCTGTCGGGCTATCTCGGCGAGGCCGGCCAGGCCGAGGCCGTCGCCTCGCTGGTTGCGGCGGTCAAGGCCAAGACGCCGGACGCGATCTATATATGCGATCCGGTGATGGGCGATTCCGGCGGGCTCTATGTGCCCGAGCCGACGGCCGCCGCGATGCGCGACCGGCTGATGCCGATCGCCGACATCGCCACCCCCAACCGCTATGAGCTGGAATGGATGGCCGGTGCGCCTTTGCCCGATCTGAAATCGGTGATCTCGGCCGCCCTCCATGCCGGACCGTCAACAATGCTGGTGACGTCGGCACAGTCGATGATGACCGGCGGCACCGGCAATCTGCTGCTTGACGGCACCCAGGCGCTGCTGGCCGAACACCGCCTCATCGACAAGCCGCCGAATGGCCTCGGCGACCTGACTGCGGCCGTCTACCTCGCCCGCATCCTGTCGGGGCAGCCGCCGATCAAGGCGCTGCAATCGACCACCGCCGCCGTCTACGAAATCCTGGCGCGAACCGCCAAGCGTGGCGGCGACGAGCTGCAGCTTGAAACCGATGCCCAGAGCCTGTCGCACCCGATGGCGATGGTGCAGCTGCGCCACCTCACGCATCCGGGGCGGGACCGCCGGGCGTGACGTCGACCGTGGTCGTCGGCGCCGACGGCTGCAAGGCCGGCTGGATCGCCGTCCGCCGCGATCTGGATGCCGCGCCGTCAGTCCGCGTCTTTCCCAGCTTTGCGGCCCTGCTCGACGCCTTGCCCGCCGATGCGACAGTGGCCGTCGACATGCCGATCGGCCTGCCGGACGTCTCGCAAAGAGGCGGGCGCGGGCCGGAGACCTTGGTACGGCCAATGCTCGGAGCACGGCAATCCAGCGTCTTCTCTATCCCGTCCCGCGCGGCCCTCTACGCCGACATCAGCGGCTTCACCACGGTCGAGGCCTGGTATGAGGCGCATCGGCGCGCCAGCGAGGTGGCCAAGGCGACCTCCGATCCGCCACGCGGCGTCTCGATCCAGGCCTTCGGCATCTTTGCCAAGATACGCGAGATCGACGCGCTGCTGATCGCACGTCCGCAACTGCGCCGCCGCGTCTTCGAATCGCACCCCGAAGTGGCCTTCTGCCGGCTGAACGGCGAAAAACCGATGACGCTGCCGAAGAAGATCAAGGGCGCAGTCAATCCTGCCGGGATGGAAGAGCGCAAGGCACTGCTCTGCCGGCACGGCTATACCAGAGCTTTCCTCGACCAGCCGCCGCCACGCGGTGCTGCCGCCGACGATTTCCTCGACGCAGCGGTGATGATGCTGATGGCCGGGCGCATCGCCGGCGGCGAGGCAAAGCCGTTTCCCGACCCGCCGCTTGCCGACCGTTTGGGCATTCCCCTGGCGATCTGGGCGTGAGGCAAGCGGCGAGCCATGCGTGCGGCATGGCGATTTGCGACGAAGCCATCCGCAATTCGGCATTGCCCGCGACGGGCATTTGCCGTTAGAGCCTTTCTAACTTGAAATGAGCTGCCGTCGCTAACCCCGAAAGGCTTCATCCCTAGCCCATGCCCCATCTCCCCGAACATCTTTGGACCGGCTACCGCAACTTCATGAATGGCCGCTATCTCACCGAGAGCGGACGCTATCGCGAGCTCGCCCGCGAAGGGCAGGCGCCCGAAACCATGATCGTTGCCTGCTGCGATTCCCGCTCTGCCCCCGAGGCGATCTTCGACGCCGGTCCGGGCGAACTGTTCGTCCTGCGCAATGTCGGCAATCTGGTGCCGCCCTATGCGCCGGACGGCGAGTTCCACTCGACCTCGGCCGCGCTCGAATTCGCCGTGCAGAGCCTGAAGGTGAAAAACATCGTGGTGATGGGCCATGGCCGCTGCGGCGGCATCCGCGCCGCGCTCGACACCAATTCGGCGCCGCTGTCGCCCGGCGACTTCATCGGCAAATGGATGAGCCTGATCGCGCCGGCGGCCGAAACCGTTTCGTCCAGCACGTTCATGACGGCAACCGAACGGCAGACGGCGCTGGAGCGTATTTCCATCCGCTATTCGATCGCCAATCTCAGGACCTTCCCTTGCGTCTCCATCCTCGAAGGCAAGGGGCGGCTGTCGCTGCATGGCGCCTGGTTCGACATCTCGACCGGCGAGCTCTGGGTGATGAACAAGGACACTGGCGACTTCGAGCGGCCGGATTTGACGTAGACCCATGATCCCGAAAAGTGGGAACCGGTTTTCGGATAAGGGCATGGTCAAACAAGAGGAGTCAAGAATGCGGGTTTGGCGTGCGATCGCTTTCGCCGTAGCGGCGCTGCTGATTTCGCTCGTCCCTGCCCGCTCCGATGACGGCGCCATTATCGACCGCTGGTATTCGGCGCTGCTGGTCGCCGATCGCACCGAATTGTCGGACCTGCTCGCCGACTATGTCCGCATCAAGCTCGACGATCTCGGCGTCGTGCAGTCGAAGCAGGAGTTCATCGCGTCGATCGACGAATGGAAGGGCGCGGTCGCCGGCGCCGCAATCCGGCATCGCGTCGAAAAGAGCGAGGCCGGCGTCACAACTGTCATCGCCTGCTATGATTTCCCCAACAATGACATGCTGATGCAGGAGACGTTCGCCGTCACCGGCAACCGCATCACCGCCAGTTCGCAAGCGGCGATCGCGGAAAATTGCGACGGCTTCTGACGCGGGCTTGAACGGCCGCGCTGTTGCGCCGCGCCAGTCATCGCCCTACATCGGTCAGCAAGCTCCGCCAATCATCGAAAGATCCCCCATGCCGTCCACGAAAACCGTCGATCTCGCCGCCCATCCGCTGACCAAATGGCAAGGGCCGCTCGGCCTGCCGGATTTTGCCAGCATCGGCGACGACGATTTCTCCTCGGTGTTCGACGCGGCGCTGAAGGCACATGAGGCCGAAATCGATGCGATCGCCGGCAACAAGGATGCGCCGACCATCGAGAATACGCTGGCAGCCCTCGAGCTCGCCGGTGAGCCGCTCGACCATGTCTCGTCGATCTTCTGGTGCCGGGCCGGCGCCCACACCAACGATGCGATCCAGGCGCTGGAACGCGATATCTCGCCGAAGATGTCGCGGCATTTCTCGGCGATCTCGATGAACGAGAAACTGTTTGCCCGCATCGACGACCTCTACCAGCGCCGGGAGACGCTAAAACTCGACGCCGAGACGCTGCGGGTGCTGGAGAAGACCTGGAAAGGCTTTGTGCGATCGGGCGCAAAACTCGACGCCGACGGCAAGAAGCGGCTGGCCAACATCAGCGAGGAATTGTCCTCGCTCGGCACCACTTTCGGCCAGAACGTGCTGGCCGACGAGCGCGACTGGGCGCTGTTCCTCGACGAGGCTGATCTTGCCGGCCTTCCGGACTTCGTGAAGAGTTCGATGGCCGAAGCCGCCGAGACGCGCGGCCAGAAGGGCCGCTACGCCGTCACTTTGTCGCGCTCAATCTATGAGCCGTTCACGACCTTTTCTGAACGCCGCGATCTGCGCGAGACCGCTTTCCGCGCCTTCACCATGCGCGGCCAGAATGGCGGCGCCAGCGACAACACCGCAGTGGTGCGCGACATGCTGAAATTGCGCGCCGAAAAGGCCAGGCTGCTCGGCTATGCCTCGTTCGCCGCGCTGAAGCTCGACGACACCATGGCCAAGACGCCGAAGGCGGTGCACGACCTCCTCGACCCGGTCTGGGAGAAAGCGCTGGAGAAGGCCGCCGCCGACCAGAAGGAGCTGGAGCGGCTGGCGACCAAGGCAGGCAGCAACGAAAAATTCGCCGCCTGGGACTGGCGCTTCTACCAGGAGAAATTGCGCGCCGAAAAATTCGCCTTCGACGAGGCGGAGCTGAAACCCTATCTGCAGCTCGACCGCATTATCGACGCCTGCTTCGACGTCGCCACAAAACTGTTCGGCATCACTTTCGAGGAGAAGAAGGGCATCGCCGCCTGGCATCCCGACGCGCGCGTCTTCGTGGTGAAGAACGCCGATGGCAGCGAGCGCGGCCTGTTCCTCGCCGACTATTTCGCCCGATCCTCGAAGCGTTCTGGCGCCTGGATGAGCGCGCTGAAGTCTGGCTACAAGCTTGGGGATGGCTCAAAGCCGGTGATCTACAACATCATGAACTTCGCCAAGCCGCCGGCCGGGGAAGCAGCGCTGCTGTCGGTCGATGAGGCCAAGACCCTGTTCCACGAGTTCGGCCATGCTTTGCACGGCATGCTGACCGACGTCACCTGGCCGTCGGTGGCGGGCACGTCGGTTTCCCGCGATTTCGTCGAACTGCCTTCGCAGCTCTACGAGCACTGGCTGACGGTGCCCGCAGTGCTGGAAAAGCATGCGCTGCATGTCAAGACCGGCAAGCCGATGCCGAAGTCGCTGCTCGACAAGATGCTGGCCGCCCGCACGTTCGGCGCCGGTTTCGCCACGGTCGAGTTCACAGCGTCGGCGCTGATCGACATGGCGTATCACGCGCGGCCGGATGCGCCGGCGGAACCGCTGCGTTTCGAAGCCGAAACGCTGGAAAAGCTTGATATGCCCGACACCATCGCCATGCGTCATCGCACCCCGCATTTCGGCCATATCTTCTCCGGCGACGGCTATTCAGCCGGCTACTATTCCTACATGTGGTCCGAAGTGCTCGACGCCGACGCCTTCGCCGCCTTCGAGGAGACCGGCGATCCCTTCAACCCGGCGCTGGCGGAACGGCTTCGGAAGAATATCTATGCCGCCGGCGGGTCGAAGGATCCGGAGGAACTGTACACGGCGTTCCGCGGCAAGATGCCTTCGCCGGAAGCGATGATGGTGAAGCGGGGATTGCTATAGCGCCGCCTTGTCTCCCCCCTCGAGGGGGAGATGGCCGCAAAGCGGCCAGAGGGGGTCGGTCCGACTGGGCTCGACCTCCTGCGGCAGATGAAGGTCGGCGCTTCACGCGCAAGGACCCCCTCTGTCGCCTTTGGTGATCTCCCCCTCAAGTGGGGAGATCACCAGCGCCAAGGATCCGCCACCCGTGGCCACACCGGCCGCGTCAGCTTCCTGTAATCCGTTACCGCCGGATTGCTCGGATACGAACTCGGCGCCGAGACATAGATGATCTCCGCCGCGATCGGTTCAAAGCCGGCGTAGAAATGGTTGGTCGACTTGATCAGCAATATGTCCTTCGACAACGGATCGACACCGATGTTGGAGAAGACATCCGGCTCGAAGGTCTGCGTGCGGTTGGTGTTGAGGATGATGTCGATTTCGGTGCCTTCGAGCCGCACCAGTGCCGTCGGTCCGAGCGTCACCCGGCTCGGCCCGAAGGTCTGCCAGCCCTCGGGGACGGCTTTCAACACCTTGACGCGCGCATCGATCGGTTCGCCGGCCAGCGGCCCGGCCTTGCCGCCGAAGCGCAGGTCGATGACGGCGCCTTCGCCTGCCGCCTGGCAAAAGGTGACGGCGATCGGGTCCCAGATCGTCGCCACGCCAAAATTGTCAACGCCCTGTTCCAACATTGCGCGCAGCACGACGGTACCGTCGCCGGCGACGCCACCGCCGGGATTGTCCCAGATGTCGGCAATCACAACCGGCTTGCCGGGGTTTCCCTTGCGCGCGGCCAGTGCCCGCGCGATGCCATCCTCGGTGTTCAGCATCGTCATCGCCGTCCTTTCGCGCATGGCGTAAAGCTCGCGCCCGAGCCTCTCCGCCAGCGCATCGCCCTTGGCCTTGTCATTGTCGGTCACGACCAGGATGCGCGTGCCCATTTCGGGCACGTCCGCGGCCATGAAGCCGTGGATGACCGAGACCGACAGCACGCCGTCCTTGCCGTGCAGCGCCTTGATGCGGTCGACGAAGGAGCGCATCGGCTCGCGGCTGGTCGGCAGCACCTGGATCATGCGGCAGTCGAAGGTCGAGATCACCGGCTTGATCTCGCTGCGCGCCGCCGCCAATGCAAGCTCGACGACATGTTCGCCGCGCTCATAGAAGTCGGTGTGCGGGAATTCGAGGAAATAGGCCATGACATTGCATGCCGCGACGCGCTTCGGCGTCAGGTGGCTGTGCGGGTCGAGCTCCACCGCGATCACCACGTCGGGCCCGACGATTGCGCGAACCCGTTCCAGCAGATCGCCTTCGCAATCGTCATAGCCTTGCGCCACCATGGCGCCGTGCAGGCCGAGGATGACGGCGTCGACCGGCAAGGCTGCCTTCAACTGGCCGAGAATCTCGTCACGCAACGCCTCATAGGTCTGCCGCTGCACCAGCCCGCCCGGCTCCGCCCAGGTGGCGGTGCCTTCGATGACGGTCAGCCCTTCGGCAGCCGCGCGCCGGCGCAGCGCGACCATCGGCGAGGAGCACAAGGTCGGTGTATCAGGATGCTTGCCCGGCCCGGCATAGAACGCCATCTCGAACGACGCCCGGTCGGTCGGCACCGGCGAGAAGGTGTTGGTTTCGGTCGCCAGCGAGGCGGTGAAGATGCGCATGAAAACTCCGTACGGCTATTTGTTTTTCGCAATCCCGGACGGAAAACCGCTCCACACTGGAATTGCTATTTTACGGCCCCGAGCGCCAGCCCGCGGACGAGATAGCGCTGCAGCCAGATGAACAGGATCGCCACCGGCAGCGTCGCCAGCAGCGTCGCCGCCATTACATGGTGCCATTCGATCGTGTAGCGGCCGGCGACCAGCGAGAACACCTGGATCGGCAGCGTGTAACTTTCCTGGCTGCGCAGCATTGTGAGCGCAACGACGAACTCATTCCATGCGTTGATGAAGGTGAAGATGGCGGTCACCGCGATTGCCGGCAGGCAAAGCGGCAGAAACACTTTTCGCAAGGTCAGCCAGCGGCCGGCGCCCTCCATCCACGCTGCTTCCTCGAGATCGCGCGGGATGGTGTCGAAATAGCTTTGCAGCATCCACACGGTGAAGGCGACGTTGAAAGCCATGTAGATGACGCCGAGCGCCGTCGTGGATTCGATCAGACCCCAGGCCGCCATCAGCCGGAACAGGCCGAGCACCAGCACGATCGGCGAGATCATCTGCGAGATCAGCAGGAACTGGCGGAAGGCGCCATAGCCGGCAAAGCGAAACCGCGACATGGCATAGGCGGCCGGCACCGAGATCAGGATGGCGCCGACGGTGGCGATAACAGAGACATAGAGCGAATTGGCTAGCGCCTGGCCAAAGCCGGTCGCCACCCACATGTCGGCAAAATTCGACCAGTGGAATTCGCTTGGCCACCAGGTCGGCGACAGCACCTCCTGCCGCGGTTTGACCGCGGTCAAAAACATTACCGCGAAGGGGAAGATGGTCACCACGAGCAGCGGCGAAAGCAGCAGCCAGGCAATGATCGTGCGCTTCAGCTTGGGCGTCATGCGCGTTGCTCCCGCATGGCGAGGCGCACATAGATCATGGTGAAGATCAAAAGGATGGCGAACATCAGCAGCGACACTGCCGATGCTTCCCCCAGTTTGCCGATGCGGAAGGCCAGCTTGTAGAGATGGGTGACCAATATGTCGGTCGAGTTGGCCGGCCCGCCCTGCGTCATCACCCAGATGATCGGGAAGGAATTGAAGACGTAGATGGTGTTGAGCACGATGGCGATGTTGATGAACGGCTTCAGCAGCGGAAAGGTGATCTCGCGGAACTGCTGCAGCGGCGTCGCCCCCTCCAGGGCCGCCGCCTCGTAGAGGTCGTCGGGGATCGACGACAGGCCGCCGAGGAAGATGGTCGTGGTGAACGGTACCGTCACCAATATGCCGATCAGCACCTGCATCGGGAATGCCGTCTCGGCGCGCGCCAGCCACTGGATGTTTTCATGGATCAGGCCAAGCCCGATCAGCGCCGAGTTCAGCATCCCGCTTTCGCCGTTGAGCGCCCAGCGCCAGACCACTGCCGTCATCGTCAGCGACACCGCCCAGGGCAGCATGATGATGACGCGGGCAATGCCGCGGCCGTAGAAATCGGTGTTGAGGATCATCGCCACGGGGACGGACAACAGCAGCGCGCCGCCGACCACCAGCACGGTCCACAGGCCGGTGCGCCAGAGTGCCGCCAGAAAATCGGGATCGGCGAGGAAGGCGGAATAATTGGCGAAATCGTTGAAGTCCCGCAGCTGCCCAAAACGGCTGACATCATGCGTTGATATCTGGATCAGGTCCCAGACCGGCCAGAAGATGACGACTGCGGCCAGAAACAGGCTGGGCAAGGTCAATAAATAGGGCAGGTAACGATTTTGCATCGGCCGGATTCGTACCGTGTTGGACATAAGTGGCGCTGGCGCGCCAGCTCGGATCAATCTCGCATATCGGTCTAAGGCAGCGCTTCAGGGTTTGAATTTCCTGCGACGTTTGCGCTGCCCCTCACCTGCCTGCCCATCCTCCGCAACGGTTGCGGAAGGGGCCTTTCCTCTCCCCCGTCGATCGGGGGAGAGGTGTCGAGCGGAGCTCGACGGAGTGGGGGTCGACGGAGTGGATGTCGACCCTTGGGGCGCAAGGCGAGGTGATGTTTGCCCCTATTGCCCTTCCTATGTCCGTCGCGGCGGTTGCCAGGTGGTTCCCCCACTCCGTCTCGGCTTCGCCGAGCCACCTCTCCCCCCTCCGGAGGGAGAGGAAAGNTTGCCAGGTGGTTCCCCCACTCCGTCTCGGCTTCGCCGAGCCACCTCTCCCCCCTCCGGAGGGAGAGGAAAGTGTGGCGCGCCCCGATCTCTGGGCCGCGCCGGGCGCAGGGAGATACGCCCTATTTCTTAATCACGGCGTTGGCCTTGGCAGCCGCTTCCTTCAAGCCTGCCTCGGGGTCGCCGCCGAGATAGATTTTCTGCATGGCATCCGAGGTGATCTGGGCGACTTCTTCCCAGCCGGGGATGACCGGTGCAAAGCGAGCGTCGGGCAGCAGTGCGGTGAACGCGGCGAGGTCGGCATTGTTGACGTAATAGTCCATCTTGGCCTCTTCCTTGTTCACCGGCAGGAAGCCTTCCCCTTGCGTGAACTTGGCGCGCTGTTCGGTGGTGAACAGGAAGTCGAGCAGCTTCCAGGCCTCATCCTTGTTCTTGGAATTCTTGAACATGATGATGGAATCGGTGACGCCGTACGTGCCGCGCGCGCCGGTCGGTCCGGCGGGGATAGCGGCCACGCCGTATTTCAGGTTCGGCGCCTCGTCCTTGATCTGGTTGGACAGGAAGGGCGCGGTGATCATCATGCCGACCTTGCCCTGCTTGAACAGGTTCTGGACGTCCTCGCGGTTGTTGGAGGTGACGCCGGGTTCCGTCAGGCCTTCGTCGATCATCGACTTGTAGAGCTTGGCGGCTTCGAGCGCGCCCGGCGTGCCGAGGCCCGACGTGCCATCCTTGTTGAGAATCTCGGTGCCTTGCGACCACATCGCATAATAATAATACACGTCGGTCTCGATCTCCTTGCCCTGCAGGCCGAAGCCGAACGTGCCGGTGCCCAGTGCCTTGATCTTGCGCGCATCCTCCTGCAACTCGGTCCAGGTTGCCGGCGGGTTGGCGATTCCGGCCTTCTCGAACAATTCCTTGTTGTAGTACATGGCGCGCGCCGAGGCCGCGATCGGCAGGCCATAGGTCTTGCCCTCCATGATCGACGGCGACAGGAAGGTGTCGATGAAGCGGTCCTTGAAGTCTGGCTTGATGTAGGCGTCGAGCGGCTCGGCGACATCCTGCTGGACGAAATCGATCAGCCAGCGGGTGCCGATGATCGACAGGTCGGCATTGGTACCGGCCGTGATGTCGGTGGTCAGCTTCTGCAGCAGCACGTCCCACGGCACAACTTCGAACTTGACGGTGATACCCGGGTTGGCTGCCTCGAATTCCTTTTTCACCGCTTCGAAATACGGGCCGGTCTTGGCGCTGTATTCGGCGACGGTTACGCGCACCTCGCCGGCATCTGCCTGCGCGGCCAGGGCGAGCAGGCTCATTCCGGCCATCACGCCGACAGTCCATTTTGCAAGCTTCATTCGATCTCTCCCATTTGATTGCGTCTGCACTCTTGCGGCTTTGAGGCGGCCACGGCTTTATGTGACTTTCCTACATTATCCATGATTTCGCGCTGTGCAAGCGGATTATCCTGTTGCTTAATTACATTTCTTAAAATAGCCTTTTCCGATTATCGTAGATCCCAGGGAGGCGCGCAGCGTGGTTTCAACGGCCGAATTCGCAGGCAAGACCGTGCTGGTGACCGGCGCCGGCGGCGGGCTCGGCTCGGCTATTGTGGCGCTGCTGGCCGAACGAGGCGCGCGCGTCGTCGGCTGCGACCAGTCGCAAGACCAGCTCGGCAGTCCGCATCTGGCGTCGCGCCACGTCTTCGACCTTCTCGACCGGATCTCCACCGATGCCGCGATCACGGCGATCCTCGAGAAAGACGGCGTGCCCGACATCCTGATCAACAATGCCGGCTGGACGCGCGCCGAGACTCTTGCAGCGCTGACCCCCGACAAGATCACGCATGAACTCGACCTCAATCTGACCGGGGTGATGCTGTTCGCCGATCCGCTGATCAAGGCAATGGCCGCGCGCGGTTCGGGCAGCGTCGTCTTCATCTCTTCCGTCAACGCCATCGCCCACTTCGGCAACCCGGCCTATGCCGCGGCCAAGGCCGGCATCAATGCCTATGCCAAAGCGGTCGCTGTGGAACTCGGCCGCAACGGGCTGCGCGCCAATGTCGTCTGCCCCGGCTCGATCCGCACCGCCGCATGGGACCATCGGCTGGCCAAGAACCCGGATGTTCTCGGCAAGCTCAAGCGGCTCTATCCGCTCGGCCGCATCGTCGACGCCACGGAAGTGGCCGAAGCGGTGGCCTTCCTTGTTTCGGATCGCGCATCGGGGATAACCGGCGCGGTGGTGCCGGTCGACGCCGGACTGACCGCCGGCTTCCTGCCCTTCATCGACGACATATTGGGAGCCTGACCATGACCGATGTCGAGTTCCGTGACCTGTCGAAATCCTTCGGACGCCACAAGATCCTCGAAAACATCAGCCTCGACATCAAGAGCGGCGAGTTCGTCGTGCTGGTCGGCCCTTCCGGCTGCGGCAAGTCGACCTTGCTGCGCATGCTGGCCGGGCTGGAGCCGATCACCGCAGGCGACCTCTTGATCGGCGGCGTGCGCGCCAACGATTTGCCGCCACAGCAGCGTAACATCGCGATGGTCTTCCAGTCCTATGCGCTGTTTCCGCACCTGAAAGCGGCCGACAACATCGGCTTTGGCCCAAAGATCCGCGGCGAAAGCCGCACGGCAATCGACGCCAAGGTGAAAAAGGCCTCTGGCGTCCTCAACCTGTTCTCCTATCTCGACCGCTATCCCCGGGAACTGTCGGGCGGCCAGCGCCAGCGCGTCGCAATGGGCCGCGCCATCGTGCGCGAACCCTCGGTGTTCCTGTTCGACGAGCCGCTCAGCAATCTCGACGCGCAACTGCGCGTGCAGATGCGCACCGAGATCAAGGCGCTGCACCAGCGGCTGAAATCGACCATCGTCTATGTCACCCACGACCAGATCGAGGCCATGACCATGGCCGACCGCATCGTGGTGATGGACCGCGGCAAGATCCAGCAGGTCGGCGCACCGCTGGAACTCTACGACCGTCCCGCCAACAAATTCGTCGCCTCCTTCATCGGCTCGCCGTCGATGAGTTTTGTCTCCGGCGCCCTGAAGACGACGCCCGAGAAAAGCTGGTTCGAATCGGCCGGCGGAGGGCGACTGGCGCTCGGCAGCAAGACGGTGCCGGCTGGCAGCACGGTCGAGGCCGGCATACGGCCCGAACACTTCGTCATCGGCGAGGCTGTCGACGCGATGGCGATCAAGGTCGATGTCGTCGAGCCGACCGGCTCGGAAACCCATGTCTATGGTGCGATCGGTGCCGACACGGTGCGCGCCGTGTTCCGCGACCGGATCCAGGTCAAGCCGGGTGAACTGCTGCCGGTCTCGGTAGCGCCGGGCAACATCCATCTGTTCGACACGGCGACAGGCCTGCCGCTATGAGCGCCGGCATGAAAACGAAAATACCACGATGAAGACGACAACCCAGAAATGAAAACGCCGGCCGACATCATCACGCGCCTGCAGCTGATGTCGCAGGACGGCACCAAATCGGACCGCCGCCTGGCCGGTCTCGTGCTCACAGATCTCGACTTTGCCTCCAAGGCGGCAATCTCGGAAATTGCCGCGCGCGTCGGCGTCAGCGAGCCGACGGTCACCCGTTTCTGCCGCAATCTCGGCTGCGAGGGTCTGCGCGATTTCAAATTCTACCTGGCGCAGGCGATCGCCATTGGCGGCCAGTATCTATCGCCCGAACCGCTGAACCGGGACGCGCGCGAGCAGCGCATTGCGTCGGCCATCACCGAAGCGGCAATCGCCGCCATCCAGCGCGCCAGCGAAAACCTCGACATGAAGACGCTGGTGGGCGTGGCCGCGCGCATCGTCAGTTCGGGCAATGTGCTGTGCATCGGCTCCGGCGGCATTTCCTCGATGATGGCGACCGAGATGCAGAACCGGCTGTTTAGGCTCGGCGTGCCGGTGCTGGCGCAGATCGACGGGCAATTGCAGCGCATGTATGCCGCGGTCGCCACATCGGAGACGACGCTGATCGCGTTCTCGGTGTCCGGCTATGCGCGCTCGGTGATCGACGCCGTGCAGGTGGCCCAGCAATATGGCGCCACCACCATCGCCGTAACCCCGCCGGAATCAGCGCTGGCCAAGGCCGCCGATACCGTCATCCAGTTCCAGTCGCTGGAGGACGGCAACATCTACAAGCCGACCTCGTCGCGCTATGCGCTGCTTTCGATCGTCGACATGATCGTCACCTCGGTGGCCGAGACGCGCGGACCAAGGGTTCTGGAAAACCTGCGCCGCATCAAGCAGAGCGTGAACACGCTGAAGGTCGACGATCCAAAGTTGCCGCTGGGGGATTGAGGACTAACGGCCGAGCGCTTTGATGCTCGTCACCAGCGCCGCCGGATCGCCATTCACGCGTAGCGTCTTCAAGCGAGCGGTAGCGCCAGCAACGACCGACACCGCCGATGCGGGAACTCCCAGCGCCTTGGCGACAAGTCTTTGCAATGCTTGATTGGCCGCGCCATTCTCCGGCACGGCGCGCACGCGCGCCTTCAAATGGCTGCGCCCGTCGGCCATCGTCTCCACGCCTCCGAGCCTGTCCACGGAAGACTTCGGCGTCAGCCGGATAAACAGGTCGATGCCGTCGGCGCGCAAGCGGAATGGCGCGCTCATGCCGCCGTCAGGTTCACAGGACCAGCGGCGCTATCGTGGTGAGAATGAGCTGCCTGAGAAAGAACAGGAGCAGAAGCAGGATGATCGGCGAGATGTCGACGCCGCCAAGGTCGGGCATGAACCGACGGATTGGACGCAGCGCCGGCTCGGTCAGCCGGTAGAGCATGTTGCCGATGCTGCCGACGAACTGATTGCGCGAGTTGACGACGTTGAACGCATAGAGCCAGGAAAAGATCGCCGAGGCGATGATGACCCACCAGTACAGGTCCAGCGCCATGACGATTGTTTGAATGAGGGCGAGCATGCCGGTCTCCGATTGTTGCCGACATGTAGCCATTGAGCGCGAAACCGGCAAGGGCCGGTCGCCTACAAGCATCGGGCACAAGGGATTTCGGCAAAACCCCGCCTTGACAGGAAACCGCAGCCTTCGATAAATGCGCCATCCGCTGGACGGGGCTGTAGCTCAGCTGGGAGAGCGCGTCGTTCGCAATGACGAGGTCAGGAGTTCGATCCTCCTCAGCTCCACCAGCGGAATTTCCATTTCTTTGCTCGTCCCGAAAAATATCTGGACTCTGTGCCTGCTGGAGCAACTTGGGAAAGCGCGAGGCCCTTTCGCTTTGGGAATCGCATCACAGGCCGAGCCTGGGGGCGAGATAAGGCGCGAGCGCAAGCGAATAGGTGGCCGTCAAATGACCGGTGTCGCGCCAGACGATCATATTGCCGACGACCGCCGGGCATAGTTCCGGTCCGCACAAAGCGTCAGTCATATCGACGACGCGCACGTTTTTCTGACCCTCCGCGGCAAGCGCCAACAGGTTGTTGAGCTCGGCGTCGCTTCTTTTGGTGGAGCATTTTGCGGGCGTGGCGCTCAGGCAATCGCCGGGTTCGAATCGCATCAAGGGCGTGTTGCGGATGACGATGATCTGCGAACCTGCCTCGGTCAGTTCGCTCCAGACATTGCGCAGCCCCTCGATCATCAGGTCATCCGGAACCGATCCGGCGTTGGACTGGCTGGTGATGACGGCGAGCGGCCTGAGCTTTAAAACCTCAGCCAGCACTTTCTCCCTCCACTCGTAGCAAGATGGATACGGTTTGCCGTCCGACTTGGTAGGCGCACGCGCGAATGCGCAGGCGGATTTCGAGAAAGAAACCAGTTTGAATTTGCGGTCCCTGGCGATCTTGTTCAAGGCTGGACCCCATTGGGCAGCGTGGGAATCGCCAACGAGGACGATGGTTTTCGTGCCGGCAGGGTCGCCCAGCACACATCCCACCGGTTTCGCTCCTTTCAAGTTTTGCTGACATCCCGCCGAGAATAAACCCGACACGTCCCGCCTTAGCCGGGCCAGCGGCGGCAGGAGGTCCACATCGTCCGGAATCGTCGCGCCGGTCAGCAAGGCGGCAGGCCCGGGGTAGGCAGCTGTGCCGATCAGCGTAATGTCGGTGGGTTGCGTCGTCACGAAATGCAGAAGCCCCGCGGATGCCGCCACGCATGCCAGCACCGCGATGGTGCCATATCCCAGCGGCTTCCACCAGGCACCCCGGGATTGCCGGCAGGGTTGTTCGACATAGCGATAAGACAGGTCCGACAGGACCACAGTCACCGCAATCAGGCCGGCACCACTGGCAAAGGTCAGCGAAAAGCCCTGTCCCAGGAAGAATGTGATCAACGGCCAATGCCAGAGATAGATCGAATAGGACCTATCGCCGATGAACCGAAGCGGCCACAAATCGAGCCCACGAAACCGACCGGCTTGGCCTTCGCCAGCCAGGATGATGAGCACGGTGGCCAGGGTTGGCAGCAACGCACTGAGGCCAGGGAACGGTGTCGCCGCTGAAAACAGAAGAGCGGAGGCAAGGATGCCGGCGGTGCCGGCAAGCGCCATCACCCGGCTTGCACCCGCGCCCAGGCGGAACCGGTGCTCGCCAAGCACCAGCAGGCCGCCCAACGCCAATTCCCACAGGCGTGTATGGCTGACGAAATAGGCCTGTGCCGAATCCGTTTTCGTCAGGATGACCGAGGCGGCCAGCGATGCCAGGAAAACGAGCGACAATGTCGTCGCCAAGCATCGTCGCAAGGAGAGATGCCATCGCCGCGCCAGCCAGATCACGCCGATCATGAGCACCGGCCAGACGATGTAGAACTGCTCTTCTATGGAAAGCGACCAGTAATGCTGCACCGGCGTCGGCAGATTGTCGGCGTCGAGATAGCTGACTGCCTCGTGGGCCAGACGCCAGTTCTCGACATAGAGCGCGCTGGCCAGGATCTGGTTGGCCGTTTCCTCCCAGCGCGCCTTGGAAATGAACAGCAGCGTACCGAGCAGCGTCACCAATAGAACCAGGATCGCTGCTGGCAGGAGCCGGCGGATTCGTCGCGAATAGAATTCGATCAGCGAGACGCGACCGTCGCGCAGCGCCATCTGCGCCAGCAGCCCGGTGATCAGATAGCCAGAGATGACGAAAAAGACGTCGACGCCGATATATCCGCCGGGAAGAGCATGGGGCCACAGGTGAAAGACGACGACCAGAGCGACGGCCAGTCCGCGCAACCCTTGTATTTCGGGTCGAAACCGACGGTTCTGATCGATTGTCACCGGGTATCCCCCAACAGTCTCAGCCGGCCTGGATCAACCGGCAGTTCGCGCCACGATCTTCATAAGGGCAGAGTGCCGTGAGGCAAGAGCCGATCGCAGCAGTTCATTCCCTTTCCGTCTCCAGTCCGCTCACCAGCGTGCCGACGAAACCCAGCAGCTCACTTTCGAGATCGGTGGACGCCAGGCCAATGAAACGGTCTTCGAGCGAGATGGCGACGATCCCATGCACGGCGGAGAACAGCGTGCGCGCGCGGGCCAAAAGCTCCGGCGTTGCCGCCGCCGGGAGCAGCGCCGCCAGCGGCTCGACGAGATGCTGGATCAGCACGGCATGTTCGGCCAGATGCCATCCGGGCACCGCCACGCCTGGCGCCATGCGATGCTCGAACAGCGCCTTCCACGCCATGCGATTGTCGCGCGCGAAAGAGAGATAGGCTTTGGCCAGAGCCCTCAGCTTGGCCCTTGGCTCGGCCGCGCCGGTCGCCTCCTGTTCCAACGCCGCCCCAAGTCTTGCCAGCGTGATCGAGTTGACGTGCAGGATGAGCTCGTCCAGGTCGGCGAAGGCGGTGTAGAGCGCGCCCAGCGCGCAGCCGGCATCGGCCGTGATGTCGCGCGCACGCAGACCGGCGAGCCCCGAGGACTGGATGCGCGCTTGCGCGGCCTCGATCAGCCTGCCTTTGAGGTCCTCGCGTTTGGCGTCCCGTTTTGCGGTCATTAACCTTCTCTTATGCGCAATCATGAACACCGTTCATTTTCTCCTTGAACGCCGTTCACAATGTGCTACTTTGCCTCATGAACAACGTTCATAGAGGAGAAACGGAAATGTTGAAACAGTTTTCTGCTCTCGTTCGCGGCCGAAGCTACGAAGCCGCCGAGGCGGTCGTCGACCGCAACGCGCTGATAATCCTGCGCCAGCAGATCCGCGATTGCGCCGACGCTATCGCGGCCGCCCGCCGGGCGGTTGCAATTGCCATCGCCCAGAACGAACAGGAAGTCGCGCAGTACAAGAAGCTTGTCCTCCGCATCGACGATTTGGAGAAGCGCACGATCGCCGCGATCGAGCAGGGACAGAATGAACTGGCCCGCGAAGCCGCCGAAACCATCGCCATGCTGGAAGCCGAACGCGACGCCTCCGCCGAGGCGCAGAAAAGCTTCGGCACCGAGATTGAGCGTCTCAAGCGGATTATCCGCGTCTCCGAAATGCGCCTGCGCGAATTGCAGCGCGGCCAGCGCATCGTTGCCGCGGTCGACTCGACCCAGCGCCTGCGAGAAAGCGCGCCCGGCTCCAGCCTGTCGGCGCTCAGGGACGCCGAGGAGACGCTGCTGCGCCTGCGCACCAGGCAAAAGCAGATCGACGACACCGCGGCCGCCATGGCCGAGATGGAACAGTCGGGCGATCCTGCCGCGGTCTCAGAGAAGCTTGCGGCCGCCGGCTGCGGTGCGCCGCTGAGAAGCAGCGCCGACGCCGTGCTCGAACGGCTCACGAAGACCATGACCAAGCCGGCCTGATCGTACCCGGCCTGATTGTTATCCAGTCTGATTGTATCCAGCCTGATTGTATCCAGCCTGAAACAGACCCACGCCCAACCAACCTAACCTTGAAACGAAAGGACCATATCGATGACCCCGAACACCTATTCCCCCAAGGACTCAAGCGCCTGGAAGACCTTCACCATGGCCAGTTTCGCCGTTGCCGCCACAATGATGGCCGGCGGCATCTACTTCATGGAGGCGAGCTTCGCCGCCAAGGGGTTTTATGCCATGGCCGCCATCATGCTCGTGCACACCTCGATCACCATCACCAAGACACTGCGCGACTCGGAAGAGGCAAGCCGCTTCATCAACCGGCTGGAAGACGCCAAGACCGAGAAGTTGCTGATGGAAGTCAGCCGCAGTAACGAAGTGTAACCGGGTTCCCGCTAAACAAGGCTCAACGCGCAAGACCGCTGATCAATCCAGTCAGGATTTTCACCGGTCTTGCCCAATGGAAGTCGCCGCTATGGAAATCGCCCCGATCAATCGTCCCACAGCTCATCTGATGACATCCAGGCGCTTTGCGCCCTTGTTCTGGACGCAGTTCCTGTCCGCCTTCAACGATAATTTCCTCAAGAACACGCTGGTGTTCCTTATTCTGTTCACGCTGGCGGCGGACCAGGCGGCATCACTGGTCACCTTGGCGGGCGCCGTCTTCATGGCTCCCTTCCTGCTCTTGTCGGCGCTCGGCGGCGAGCTCGCCGACCGCTTCGACAAGGCTCTCATAGCCAAGCGTCTGAAATTCGCCGAGATCGCCGCGGCGGGTGTCTCCGTCGTCGGCATCGCCCTGTCGTCCATTCCCGTGCTGATGACGGCGCTGTTGATGTTCGGCATCATCTCGGCGCTGTTCGGACCGATCAAATACGGAATCCTGCCCGATCACCTCGAACGCAAGGAACTGCCCAAGGCCAACGCCTGGATCGAGTCAGCCACGTTTGCCGCGATTCTCGGCGGCACCATAGCCGGCGGCGTCGTTTCCGCCGATGGTATCGGCGTCGCGGTGTTCGGACCGATCATGATGGCGCTCGCCGTCGGTTGCTGGCTCGTCAGCCGCTATATCCCGTCCACCGGTTCGGCGGCGCCCGACCTTGTCATCGACAAGAACATCTTCCGCTCGACCTGGCGCCAGGTCACCGAATTGCGCACCGACACGCGCATCTGGCGCGCCGGCCTGATGACGTCTTGGTTCTGGCTGATCGGCGCCATCGTGCTCTCGCTCCTGCCGGTCCTGATCAAGGATTCGCTCGGCGGCAACGAAATGGCCGTCACCGTCTACCTCGCCGTGTTCGCCGTCTCGATCGCCATCGGTTCGGCCATCGCCGCCTGGATGTCGCAGGGCCGCATCGTGCTGTTGCCGGCACCGGTCGGCACGGCGCTGCTCGCCCTGTTCGGCCTGCATCTCGCCTGGACCATCTCCGGCATGACGCCGTCGCCCCAGGCGGAAACCCTTGGCGCATTCTTCGCCGGCCCAAACACGATCCGCGTCGCCATCGACCTCGCCGGCATGGCCATTGCAGCCGCTTTCCTGGTGGTGCCGACCTTCGCCGCCGTGCAGGCCTGGTCGCCCGAAGCGCGGCGCGCCCGGGTCGTCGCCGCCGTCAGTATCGTCAATGCCGGCTTCATGACTGGCGGCGGCATCATCATGGCCCTGATCCAGACGAAGGTCTCGACCGGCGGCATCCTGTTCGGCCTCGTCGCGGCCAATGCGATTGCCGCCTGGCTGATGCTGAAATATTTGCCGACGAACCCCTTCCGTGACTTCGTCTCCATCCTGTTCCGCGCTTTCCTGCGCCTCGAAGTCGAGGGCATGCAAAACCTCAAGGCGGCCGGCAAGGCGCCGATCCTGGCGCTCAACCATGTCAGCTTCCTCGACGGTCCGCTCGCCTTGACGCTGACCGATGAGGAACCGGTCTTCGCCATCGACTACACCATTGCCCAGGCTTGGTGGATGAAGCCGTTCATGAAACTTGCCCGCGCTTTGCCGCTCAACCCGGCCAAGCCGATGTCGACCCGCACGCTGATCAAGATCGTGCAGGGCGGCGACCCGCTGGTGATCTTCCCGGAGGGACGCATCACCGTGACCGGCGGCCTGATGAAGGTCTATGACGGCGCCGCCATGGTTGCCGACAAGACCGGCTCGATGGTTGTGCCGGTGCGCATCGACGGGCTGGAGAAGACCTACTTCTCGCGGCTGAGCTCGCAGCATGTGCGCCGCCGCCTGTTCCCGAAGGTCAAGGTGACTATTCTGGAACCGGTCAAGCTCGAGGTGCCGCAGGAGCTGAAGGGCCGCAAGCGCCGCGCCGCGGCGGGTTCCGCGCTCTACCAGGTGATGTCGGATCTCGTTTTCCGCACCCAGGACATAGACAAGACCGTACTGGAAAAGATCATCGAGACGGCGAACGAACGCGGCATGAAACAGCTCGCAGTTCAGGATCCGGTCACCGGTTCTCTCAGCTACAGCAAGCTGCTCACGGCTGCCGCCGTGCTTGGTGAGAAGTTCCAGAACCTTTATGCCGACCAGCAGACGCTGGGCATCATGCTGCCCAACGCCAACGGCTCTTGCGCGACACTGCTCGGCGTCATGTCCGCCGGCAAGGTTCCGGCGATGATGAACTTCACCGCAGGTGCTGCCAATATTCTGTCCGCCTGCAAGGCCGCCGAAGTCCGCACCGTGCTTACCTCCCGCGCGTTCGTCGAACAGGCAAAGCTCGGCGCTGTAGTCGAGGAACTCGGTCGCTCGGTCGACATCGTGTGGCTCGACGATCTCAGAAAGACCATCAGTCTCAAGGATAAGCTGCTCGGCTTGCTGCGCAAGTCGACGCCGCGCGCGAAACGCAAGCCCGGCGATGCGGCGGTGATCTTGTTCACCTCGGGTTCGGAAGGCACGCCGAAGGGCGTCGTTCTGACCCACCGCAACATCCTGGCCAACGCCGCCCAGGCGGCGTCGCGTATCGACTTCCATTCGGGCGACAAGGTGTTCAACGTGCTGCCGATCTTCCACTCCTTCGGCATGACCGCGGGCACGGTGCTGCCGTTGATCTCCGGCGTGCCGGTCTATTTCTACCCCTCGCCGCTGCACTACCGCCTCGTGCCGGAACTGATCTACGGCTCGAACGCGACGATCATCTTCGGCACCGACACCTTCCTCTCCGGCTATGCCCGCACCGCGCACCCCTACGACTTCCGCTCGATACGCTATTGTTTTGCCGGCGCGGAGCCGGTCAAGACAGCGACGCGCATGACCTATATGGAGAAGTTCGGCCTACGCATCCTCGAGGGCTACGGCGTCACCGAGACGGCGCCGGTGATCTCCATCAACACGCCGATGTACAATCGCTCTGGAACCGTCGGCAAGATCATGCCCGGCATGGAATACCGCCTCGATCCGGTCCCCGGCGTCGACGAAGGCGGCCGGCTGTTCGTGCGCGGTCCCAATGTCATGGCCGGTTATCTCCGGGCCGAGAAGCCCGGCGTGCTCGAACCGCTCGAGGACGGCTGGCATGACACGGGCGACGTCGTCGCTATCGACGAGGGTGGCTTCATCACCATTCGCGGCCGCGCCAAGCGCTTCGCCAAGATCGGCGGCGAGATGATCTCGCTGGCTGCTGTCGAAGCGCTGGCCGGCGAATTGTGGAAGGGCTCGCTGTCGGCGGTCGCTACGGTGCCCGACGCCCGCAAGGGCGAAAAGCTGATCCTCATCACCGAGGCATCCGGCGCCACACGAGCGGAATTCCTCGCCTACGCCAAGGCCAACGGCGCCATGGACCTGATGGTCCCGGCCGAAGTGCGGGTGGTCTCAAAGGTACCGGTCCTTGGCTCCGGCAAGCTCGACTTCGCCGCCGTGACAAAAATGGTGCGCGACGAAGAAGCCTCGAAGACCAAGGCCGCCTGACCCGGCTACGGCAACGGGCCGACGCAAGAGCCGGCCCGTTCAGTATGATCAACCCTTCGCCTGCCGCTGCGAAATCAGCATCGCCATGCGCTGGACGGCGCGCAGCTCCATTTCGAGGCCTGGCGATGAGGCAAGCGTCGGCATGTTGAGCGCCACCACGGTCAGCGGATCGAGCGTCGCCAGCAGCACATGGGTCGCCTCATATTTCTCGAACAGCCATGCCAACTGCTCGCGTATGTTCTCGTCCACGGGTGAATCCGGCTGGACATCGGCGAGCGAGCGCACGGGCTCCTGCTCCAGTGCCCGGGCCAGCACCTTGAGGTCGAAATCACCGAGGTCGGCTGCCGGCAGGATCAGCGCGCCGTCGACAAGGATATGGCTCTGCAGGCCGCGCAGGAAGCGCGCCGAATCGGTGAGATCACCCTCGGCCATATGCTTCAGCAACGAGTCGCGGCGCTTCTCCGCGGTGAGGCTGACGCTGTCATTGTAGATGACTGCCAGCAGCGTCGCCGACAGCACGATCACCACGCCCTGCACACTGCCGCGCCAGCCGAGATCGTCGATGCCGCCCAGCGCCAGCCCGGCGAAAACCGAGCTCAGCGTAATCACGGTAAAGGCGCCGATCGTGTCGCGATGGCCGAGGCTCGCGCGTCCAAGGCCGATCGTCAGCCAACACAGGAACAGGATGGCGATGCCGCCAAGCCGAACCGGCACTTCGAACAGGCCGGGCCGGTAGTCGGTGACCATGAACGGAATGATCAACAGCAGCGACAGCGCCATGCGCTCGACCGTGCGGTTTTCGGCCGCCGACAGGCTGTCGCGATCGCGCGTCATCACCAGCCAGCCGATGGCGAGAAAACCTCCGAACTGGAAGGCAAGTAGTACCGCCATCCGCCATGGCTCGGCAAAGCGTTCCGGGATCGGCGCCAGCAGTAGAAACAGCAGGGCGCCGCCGGCGGCAAAGAACTTTAGCGCAAACGGCGCATGCCGGCGCAACAGCCCCTCGGTCAGCAGCAGTGCGGCCAGCGGCAGCAGGCCCGCCGCCGCGATGGTGACGAAGCGGAAGAGTGCGAGGCCGGTAGTCCAGTCGAGGATGCGGCAGGCGAGCAGAACCGTCAGCACCCGCAAACCGAACAGAAAACGCCGCGACAGCGGATCGCCCGTGTCGCGCCCGCCGACGACCGATATCACGATCAGCAGCCCGAACAGCGCCGCCAGCGAGGTGATGGTGTCGGCCACGAGCGTGTCGTCGAGGTTCATCGGTCAGCGCCCATCAGCTCACACCCAGGCATCATCACGGATGAAGCCATCAGCGTGTCCATGGTCTCAGCACATTCCATTGGCGGCTGCTATCCGCCCAGTGTACCACCGGCAAAACCAGCCGCTGCAGCGTGGCCGCCGCACCTGCTACCGCAAGGGCGGCAAGCGAGCCGCGCGGAACCGCGTCGGCGAGATAGGTGCGCGCCGACTGAAAGCTCATCTGTCCGATCTGCAGCACATCATCGCCGCGCGTGTAGTCGAGTTCCTTGCGGCAGAACTCGTTAAAGGTCTCGACGCGGTGCTTGGCCGCCTCGTCGAAGGTCTTCTTCAGATCGTCCGAGCCGCCCGTATAGGCGTTGGTGATGACGAAGCGCTCTTCGTCGAAACCAGCTTCGGGGCCGACACCGAAGACATGGCGATGGCGCGCCATGATCTGCCGCGCCAGAAGCACATGGGTAAGCGAGCGGCGCGCGCCGGCATGCGGTCCTGGGAACACATTGCTGAACGCCTCCGCGACCATGCCGACGACAGCGGGTACCTGGGTGACATTGGAAATCCAGATCGGCCGCAGTTGATTGCGCAAAAACATCAGGAAGCAGGTCAGGCCGTAGAGGATCCAGCTCAGCCCGCGGCTGCGCTCGTCGGGATCGATCATGACCAAACCGAGGTGCAAGACTTCATAGGGCTTGCCGGCGAGCGATATCTCCATCAGCGCCAGCGAGTTGAAGGCGATCGGCTGCCGGTCGCTGCGCCGGTAGACAATGGTGATGATGGAATGTTCCAGCCGGCTGCGGTCGCCGGAAAACACGCCATAGGTCAGGCTGCCGAACTTCAGTGTCTTGGACGCTACCAGCCGCAGATCGCTGCTCAGCTGCTCCAGTTCGGCAGCCTTCATCCAGCGCCCGGGCCGCTCCACGACGCGCGTCTCGTAGTCGGCGGATACGCGCATGCGCACATCCATGAACCGACCCGGCAGCAGCTGCAGAACCGCCTTGAGCACTATTTTTCCCCGTGGCAAGAACGCCGACCGTATAGTGGCCGCCGTCCACCTAAGACGCGGTAAACCCGAGACGGCAGTTCTTGGTTGTACTCAACAAAGTAAAAGAACAGCTGCCAGCCAGTGCGGGCTCAGCTTTCCGCAGCAACCAGATGGCCGCCGCCGACATCGTTCAGCGCCAGCTTCAGCGGCGCCTCCCCGATCCTGCGGGTGGCGCTCGGGATTTCCTGGTCGAGGCGCGCGAAGCGCGTTCTGCGCTGCGCCGGATCGGGCACCGGCACCGCTTCGATCAGCCGCCTCGTATAGGGATGGAGCGGGTTGGAAAACACCTGGTCGCGCGTGCCCATCTCGACGATCTGGCCGAGATACATGACGGCAACGCGGTCGGAAATGTTCTCAACCACCGCCATGTCGTGCGAGATGAAGAGATAGGCGACGCCGAATTCGCGCTGCAATTCCTTCAGGAGATCGAGCACGCGCGCCTGCACCGAGACGTCGAGCGCCGAGACGCTTTCGTCGGCGATGATCAGTTTTGGTCGTAGCGCCAGCGCTCGGGCGACGCAGACGCGCTGGCGCTGGCCACCGGAGAATTCGTGCGGGTAAAGCTCCATCTGGTCGGCCGACAGGCCGACGCGCTCGAACAGCGCCGCGACCCGTTCCCGGCGCTCGTCCTTCGAGGCGATGCCATGGATCACCAGCGGCTCGGCGACGAGCTCGCCGACGCGCATGCGCGGATCGAGCGAAGCGAAGGGATCCTGGAAAATCATCTGGACGTCACGGCGCACCGCCTTGCGTTCGTCGCGGCCAAGACCGGAGAGATTGCGCCCGCCAATGACGATGTCGCCGCTATACGGCGCCAGTCCGGCCAGCGCCTTGGCGGTGGTCGACTTGCCGCAGCCGGATTCGCCGACCAGAGCGAGCGTTTCGTTGGGCGCGATCGAGAAGCTGACGCCCTCGACGGCGTGGACGCGGCGGGTGACCTGGCCAAAGATGCCGCCACGCAGATCGAAGCGGACATGCAGGTCGTTGACCTCGGCGACTTTGGCCGGTTTCAAGACGTCAATCGCATCCCTGGATTTCTGTCGACCGACACCACTGCCGATGCGCGGCACGGCAGCCAGCAGTTCGCGCGTATAGTCGGCCTGCGGGCGGGCAAAAATATCCGATGTCGTGCCTTCTTCGACCATGCGGCCGTCGCGCATGACGATGACCCGGTCGGCCATTTCGGCAACCACGCCCATATCGTGGGTGATCAGGATGACGCTGGTGCCATGCTGGCGCTGCAGGTCGCGCAACAGCTCCAGCACTTCGCCTTGCACGGTGACGTCGAGCGCCGTCGTCGGTTCGTCGGCGATCAGCACGTCGGGCTCGAGCGCCAGCGCCATGGCGATCATCACCCGCTGGCGCATGCCGCCGGAGAGTTCGTGCGGAAACTGCTTTAACCGGCTTTCCGCCTCCGAAATGCGCACCGCCTTCAACGCCTCGATGGCGCGCCGGCGGGCTTGCGCCGACGACAGGCTGGTATGCGCCTCGATTGATTCGGTGAGTTGCCGGCCGATCGACAGAACCGGGTTGAGCGAGGTCATCGGCTCCTGGAAGATCATGGCGATGCGGTCGCCGCGAATGCGCCGCATCTGGCGTTCGTCGAGGGTTGCTAGGTCGGTGTCGCCCCGATTCCCATCCCGAAGACGGATCATGCCTGACGATATGCGCGCCGCCGGCTGCGGCAAAAGCTGCATGATCGCCAGCGCGGTCATCGACTTGCCGGAGCCGGATTCGCCGGCAATGCAGAGCGTCTCGCCGCGCGCCAGCGTCAGCGACAGGTTGGAGACGACATCGCGCTCGCCGTCCTCGCCGCGCACGCTGACGCAGAGGCTGGCGATGGAGAGGATGGGGTTGTCGGCGAGGGTCATTGTGGGTGGAGCCCTGCGACGGATTGGTTCCGTCGCACCATTCGCACAAACCTTGGCGCTGACCCCCACCCGGACCTCCGGTCCGACCTCCCCACAAGGGGGAGGTAGGGTGGCAGCGCTTTACCCTCCCCCTTGTGGGGAGGGTCGCTGCGAAGCAGCGGGGTGGGGGTGCAGCGCCGACCTGACATCATTCAAACACGCAACGCGGAAAATAGAACGACACCACCCAGTTCGGCATGTCGACGATCTCGCTGATGCGCAGATCACCACACACCGAGGCCAGCATATAGGCCTCGACCGGATCGATCTGGTAACGCCCAGCGAGCAGATCGACCATCTGCGCCACCGCCTCCTTCGCGCCCGCCATCAGATCCGGCCCAATCCCCGTCGTCACCTCGTAACCCTTGGCGTCGAGATGGCTCGTCACCGGGCCCGGCGTGGTGAAGCGCGGCGTCTTCAGCCTGGCGTCCTTGACAAGGTCGAGCTTGAGCACGACGTCCATCGGGCTCTCGATCGCCGTGCCGCAGACCTCGCCATCGCCTTGTGCGGCGTGCGTATCGCCGACCGAGAACAGCGCGCCGGCCACCTCAACCGGCAGATAGAGCGTCGTGCCGGCAGCGAGATCGCGGATGTCGAGATTGCCGCCGACCCGCCGTGGCGGCACCACCGAGTGAAGCCCCATCTCAGCCGGCGCATTGCCGATGGTGCCGGCGAACGGCTTCAGTGGCACGCGCGCGTTTTTCCCGAACAGCGCCGGTTCGAGCGCGGCTGCATCGTATTTCCAGATGTTCAGCGCCGGTTCCGTGAAGTCATCGGCGAGCAGGCCGAAACCGGGAATGTTCGCCGTCCAACCGAAGCCGGACGGTTTGAACATCTCGATCGTCACCTTGAGCGCGTCACCCGGCTCGGCGCCCTCGACGAAGATCGGCCCGGTCACCGGGTTGACCCCGGCGAAGTCGAGCTTGACGATTTCGGCGACCGTGCTGTCGGCGTTCAGCTGGCCGCCGGCGGCATCGAGGCACTGGAACTCGATGGTCGCGCCGGGCGCCACCCGCTCGGCCGGGGCAAAGGAATTGTCCCAGCCGAAATGGTGATGGCGCCCATGGATGGTGTAGTCGCAGCTATTGCACATCTTTTACGTACACATTGTCATAGTTGATCGGGATATGGACCGGGTCGACATAGAGGTTGTCGGCGCCGCCCATTCGGGCGGATTTCATGGTGAAGCGCTGTTCGTTGAAGACCGGCGCCCAGGGCGCGTCTTCCATCACCTTGTCGTAGATGGCGCTCCACATCTTGTCGCGTTCGCCGGCCTTTGCCGGGTCGACCACAGAATCCGCCTCGGCCGCCTTGGCGTCGAGGTCCTTATTGCAGTACCACGACCAGTTCCAGCCGCCCGGCACCGCGCCGGCGCAGCCGAGGATCGGGCCGTAGAAATTCGACGGATCGGGGAAGTCGGCGATCCAGGCCATGCCGCCCGACCAGATCATCGGCGCGCCGGCCTTGTCACCGCCGGCGGCGATGACATTGGCCTGCGCCAGCGACTGGATGCTGGCCTTGATGCCGATGGCCGCCAGGTCCTGCTGGATCGCCTGGGCAATGCGCGGGTTGGGATCGGTGTTCATGGCGAACAGCTGCGTGTCGAAACCATCGGGATGACCGGCCTCGGCCAGCAGCGCCTTGGCCTTGGCTACGTCATAGGGATAACCTTTGTATTCCTTGTCGTAGCCCGGCATCGACGGTGGCAGCGGCTGGTTGGCCGGCACGGCGCGGCCGTTGATGATCTGGATGATGCGCGCCTTGTTGAGCGCCATGTTGACGGCCTGACGCACCTTCACATTGTCGAACGGCGCCATGGTGGTGTTCATGGTGACGTAGCCGGTGTGCAGCTGACCGCCTTCGACGACACGCGCCTTCTGCTCGGGATCGGCCATCACCTCCTGGAACTTGGCCGGCGGAATGCCGTCGCCGGGCACATCGATCTCGCCCTTCTGCAAGCGCAGCAGCGCCACGATCGGCTCTTGGCCGATCTCGAAGGTGATCTTGTCGAGATGCGGCAGGCCCTTGTGCCAATAGTCCGCATTGCGCTCGAAGACGATGCGCTGTCCCAGCGTCCACTCGGCGAGCTTGAAGGCGCCGGTGCCCACCGGATGCTTGCCGAAATCGGCGCCATATTTCTCGACCACTTCCTTCGGCACGACATGGGCGAAGTTGATGGCCATGACATGCAGGAAGGTGGCGTCGGGCCGGGTCAGTTCGAACTTGACCGTGTAGGGGTCGACGACAGTGACGCCGGACAGGCCTTCGGCCTTGCCGGCTGCGACATCGTCATAGCCCTTGATCGAGCCGAAGAAGCCGGCGCCGGGGCTCTGCGTCTTCGGATTGGTGACGCGGTCGAGCGAATATTTCACGTCGTCGGCCGTCATCTCGCGGCCATTGTGGAATTTCACGCCATGGCGCAGCTTGAAGGTGAAGGTCTGGCCGTCGGGCGAAATCTCGTAGCTTTCGGCGAGGTCGGGCTTCAAATTGGTGGTGCCCGGCTCGTAATCCATCAGCCCATCGAACAGGCTCTTGATCATCGACCAGTTCTGCCAGTCATAGCCGATCGCCGGATCGAGGGTCGCAACATCGTCCTTGTAGGTGATGGTGATGGCGCCGCCTTGCTTGGCGTTGGGATCGACCGTGTCTTCGGCGCGGACGCTTGTCATGCCGAGCATGAGGGCCAAGGCGGATGCCGCGACTGTGGATGCGAGAAACTTTTTCATTGTTGTGTTCCCTTTCTCTGTTTCATTTTCATCTGAGCTTGATGCGGGGATCGATGAACGGCGCGATGATGTCGGCGAGCAGATTGCCGAGCACGATGGCGAAGGCCGAGACCAGCGTGACGCCCATGATGATCGGAATGTCGACGCGCTGGATCGCCTGCCACGCCAGCTGACCGATACCCGGCCAGCCGAACACGCTTTCGACGACGACGATGCCGCCCATGAAGATGCCGATGTCGATGCCGATCATGGCGATGACCGGCAGGATGGCGTTGGGCAAGGCATGGCGGAATATGATGGCGCTGCGCGCCAGGCCCTTGGCCCGCGCCGTGCGGACATAATCCTGGCGCAGGACGTCTATCATCGACGAGCGCATCATGCGCGCATACCAGCCGGCGCCGAGTACGCCCATGGTCAACGACGGCAGCACCAGATGGCGCCATGTGCCGTAGCCGCCGATCGGAAACCAGCTTAGCCGCACGGCAAAGACGTAGAGCAGCAACAAGCCGACGACGAATTGCGGCGCCGAGACGCCGACGAAGGAGGCCACCATCAGGGTCTGGTCGGTGGCGGTGCCGCGCTTGACGGCGGCGATCAGGCCCATGGAGAGCCCGATCAGCAGTTCGCACAGGATGGCGCCTACCATCAAAAGCAGGCTGGCCGGCAGCCGCGAGACGATGAGCTCGGTGACCTCGGAGCGCTGTATGTAGGAGCGGCCGAGATCGCCGCTGACGAGCTTCGTCAGGTAGTGCCAATACTGGACCACGAAAGGCTGGTCGAGGCCGAGTTGCTGGCGGATGTTTTCCACCGTCTGCGGCGTAGCACTGCGGCCGGCGATCTGCCGCACCGGGTCGGCCGGCAAGAGGTAGAGCAGCGCAAAGGTGATCAGGGAGACGCCAAGCAGGATGAGCAGCGACTGGATCAGCCGGCGGCCGAGATAGGCGATCATGACCGGCCCCCCATTATTCCCGGCCCCTTTGCGTCGGATCGAGGATGTCGCGCAATGCGTCGCCGATCAGGTTGAAGGCCAGCGCCAACGCCAGGATTGCGGCGCCGGGGAAGAACACCAGCCAGGGGGCGGCCTGGAAATAGGTCTGGTTCTCGAAAATGATGTTGCCCCACGACGCGGTCGGCGGCTGCACACCGATGCCGAGGAAGGAAAGCGTCGCCTCGAGCAGAACCGTGGTCGAGATGCCGAGCGTGCCCCAGACGATGATGGTCGGCAGCAGATGCGGCAGGATGTGGCGAAATAGGATGCGCGGCGCACTCGCCCCGATGCTGCGCTCGGCATCGATGAACTCGCGTTCGGCCAGCGACGATGTCTCGGTGTAGATGACACGCGCCGTCTGCACCCAGTTGACCAGCGCGATGACCATGGCGACGATCCACAGGCTGGGCTGAAACACTGCCGCCAGGCAGATGGCGAGCAGCAGCGCCGGGAACGCCATCATCAGATCGGTGAAGCGCATCAGCGCGCTGCCGATCCAGCCGCGGAAATAGCCTGCGGTGACGCCCACCAAAGTGCCGATCAAAAGCGCCACGCCATTGGCGACGATGCCGATGATGAGCGAGGTGCGGGCGCCGTAGAGGATGCGGGTCAAGAGGTCACGTCCGAGCAGGTCGGTGCCGAGCCAGTACTGGGCGCTGGGCGGCAGCGGCGAGCCCTCGATGGTCAGGCCGTCGAACATCTGCTCGTTGGGGTCATAGCCGGTCAGCCGGGGCGCCAGCACAGCGCCGGCAAGGACAATGGCGACGATGACCAGGCCGAGCAGCGCGAGGCGGCGTTTCACCAGCCGGCGCCAGACACCGGCGCGCGGTTTTGCCGGCATGCGCACCGGTAGATCAGGCGCGATGGGACTGGTCATCGCCGCCTTCTTCCCCCGTCGCTTCCTCGCTTGTCATTGCCACGATCCGACGCGCGGCATCCTCGACGCTGATCTGCCAGCTCATCGCCAGCGAACGCAGCTGCGCATAGGCGCGCTCGTCGTCGCTGCCTTTCGACAAGGCCGTCACCGCGCGCACGATGGTCTGGCGCTCGGCGACGCGCTGGCGCAGCGACGCTATCTCGCCGGCTAAATGTTTTCGGGCCTCGAAACTCTGTCTCGCGATCAACAGAGCGCTGTAGACGCCGGCATTGCCGACCGGCTTCAGCAGCTGCGCATCGGCCTTGTGCGACAGCGCCCATTCGATACGCCCCGGCGCCTCGGAACCGATCAGCGCCACCAGCGGCATCGGCGCCTCGCCCGGCTTCCACGGGAATTGCTCGTCGAAACCGAGATCGGCATCGAAGAAGACGAAATCGGCGGCGAGAGCTTCCGGCGGCAATTCCGGCCAGCAGTCGATCGTAGCCAGGCCGATGGCCGACAATTGCCTGGTGATGGCCTGCACCGTCGGATGCGGGCGATGCAGGATGAAAGCCCGCGCGCCGCCGAGATTGGGGATGCGCGTCCGGGTCATGACACCACTCTCAGACGCGGACGGCCGAACGTCTTGGCGGGGTCGTAGCGCGACAGATATGGATCCGGCGCGACCTCATCCTCCTGGCTGACGACCTCGAAGAAGCCATCGGCGATCCGGCCGATGATCACCGGCAGCGTCGCGTGCTGGGAGTGGGCGTCGATGGCGATCGGCCCGAGCCGGGTGGAGAAGCGCCGCTCGGCGAAGGCTTTGGAAAATTCCGCCGGGCCGGCATCAGTGTCGCGCGACAGCACGTCGGCCATCACCTGCACCGAGGCATAGGCGGAGGCCTCGAAGGACGAAGCGAAGGCAGCCGGCCGGGGCGCGAAATAGGGCCCGACCGACAGATGCCCTTTCCCTGTATCGCCGATCGCCGGCAACTCGCCTTCGGTGATGTTGCAGGAGATGACGGGGCAGTTTTCCGGCCTGAATGCCGCATCCTCATCGCCCAGCTCGCGGTAAGCCGCCAGGAAGGCGTAGGATGAGGTGCCGATCAGATTGTTGAGGATGAAGCTCGGCCTCGTCGCCCGGATTTCCGCGATCAGCCGCGACACGTCGGTCTCGCCGATGCGCAGATAGCGCTCGCCCAGCACTTTGCCGCCGGCATCCGCGATCAGGTCGCGCGCCACGCGGTTCATCTCCCAGCCCCAAATGTAGTTCGAGCCGAGCAGGAAGCCGTTGGCGCCGAAACGCGGCACGACATGCGCCATCAGCGGAACCAGATGCTGGTTGGGGCAGGCGTGCATGTAGACGACATGCTCGTTGGCCTCGAACCCTTCATAGGGGCAGGCATACCAGAGCATGCCGCCGGCCTTCTCCAGCACCGGGATGGTTTCCTTGCGGCTCCACGAGGTGACGCAACCGACGACATGGCGCGCGCTGCTGGTCCTGAAAATGTCCTCGCACAAAGTCGCGTAGCGATCGGCATTACTTTGCGGATCGCGCTCGACCGGAACCAGTTCGATGCCATAGCTCCGATCGGCATTGATGTCGGCGATGGCGCGCATGGCGCCCATCCGGCACGCATCGGAGACCAGCTGGTAGCTGCCCGAGCGGGAATACAGGATGCCGATCTCGATACGCCGTTTCAAACCGATCCTCAGAAATGACAATGCCCCGCAGCCAGCGCCGGAGGGCGAGGCATGCGAGGCATATTTGCCGCCCGGCGACCAAGGCCGGTATTTTGCGCTAGCGTATTCGGTCCGGCGGGTCAGTCAAGCGGGAAAGTACGTCGTCATGGGATCGGCCTTGTCCGGCTGCTTCTAGTTCCGCAGCGTGAACATCAAAGGCGCCACGACAGCCGTACCGGCCTTCTCAGGCGGTGGCGCGGGCACCGTCGCACCCTGCAGAAGGCCGAGCGCGGCGCGATCGAGATCGGCGTCCCCCGAAGATCGTGTCAGCCGGACGGAGGTCACCTTGCCCGAAGCGCTGACGACGAAGGTCACATTTGCGGTACCCACGGCGCGCCGCGACCTTGCCGCGCTCGGGTAGCGCTTGTGCAGATTGATCCATCCGATCAGCTGGGAGTTCCATTTGCTTGCACTGACTGATGATCCACTCGATTGCGAAGCCTTCGGCGCCGACGCCTTCGCCACTGCCTTTTGATCGACACTGGCGGTCACGACCGCTTTCGCCGGCGCGGCCTTTTCCTTCTTCTCTTTCTTCTGTTTCGGCTTGGGTTTTTCGGCAGCCTTCTTCGCCTTCTCGATCGGCTTGGTCTCCGCCGGCTTGGTCTCCACCGGCTTGGTCTGGGGCGGCGGAATGACCACATCCGGCGCTATGGTCGGGACGATGTCGGGCACCACCTCATCCAGCGGCGGCGATTGATCGGGCTGCTCGGCCGCTGCCGTCTCGATCGGAGCGGCGGGTTGAACCGCTTCCGTCTTCTCGGTGACCGGCTCTGGCTGACCGGGCTCGGGCTCCACGACGGGCTTGAGTTCGGCACCCGCCTCCTCGATCTGGTTCGGCGGCTCGGGCGTCACCACGTCGGCCATCGAGTCCTCCTGCACCGCTGGCGCCACCATCATCGGCGACAGCTCGATAGTCACAGCCGGCGGCGGGCCGCCATCGGCCATGTTGGCCAGGCTGAAGCTCTGGACGGCATAGACGATCGCGACATGCGCGCCGACAATGACAATGGCCGCAGCCGCCCACAAGCCAATTTCGCGCACGCCGGCGCGCGGCGGGTCGGCCGCGGGGGCGGCGGCGGCCAGTTGCGTCACGGGGCGGCGCCTGGTTGCGGCGGGGATGCGTCCGCTGGCACCGTCTCCAGCCCGACCAGCGCGATCTTCAGATAACCGGCGCCGCGCAGCAGGTTCATCACCTCCATCAACTCGCCATAGCCGACCGCCTTGTCGGCACGCAGGAAGATGCGGGTCTGCTTATCGCCCTTGGTTCTGCCGTCGAGCACGGAGGCAAAAGCCTGGCGCGGCACGCTGTCATTGCCGATCGCGAGCGTCAGATCGTCCTTCAGCGTCAGGAACAGCGGCGTTTCCGGCCGCGGCGCCGGTGTCGCGGTCGAACCCGGCAGATCTACATTGACGTCGACTGTCGCCAACGGGGCAGCGACCATGAAGATGATCAGCAGCACCAGGATGACGTCGATGAACGGCGTCACGTTGATCTCGTGGCTTTCCTCGAGATCGCCGTCGACAGTCTCGCGAATTCTAGCCGCCATGGCCCATCACTCCGCCGCCAGCGCGGGCGCCTGCGGCACCGTGCGGAAATCGAGATCGCGGCTGACCAGCCGTTCGACCCCGGCCGAGGCATCGGCAAGGAGCTGCCGGTAGCCCGCTATCGACCGCGCAAAGACGTTGTAGATGACCACTGCGGGAATAGCCGCGACCAGGCCCATCGCCGTGGCGAGCAGCGCCTCGGCGATGCCGGGCGCGACGACCGCAAGGTTGGTGGTCTGCGCCTGCGAGATGCCTATGAAGGCGTTCATGATGCCCCAGACGGTGCCGAACAAGCCCACGAAGGGCGCCGTCGAGCCGATCGTCGCCAGCACGCCGGTGCCGCGCGACATGCGCCGCGCCGCCGCCGCTTCGATGCGCGACAGGCGCGACGTCACGCGTTCCTTCAGCCCGTCGCCGGTGACATGGCCGAGCGCACCGGCCGAAAGGGCAGTCTCTTCCTCGGCCGCCCGCACCAAAAGCGCACCGGGGCCGCCACTGTCGCCAAGCGCGCGCCCGGCCTGGCGCAGCGTGGCGGCATTGCCGATGGCGCGCGCAGCGCGNCGGGCGCCGAGCTTGCCGAAGAGAATCTCCAGCGATTTGGCCAGCCACACCGTCCAGGTGACCAGCGAGGCGAAGGCCAACCCGATCATCACCGCCTTGACGATGATGTCGGCGGCCATGAACATGCCCCAGGGCGACAGATCGTGCGGCAGCGTCAGCGATATTGCCGAAGGCTCGGCCTGCGCGGATGCACCGGGCTGGGTTGCCGGCTGTGGCGCGGTCGGCGCCGCCTGCCCGGCAGTTGGCGGAGCCGGCGGGACAGGCGCAGCCGGTGCGGGCTGTTCGACTACATTTGGCGCCGACTGGGGAGCTGCAGCGGGCACCGTCGTCACCCTGGGCTGCGTGTTTGGCCGCTCTTGCGCAGCAGCGCTGCCGGCCGACAGCATGACCGCGGCCAGCGCCGCCAACAAACCATTTCTGGACACGCTTCGTCCTCGCTTCGTCATTGCAAACCGATCGGCTGGCCGGTGACGGGATGCGGGAACACCCCGATCTCGACCCCGAAAACTCCAGCCACGGATTCTGGCTTCTCTCAAACGCGGCACAGCCGCTGGAAAACAATTCAGGCGGCCGAGTGCCCCTGCTTGACTATAAAACATGAGTTTAGTAGTCAACAAACAAGATGGCTTTTTTGGCCAACGATTGTGGGCGCGATGTCTCAACGGCACATCGTCCTGGGATCGGTCTACCTGGTGTCGTCGCACTGAGGGATGGACGGCCGCAGGGTTGCTGGGCCACGATACCGGGCAGCAATTGAGGCAGGCTGCGATGATCAAGGCGATACCGTTCGATTTCCCCTATGACGGCCGGCTGGTGCCGGCAAACACCGCGCTGCTGGTCATCGACCTGCAGGAGGATTTCCTCTCGCCGACCGGCTATTTCGCCAGGAAGGGTTATGACCCCGCGCCGCTGCGCGCCATCCTGCCGACAGTCAACCGACTGATATCAGCGGCACGCGCGGCCGGCCTCACCATCATTCACACCAGGCAGGGATATCGCGGCGACATAGCCGACATGACGCCGTACGAGAGATGGCGCCGCAAGCGGGCGGGTCTCGAAGGCACCGACGTGCTGCTGCGCTCCGGCCCCGGCTTTCAGATCGTCGCCGACATCGACGTCGCGCCGCACGACATCATCGTCGACAAGACCTGCAACAGCGCCTTCACCTACACCGACCTGGAACTTGTGCTGCGCGCACGCGGCATCACCCATCTGATCTTTTCCGGCTGCACGACCGATGTCTGCGTGCACACGACGCTGCGCGAGGCCTGCGACCTCAATTTCCAGTGCCTGACCATCGCCGACGCCTGCGCCAGCGGCGACCAATACGCGCATGACGCGGCGCTGCATATGGTGACGGTGGAGGACGGGGTGTTTGGTGCGCTGACGGAATCTGGCGCGGTGCTGGAGGCGCTGGAGCGGTCGAGTGGGAAAGCTGGTTAGATTACCAAAGCGAAGGCGTTGGGAACCATTGACGCTGGAGGGGCAGCACCCCCCTCTGGCCTGCCGGCCATCTCCCCCGCAAGGAGGGAGATCAAGTGCTCAACCGCTTTCGCCACTCTCCAACGTCGAAGAGCTGAGCGATACCTCGAAGCTGCCAATCTCCCCCCTTGCGGGGGAGATGCCCGGCAGGGCAGAGGGGGGTGTGAAGGAACGCTACGAAATAGCGTTCATTCCACCCGCAAATTCACCCTGCGTGAATATCCGACCCGCCCCGCGAGGCAAACGCGCCGGGCTGCGGCACCTCCGCCTCCCGGCGTGCCAGCGAGTTGCGCAAGAGCGCGATCGTCTCGCGGCCGACGCTGGCGATCTCGCGCGGCCGGTCGACACCGACGATCATGAACTCGCTGATGCCCAGCGCCGCATAGGGCAGCAGCGACAGGGCGATCTGCGCCGGTGGTCCGGAAAGTTCGACCGCCTTGTGGCCGACGGTAGAGGCGCCACCCTCCGAGCGGACCCGGACCGGAAGCGCAAAACGCAGCTTGCCGGCGCGGCCATGCTCGGCGGCGGCGCTGCGCGCCCGTTCCATCAGCTGGCGGATCTCGTCGAGCGAACCAGCCGTGAGTTCAAACACGTCGGCATGGCGGCCGGCGACCTTGAGCGCGGTGCCGGACTGGCCACCCATGCGGATGATCACGTCGACGCCATGCGGCCCCTTGCGCGGCACAAAGCCACCCTTGATGCTGTAGAATGCACCTTCATGGTCGAAGGGCCGGTCGTTCGACCACAGCCGCTTCAGCAGCACCAGATATTCGTCGATGCGCTGCCAGACCACGGTGTGGCCGACCGGACGCATCTCGGCATCGTCGTCATCCAGCGGCTCGCTCAGCATCCTCAGCGCCAGCCGGCCGCCGCTCCTGGCGTCGAGCGCCGCCAGTTGCCGCGCCGCAACGGCTGGCGCGATCACGCCGGCCCAGTGCGTCAGCACCACTTCCAGCGACGAGGTGCGGTCCAGCGCCTGGGCGGCGATGTCCATATTGGTCAACAGCCCGGCCGGGTCGTCGACGACGATGTTCTGGAAGCCGGAATCCTCGATCAGCGACAGCTTGGTCGCCGTCTCGACGAAATCATAGAAGAACGGTACGGCCGAACCGGCATCGGCGGCGTGCGTTTTACCGGGAACATGCGTGAACTCGATCGGCATTGCCATCTCCTCCATCACGTTGGATGTATGTCGCCCCCGGTTTTGAGACGACGACATGCGTAAAAACAAGCATCAGCGCCAAAGCGCGTCCGCGTTCGGTTCATCAACTCCGGTCACTCACTGAAAGCGCTAGGTCGCCACCCTTTCGGCCTGATCGGTCAGGGAATCAAGCCGAGCACGACTGCCCCGGTGAACACGAACGCAAGGGCAAAGACGAGATAGGCGAAAGCGCCGGCATAGGCCGGGCGGAAAGCCTGGCTATTGGCCAGCCTCTGGCTGGTGCGGTCCGTCTCGGCGTTCTGGATATAGGACATATCGACCTCCGTCTTGCGGATTAATCTATAAAATCAGTAGACTTTGTCGAGTGCTATTTTTTGGCGATATGTAGAACGATTTTCTCAGTATTCCTTATTATTTGGTTTGGGATTGCTGGGAGACCCCTGTTGGCGACAAGCGAGCGACAAGCTTGGCCGACATCTGCATAGGCGATAGCATCGCCATTCCGGCGTAAATGCGGATCATTTCGATCGGGAACGGGGAACAGAACATGGGTACAAGACTAGCCGGCAAGACTGCAATCATCTCGGGCGGCGCGACCGGAATGGGCGGAGCGGCCTCGGAATTGTTCGCCGCCGAAGGCGCCAAGGTGGCGATCATCGACCGCAATGGCGAGGCGGCGGCAGCCACTGCGGCGGCGATACGCGCGCGGGGACATATCGCCGAACACTGGGTGGCCGACGTCTCGGACGAGGCGCAGGTCGAGGCCGCAGTGAAGGCGGCGACTGCCAGGCTCGGCCCGGCCACGGTGTTGTTCAACCATGCTGGCACCATCGTGATAAAGCCGTTCCTGGAGACGACAGTGCAGGAATGGGACTGGCTGCATGCGGTCAATGTCCGCTCGATGTTCCTGATGACGCGCGCCGTGCTCCCGGGCATGATCGCTGCCGGTGGCGGTTCGATCGTCTGCACCTCGTCGATCTCGGCTGTGGCGGCCACACCCATGGAGGTGCTCTACGACACCACCAAGGGCGCCTGCCACATGTTCGCGCGCGCCATCGCAGTCGAATTCCGCGACCGCAACATACGCTGCAACGCCGTCTGTCCCGGCTTCATCCGCACGCCGCACGGCCTGCGCGAGGTCGCCGATCTCGGCAAGCTCGGCGTCGACGTGTCGGACGCCGCATTGACCGCACAGCAGGGCCGCATCGGTGAGCCGGAGGAAGTGGCCAAGGCAGCGCTGTACCTCGCCAGCGATGAGTCCAGCTTCGTCAATGGCACGCATCTGTTTGTCGATAATGGTTTTACGGCGATGTGAGTATCCCAGGCTTGGCGCCCTTCCTCTCCCCCGTCGATCGGGGGAGAGGTGTCGAGCGAGTGGGGGTCGACCCTTGGCGCAAGGAAGATTCATGCGCACCCGTTGGCAACAGTGGCGAGGTGGTTCCCCGCTCCGTCGCTGCTTCGCAGCGCCACCTCTTCCCCCGAGAGGAAGGGCGCCAAGTCCTACTCGCCTTACCGCTCTTCTCGTCGAAACGGCTTCAGCAGCGCCGACGGCGCAACCGCGTTGCGTGACATCACGGCCATCGCGACGATGGTGAAAATGAAGGGCAGCATCAAGAACGCCTCATAGGGAATATGCCCGAGGCCGCTCGCCTGCATGCGCAATTGCAGCGCATCGACGAAGGCGAACAGCAGCGCCGCGCCCGCAGAGCGCCACGGGTCCCAGCGGCCGAACACGACCAGCGCGATCGCCACCCAGCCACGGCCCGACACTACACCAAAGGTGAAGGCGTTGAACTGGGCCATGGTGAGGAAGGCGCCCGCAAGCCCCATCAGCGCACCGCCGAGGATGACCGCCTGGAAGCGCGTGGCGATGACGCTGACCCCAGCGGAATCAGCGGCGCGCGGGTTCTCGCCGACCATCCGCACCGACAGCCCCCAAGGCGTGCGGTAGAGCACGAAAGCAGCGACCGGGATGGCAATGATTGCCAAGTAGACCAGCGCAAACTGGTTGAAAACCGCTGACCCCAGAACCGGAATATCCGACAGCAGCGGGATCGGCACCGTCTGAAAACCCTTGATGCTGGGCGGCACCGATTGCTGGCCGAAGGTCAGACGGTAGAGGAAATAGGCAAGGCCGGACGAGAACAAAGTAACGCCGATGCCGCAGACATGCTGGCTGAGGCCGAGCGCCACCGTGAACAGCGCATGCAGCGCGCTCATCGCCATGCCGGTCAACACCGCGGCCAGCACCCCGAGCCACAGGCTGCCGCTGAGGCTGGCGGCGGTGAAGCCGGTCATCGCGCAGAGCAGCATGATGCCTTCGATACCGAGATTGAGCACGCCGGCCCGCTCGGAGAACATCTCGCCCAGCGTGGCAAATGCCAGCGGCGTGGCGATGCGGATAATGGCGGCGAGGAAGCCGACCTGAAAAATCTGTTCGAACACCGCGCTCATAAGGCGGCTCCGACGCGGCGGATGCGATAGGCCGTGAACAGCAGTGCCACCAGCATGGCGAGCAGTGCCGTACCCTGGATGACATCGCTGAGGAAGGCGGGCACGCCGGTGGCGCGCGACATCGCTTCGGCGCCGGTCATCACGGCGGCCAGGAAGATCGCCGCCGGTACGACGCCGAGCGGATTGATCCTGGCCAGCATGGCAACGACGATGCCGGAATAGCCGTAGCCCGGCGAAATGTCGCTCATCACCTGGAAATGCACGCCGCCGACCTCGCCTACGCCGGCAAGCCCGGCCAGCGCGCCCGACAGCAGCGCCGTCGAAATCAGGACCCGCTCGACGTGGATGCCGCCATAGCGGGCGGCTTCCGGGCTTTCGCCGGTGACCCTGATCCGGAAGCCGAGCGTGGTCCGCACGATCAGGAACCAGATCAACGGTGCCGCGATCAACGCGGCGATGACACCCAGATGCAGCCTTGTGCCTTCGAGCAGCACCGGGAAATTCGCCGAATCCTCGATCGGCGGCGAGATCGGATAGCCGCTGAACGAGTCCTTCCACGGCCCCTCGATCAGCGCCATCAGCGCATAGTAGATGACCGAATTGAGCAGCAGCGAGCTGACGACGTCGTCCACCTTGAATTTGACCCTGAGCGTCGCGGGCACCAGCGCTACCGCGGCACCGGCAGCAGCGCCCGCCAGCGCCATCGACAGGATCGCCAGCGCGCCCGGCATTGGGATGGCTCCGACGAAGCAGCTGGCCACGGCGCCGGCCAGCAATTGGCCCTCGGCGCCGATGTTCCAGAATTTGGCCCGGAAGGCGACGGCCACAGCCAGCCCGGTGAAGATCATCGGGGCGGCGCGCACCAGCGTTTCGGTGATGGCATAGCTGTCGCCGAACGAGGCCGACAGCATCACGCCATAGGCCTCAAGCACGCCGGCGCCGGCCAGCGCGATGAGGCCGCTGCACAGGACCAGCGCTGCGCCGATGGCCAGCAGCGGCAAAGCGAGATTGAACCAGGCGGGGGTGGAACTGCGGGCTTCGAGGCGGAACATCAGCTATGCCCCTCCGCCGCCCAGACGGTCCCGCCGCCCCTCATCCGCCTGCCGGCACCTTCTCCCCGTATAGACACGGGGAGAAGGGATCTGGGCCCTATGGCAACTCCCCTCTTGCAGCTGTGGCGATTGGCGAAACCATGGGTGAGAGCCCCTCTCCCCGTCTCTATACGGGGAGAGGATGCCGGCAGGCAGGTGAGGGGCAGCGCTGACGCTTAAAGTCAGCCAAAAGCGGGCAGTATTATTTGAAGTTTCTGCGAGGAACCGAGCGAGAAAGTCCATCTAGGCTCTGCCCTCCGCCCCGGTCATCAGCAGCCCAAGCCGCGCGATGGTCGCATCGGCGCTGTCCAGCGTGCCGGCGATGCGGCCCTCATACATCACCGCGATGCGGTCGCAGAGCACCAGCAGCTCTTCGAGATCCTCGCCGATGACGATCATCCCGCAGCCCTTGGCACGCATGTCGAGGAATTTTTCGTGGATGAAGCGGGCGGCACCGATGTCGAGGCCGCGCGTCGGCTGCGAGACGATCAGCACCTTCGGGTCGAAAGCCAGTTCGCGCGCCAGCAGCGCCTTCTGCAGATTGCCGCCCGACAGCGCGCCGGCGCGGGTCATCGGCCCGGGGCACCTGATGTCATAGGCCTTGATCTGTTCTTCGGCGAAGGCGCGGATCGCATCTGGCTTGAGCAGGCCCCGGCTGCTGAAAGCCGCAGTACCAATGCGCGGCAACACCATGGAATCGGCGAGCGGCAGATTGGTGACCAGCCCGGTCGTCATACGGTCTTCCGGGATGCGGCCAAGGCCGAGCGCCTGCACCTCGCGCGGCGAGAACCGCGTAACAGGTTTGCCGGCTATCGTCATCGCGCCGGCGTCGGGCGCGCGCGTGCCGGAAATCACCTCGGCCAGCGCCCGCTGGCCATTGCCGGAGACCCCGGCAATGCCGAGGATTTCGCCCGCGCGAACGGCAAGCGATACATCGCGCAGCGGCGTCCCCGAATGCCGTGAGGTGGAAATACCGTCGAGCGTCAGCACCGCCGCGCCTGGGGTCGAAGGTCCTCTTGCCGGCGGCACGATCTCATGGCCGCACATCAGCTGCGCCATTTCTGCCGATGTCGTGTTCGCCGGATCGTCGACACGGCCGGCGACGCGGCCGTGCCGCAACACGGTGCAGCGATGGGTGAGCGCCCGCACCTCGTTCAATTTATGCGAGATGAAGATGATGCCGAGCCCCTGCGCCGCCATCGAGCGCAGCGCCGAAAACAGCCCGTCGACCTCGCTCGGCGCCAACACCGCCGTCGGCTCGTCGAGGATTAACAGCCTGGCGCCGCGAAACAGCGCCTTGACGATTTCGAGCCGCTGCTGCTCGCCGACCGACAGCGCGGAGACAGGCAGGTTGGGGTCCAGCGTCAGCCCATGCCGACGGCTGATGTCGGACAACCGGGCAAGTCCGCCGGCGCGGTCGATGCGGCCGGATTTGCCCGGAATGCCAATCAGAAGGTTTTCCAGGACCGTCAGCCTTGGCGCCAAATGAAAATGCTGGTGCACCATGCCGATGCCGGCGGCCAGCGCATCGGCCGAACTGGTGATCCGCACGGTCTTGCCCTGGATAAGAATTTCGCCGGCATCCGGCGCATAGGCGCCGAACAGCACATTCATCAGCGTCGTCTTGCCGGCGCCGTTTTCGCCCAGCAGGCCGAGGATCTCACCTGGGGCGACGCTTAGATCGACAGCCTCATTCGCCTTGACGGCGCCGAAGCTCTTGGTGATGCCGCGCATTTCGATGAGAGGGGCGGACAAGGATGCTCCTGCGGAGATACCCCTCCCCCTTGAGGGGAGGGTGCCGAGCGAAGCGAGGCGGGTGGGGTCACCTCAACTGCCTCAACCTATGACTTAGCAGGATGGAGCACTTCGCGGAGGACCCCACCCGGCCCTGCGGGCCACCCTCCCCTCAAGGGGGAGGGGNGGGGGGGGGGGGGGGGGGGGGGGGGGTAGCGGTGCACCACCCCCACCCGGCCCTGCGGGCCACCCTCCCCTCAAGGGGGAGGGGTACGCCGAGCTAATCCGAAACCGGCGTGTTCTCATCCACATCCACCCGGAAATTGCCTTCCAGGATCTCGGCCTTCTTCTTCTCGACCAGATCCTTCACATCCGCCGGCAGCATCTTGTCGAACTTATGGTAGGGCGCCAGGAACGACCCGCCCTTGGCCATGCGCGAGAAATCGCCATAATCCTGCGCGGTGAAGACACCGGCCTTGACCAGCTTGATCGCCTGCTCGACCGTCGGGTACATGTCCCAGACCGGCCCGGTTATGACCGTGTCGGGGCCGAGGCTCGACTGGTCGGACATGTTGGAGATGGCGAGGATCTTCTTGTCCACCGCCGCCTCGATGACGCCGAAGCGCTCGGCATAGATGACATCGACGCCGGCATCGATCTGGGCGACCGCCGCTTCCTTGGCCTTGGGCGGATCGAAGAACGAGCCAATGAAGGCGACCTTCTTCTTGATGTTGGGATTGACCTCCTTGGCGCCGGCAAAGAAGGCGTTGACCAGCCGGTTCACTTCCGGAATGCCCATGGCCGCCACCGCGCCGATCGTGCCCGACTTCGACATCTTGCCGGCGATCATGCCGGAGAGATAGGCCGGCTCGTGGATCCAGTTGTCGAAGACGCCGAAATTGGGCTCGGCCGGGCCGGCGCCCGAGCCGAACAGCCATGCCGTCTTCGGGAACTGCTTTGCCGTGCGGCGCGATTCACGCTCGGCGGCGAAGGCGTCGCCCAGCACCAGCTGGTACCCGCCTTGCGCATATTCGCGCATGACGCGGCTGAAATCGGCGGTCTGCACCTTTTCCGACCATTTGTATTCGATGCCGAGTTCCTTCTCGGCCTTCTGCAGGGCGACGTGAATCTGGTTGTCCCACGGCTCCTCGATCGGCGTGGCGAAGATCGCCGCCACCTTCAGCTTCTTGTCCTTGGCGAAGGCTGCACCCGGCAGCATGGCTGCGGCCAGGCCAAGTGCGCCGAGTTCCAGCACGTCGCGCCGCGACAGGCCGGTCGATTGCGATTTGTTTTTCCGGTTTTCCATCTAGTGCCCCTCTGTTTGACAGCCGTGTCGAGCCGGCTGTTCCGAAATCAGACGCGGAACTATGGAACGGGTGCGGACTTTTGTCCACATGGTCAAATTTGGCAGCATCGCTGACAGGAGCCAGCGCTAGCGTACCGCCTTCTCGCCACCGGCTACGGTGATGACGCCGACGATGATCAGCCCGGTCAGCAACAGCCGAACGCCGGCACTGACGCCGAACGTGTTGAGCATGGTCAGAAGCAGCACCAGGAACAGCGCCGCGCCCCAGACACCGGGAACATTGGCCTTGCCGCCGGCGACCGAGGTGCCGCCGATGACGACGACGGCGATCGAGGCCAGCAGGTACTCGTTGCCGATATCGACATTGGCGCCGCGGAAATAGCCGGCGAGCAGCGCCCCGTCCATGCCGCCGAGCGCGCCCGACAGCGTGTAAGTGAGGAAGCGGGTGCGGCCGACATTGACGCCGGCAAGCCACGCGGCGCGGATGTTCTGGCCGATCGCCAGCACCGAGCGGCCATAGATCATGCGCTGCAAGGCGATGGCCGCACCGATGGTGAACAATACGGTAAGGATCGCCAGCACTGGAATGCCCAGGATTTGCCAGTTGGCAAAATCGGCAAAGCCGGGCGGCGGCTTGATCTGCAGGCCACGCCCATAGCTGATGTCGATCGACTGGATGATGAAACTGGCCGACAGAGTGGCGATGATCGGCGGGATCCTCAGCGCCCAGATCAGGAGATAGTTGACGGCACCGATGGCAGCGCCGCAGGCGAGCGCGGCGAGCAGCCCGACCACGATCATGGAATCGCTGCCGCCCATGACCTTCATGGCGACGGCGCTGGCGAGCCCGATATTGGCCGGCAGCGACAGGTCGACATTGCCTGGCCCGAGCGTGATGACGAACATTTGGCCGACGCCGACGATGACGGTGAACACGGCAAGCGAAAGTGCCGCCGTGATCATGCCGCCGCCGCCATAGCCGCCGGTGAAAGCGATGGTCGCCAGCCAGACGAACATCGCGCCGATAAACGACCAGATCCAGGGTTTGGCGACAAGCGATTTAACCAATGTCATCGCTACCTCTCCCTGCGGCTGATCAGGACGCGGGCTGCCAGCACGATGATCAGGATGGCGCCGTTGGCCGCGACCTGCCAATCCGGCGGGATGTGCATGAAGGTGAGCAGAGGCGATGCCGCCAGCGCCAGTGTCAGCGCGCCGAGCACGGCGCCGATCGGCGACACCCGGCCGCCGACGAACTCGCCGCCGCCGAGAATGACGCCGGCGATCGCCAGCAGCGTGTAGCCATTGCCGATATTGGCGTCGGCCGAGGTGGTGATGCCGATCAGCGCCATGCCGGACAGAACGCCGAATAGGCCGGTCAGCGCAAACAGCACGATCTTGGTTCGAAGCAGCGACCAGCCAGCGCGCCTGAGCGCCGCCGGATTGCCGCCGGATCCCCGCAGGATGACGCCATAGGAGGTGCGCATCAGCCCAAAATGCACCACCGCTGCGATCGCCAGCGCGGCGATGATAGGGAACGGAATGAAGGGCGGCTTGAAGGCCATCAGCGACAAGAGCCAGTCCGGCGCCTTGCCACCGGGCTTGGGCAGCACCAGAATGGCAAGTCCCTGCCAGACGAAGCTCATGCCCAGCGTCACCACGATCGACGGCAGATTGCGCAGATGGATCAGTGCGCCGAGCAGCGCATAAACGCCTATGGAGCCGAGCAGGATGATCACGCCGAGCAGCGGCGCGTCCTTCAGCCAGGTCGCGGTGACGCAGCCGACAAAGCCGACAAAGGTGCCGATCGACAGATCGAGCTCATTGCCGGCGATGACGAACATCTGGGCGATCGTCGCCAGCGCGATCGGAATAGCGAGGTTCAACATCAAGCTGAAGCCGAAATAGCTGATGGCGCGTGGGTTGAGCCAGGCGATGGCGATAACCACCAGCGCCAGCGACAGCGCCGGCAACAGGCTGCGCAGCAGGCGCGCGCGGGCCGCGCTGCTGCGCGGCGAGGACGTAGGGCCGGGAGCGACTGCCGTCATCTCAGGCCGCGTCGCCGAATGAGGACTGGATGATCTTTTCCTCGGTCAGCTCGTCGCGCGTGAGATTGGCGACGATGCGGCCGTTCTTGAAGACATGGATGTGGTCGCAATTGTCGAGCTCTTCGGTCTCGGTGGTGTACCAGAGGAAGGTCCGGCCCTTGGCCGCCTCCTCGCGCAAGAGATCGTAGACCTCGAGCTTGGTGCCGATGTCCACGCCGCGCATCGGATCGTCCATCAGCACGATCTGCGCATCGGAACCCAGTGCGCGGGCAAACAGCGCCTTCTGCTGGTTGCCGCCGGACAGCGAGAAGATGTTGTTGGTCATATCAGGCGTGCGGATGCCAATCTTCTGCTTCCAGAACTCGGCAAGCTCGGCCTCGCGCTGCGGCGAGATCAGCAGCCCTTTGCGCAGCTGCGCCAGCGAGCGGATGCCGATGTTTTCGGCAATAGACCATTGCGGGAAAATGCCGTCCGATTGGCGGTCTCCGGCCACCAGCGCCACCGGGGCGGTCACCTCGATATCAAGCCTTCTACGCGTCGCGGCGGCAAAGATCGCCAGCAACAGGTCGGTCTGGCCATGGCCGGCAAGCCCGGCAAGCCCGATGATCTCGCCGGCGCGGGCGACAAGCTCCTTGCCGTCCTGCTGCCGCTCGGGCCGCGCCCGCACCCTGACCAGGCCACCCGCCGGCCTGGCGGCGATCTCCGCCGCGATCTTCTCGCGCGCTTCCGCGCCACCCATGGTGGCCACCAGCCGGTCGCGGTCGAACGCTTTTGCAACGTCCGTGGCGACCACCTTGCCGTCGCGCATCACCACGATGCGGTCAGCATTCTGCAGCACCTCGCCCAGCACATGCGAGATCAGGATGCAGCTGCCCCCGGTGGCGACGAAACGGCGCACGAAGGCAAGCAGCTGGCCCGCAGTATGCGCGTCCAGCGAAGAGGTCGGCTCGTCGAGAATGACCAGGTCGAGCGGATCGCGCGTCACCGTGAAGGCGCGCGCCACCTCGACCATCTGCCGCCGGCCGATGGAGAGATCGCCGGCAATGTCGTCCGCCGAGATGCCGTGATCCGGAAAGATTTCGTCCAGCTTGGCGGCAATGAGAGCAGCCGCCTTGCGTCGCCAGCCGAAGCCGGTGAGCGCCGGATGGTTGATGCGCGTATTCTCCGCGATACTGAGGTTAGGGCAGAGCGACAGTTCCTGGAACACGCAGCGTATGCCGAGTTTCAGCGCGCGCGCCACCGAGTAGTCGGTTTCGGCATTGCCACGCACCGCGATCTCACCGCCATCGGGCTGCAGCGTACCGGCCACCATATGCATCAGCGTCGATTTGCCGGCTCCGTTGTGGCCGACCAGCCCGACGCATTCGCCTGATACAACATGGAAGTCGACGCCGTTAAGCGCCCGAACGGCGCCGAAATGTTTTTCGGCGCCGTTAAGCCTGATGATGTCCAAATGGGCGGCGCCGAAATGTTTTTCGGCGCCGCCCAGTCTGATGATGTCCGTATTGGCCTCAGGCATGCTCAACGATATCCGGTCGGTCATGCCGCTGGCAATGAATGCAATGCATCACTTGATATTGGCTTTGATCGCCGCGATTGCGTCTTCCTGACTGTATTCGTGGGTGGCGACGCCGCCCTCCTTGATTTTCGGCAGCTCGGTCTCGAAATTGTCCTGGGTAAAGGCGAGATACGGCACCAAAAGGTCATGCGGAATGTCGGTGCGGCCGTCGAGCACCTGCTGCGCCACCCAGAAGGCCAGCGACGACACGCCGGGCGCGATCGAGGCCGACCAGGTCTGGTAGCCATCCTTGTCCTTCTGCTCCTTCCACCATTTAAGCTCGTCCTGGCGGTTGCCCATGATGATGGTCGGACGCGGCTTGCCTGCGGCGGCAAAGGCTTGTGCCGCGCCATAACCGTCACCGCCCTGGTCGACGATGCCGACGATGTCGGGCAACGAAGGCAGGATCGTCGCGACCGCCTTCTGCGCCGTCGTCTGGTCCCAGTCGCCGGTCACCGAACCGACGATCTTGAACTCGGGATGGGCGGCGACGCCTTCGAGGATGCCGGCATGGATGGCATCGTCGATCGAGGTGCCGGCAAGACCGCGGATTTCCAGGAGATTGCCGCCCTTGGGCTGGAATTTGGCCATCTGCTCGACTTCCTGCTTGCCCATGTCCTTGAAGTCGACGACGACGCGGTAGGCGCAAGGTTCGGTGACCGTCCCGTCGAAGGAGACGACGACGATGCCGGCATCGCAGGCCTGCTTGATGGCGCCGTTCAGCGCATCCGGCGATGCGGCATTGATGACGATGGCGTCATAACCCTGCAGGATCAGGTTCTGCACCTGGGCAGCCTGGGTCGGCACTTCCTTGTCGGCGGTGGTGAAGATGTCGGCGGCGCCGACGATCTTATCCTCCACCGCCTTCTTGGTGACGATGCCGTAGCTGTCGAGCATCGCCTGGCGCCACGAATTGCCGGCGTAATTGTTGGAGAAGGCGATCTTCTTGCCGCTGGTGTCGGCAAGCGCCGTGCCCGAGGCGAGCATCGCCGCCAGAGCGCTCAGGACGAGCAGTGTCTTCATGTCATAATCCTCCCATGGATTGTCGGCCCCGCCGACTGTTGCAGATGGTTTTGGCGTTGTCTGCCTGTTTTTTATCTATTGTCAGACAAATTCAGATACGCCCGCTTGTCAACTGCGATCGATCACGCTTGGACGATCAACTTCAGGTGCGGCGGTTGAAAAGCCTTCGCGTGCTGGTCTAGGGAAGGGTCCAGGAGACCATGCATGGCAGCGATGCCGCCGACCCTTCCCCCCAGTGCACCCAAAAGAATGGGCGCCCCCGGAATTCCGGCGCGCTGGACGTCAAGCGCCAAGAGCGGCGTAGGTGCCGCGCTTTCGCCGGCGAGCCGCGTCTGGTTCACGCTCAGCCATGGCATCGTCAACGAAGTCTATTATCCTGGTCTCGACAGCGCCTGCACGCGCGACATGGGACTGCTGGTCACCGGCCCCGGCGGCTGGTTCTCCGAGGAGAAGCGCGACGCCACGCATGCCATCGAGACATTCGAGGATGGCGTGCCCGCCTACCGGCTGGTCAACGCGACGGCGCGTTACCGGATCGAAAAGCGCATCCTGGCGGATGCGGCGCGCCCGGCCCTGCTGCAGGAAATCAGCTTCACGGCACTCGAGGGCGTGGCCACGGACTACCGCGTCTACGCCCTGCTGGCGCCGCATCTGGTCAATGCCGGCATGGGCAACACCGCCTGGATCGGCGAGCACAAGGGCAAGCCGATGCTGTTTGCGTCCGGGCGCGGCGTCTGCCTGGCGCTTGCCTCCTCGCTGCCCTGGGGCGACTGCTCGGCCGGCTATGCAGGCTTTTCCGACGGCTGGCAGCAACTCAGCCGCGCCGGCCGGCTCGATCCGACCTGCCAAAGGGCGGAGGACGGCAATGTCGCGCTGACCGGCGAGATCGGCTTTTCCTTACGCAACAGCAAAGCCTTGCTTGCGCTTGGGTTTGGGGCAACGCCGGATGAAGCGGCCGAAAACGCCGCCGCCAGCCTGAAACGCGGGTTTGAGCCGGCGGCAAAGGCCTATGTCGCGAAATGGCGGAAATGGCAGGCAGGCCTGACGCCGCTCGACCACCATGATGCATCCGGCCTCAACACCTACCGCGTCAGCACAGCGGTGCTGGCGACGCACCTGTCGCTGGCGAGGCCCGGCGCGGCCGTTGCCAGCCTGTCGATCCCGTGGGGAGCGAGCAAGGGCGACGACGACCTTGGCGGCTATCATCTGGTCTGGCCGCGCGACCTTGTGGAAACCGCGGGCGGCTTGCTCGCCGCCGGCGATCCGGCGCAGGCGCTTGAGATCCTCGCCTATCTCCGTTCCATCCAGCAGCCGGACGGCCACTGGCCACAAAATGTGTGGCTCGACGGCTCGCTCTATTGGCCGGGCATCCAGATGGACGAATGCGCCTTCCCACTGCTGCTTGCCGATGCGCTGCACCGCGCCGGCCACCTGCCGCGCGCCAAGCTCGCCGCCTTCATGCCGATGGTCGAGAAAGCAGCGTCCTATGTCGTGCGCAATGGTCCCGTCACCGGGCAGGACCGCTGGGAAGAGGATGCCGGCTACAGCCCATTCACGCTCGCCGTCGAAATATCGGCACTGCTTGGCGCCGCCGATCTGTTCGACGTTGACGGCAAACCGGAGCCGGCTAACTATTTGCGCGAGGTCGCGGATTGCTGGAACGACCAGATCGAGCGCTGGACCTATGTCAGCGGCACACCGGAGTGCCACGAGGCTGGCGTCGACGGCTACTACATCCGCATCGCGCCGGCCGACGGTTCAGGCGCCGCATCGCCGAAGGACGGCTTCGTACCGATCAAGAACCGTCCGCCGGGCGATACCGACAAGCCGGCCGAAGCGATTGTCAGCCCGGACGCGCTGGCGCTAGTCCGCTTCGGCCTCAGGGCCGCGGACGATCCGCGCATCGTCGGCACGGTAAAGATCATCGACGCGCAACTGCGCTGCGACCTGCCGCAAGGGCCTCTATGGTACCGCTACACCAGCGACGGTTATGGCGAACACGCCGACGGCGCCCCCTTCGACGGCAACGGCCAGGGCCGACCCTGGCCGTTGCTGGCCGGCGAACGCGCCCACTACGAGCTGGCCGCCGGTAACAAGGACAAGGCGGCAAGCCTGCTCAGGACATTCGAGGCTTCGGCTGGTGTGGGCGGTCTGCTGCCGGAACAGGTCTGGGACGGCGCCGACATACCGGAGCGCGAATTGTGGCTGGGCAAGCCGTCGGGCAGCGCCATGCCGCTGGTCTGGGCGCATTCGGAACACATCAAGCTGTTGCGCTCGCTCCGCGACGGCGCCGTCTTCGACATGCCGCCGCAAGGCGTCAAGCGCTATGTCAGGGACAAGACCGGCTCGCCGCTGAGGATATGGCGCTTCAACAACAGGCTGCGCACCATGGAAGCCGGCAAGACGCTGCGGGTTGAACTGCTGCAGCCGGCACTGATCCGCTGGAGCGGCGACCAGTGGCAGACCAGCCATGAAATCAACACGTCCGTGAATGTCTTTGGCGTCCATATGGCGGATCTGCCGGTGACCGATATTCCGCGAGGTAATACGATCGTCTTCACTTTTTTCTGGCCCGACGGCGACCGTTGGGAGAATGTCGACTTCACCGTCGGCATTGAGAACTAACTCGCCAGCAATTTCTTTCCTCAAGCGACTAGGACAACACCATGCAGATCGGAATGATGGGACTGGGCAGGATGGGCGCCAACATGGTGCGCCGCCTGATGCGCGACGGCCATCAATGCGTCGTCTACGACATCAACCCGGCAAGCGTTGCCGCCCTGGTTGCCGATGGCGCCATCGGCGCCGCATCGATGGAGGAGTTCGTCGGCAAGCTTTCCAAGCCGCGCAGCGCCTGGCTGATGCTGCCGGCGGCGATCACCGGCAAGATCGCCGACCAGGTGGCAGCATTGATGGAGCCCGGCGACATCATTATCGACGGCGGCAATTCCTATTATCACGACGCTGTCGACCAGGCGGCCGAGCTTGCGGCCAAGGGCCTGCACTATGTCGATGTCGGCACCAGCGGCGGCGTTTGGGGCCTGGAGCGCGGCTACTGCCTGATGATCGGCGGCCCCGATACGGCGGTCAAACACCTCGATCCGATCTTCGCCACGCTGGCGCCCGGCGCCGATGCCGGCGCCACGCCCGACAAGGCGGGCGGGACCGCACCCTTTGGCTACCTGCATTGCGGACCGAGCGGCGCCGGCCATTTCGTCAAGATGATCCACAACGGCATCGAATATGGCGTCATGGCCGCCTACGCCGAAGGCATGAACATCCTGAAATCGGCCAATGCCGGCAAAAGACAGCGCACTGCCGACGCCGAGACCAGCCCTTTGGAAAACCCGCAATACTATCAGTTCGACATCGACCTGCCGCAGGTGGCCGAGGTCTGGCGCCATGGCAGTGTGATCGGCTCCTGGCTGCTCGACCTCACCGCCGGCGCTCTGAAGAGCGACCCGGCATTGGCCCAGTTCGGCGGCCGCGTCTCCGATTCCGGTGAAGGCCGCTGGACGCTGAAGGCGGCGATCGACACCGGCGTGCCGGCGCCGGTTCTGTCCTCGGCTTTGTTCGACCGCTTCTCCTCGCAGGGCGAATCCGAATTCGCCGACAAGCTGCTGTCGGCCATGCGCTATGCCTTTGGCGGCCATGTCGAAAAGCCGAAGGCCGGCAAGTGAAGGCCGCAGGGGAGACTCGCAAGATGAGCCCGGAACGGTCCGACACGCTGGTGCTCTTCGGAGCAACCGGCGACCTTGCCCACAAGAAGATATTTCCGGCCCTCTACCAGATGGTAGCCAAGGGGACGCTGACCGAGCCGGTGATCGGCGTCGCCTTCGATGCCTGGGACATCAACCAATTGCAGGCGAGGGCCCGCGACGGCATCGTCAACGCTCTCGGCAAGATCGACGAAAAGATCTTCGCCAAATTCGCCAGTCTGCTGCGCTATGTCAGCGGCGACTACCGCGACGGCGCGACCTTCGAGAAGCTGAAGACGGCGCTCGGCTCGGCGCAGCGGCCGCTTCACTATATGGCGGTGCCGCCGACCATGTTCGAGACCGTCGTCCAGGGGCTGGAGCAATCCGGTACCGCGCATGGCGCGCGGCTGATGGTGGAAAAGCCGTTCGGCCACGATCTCCAATCGGCGCGCTGGCTGAACCGCGTGCTGCATCTGGTGTTCGAAGAGCAGTCGATCTTCCGCATCGACCACTATCTCGGCAAGGAGGCGATCCAGAACCTGCTCTATTTCCGCTTTGCCAATTCCTTTCTCGAGCCGATCTGGAACCGCAACTTCGTCGAAAGCGTACAGATCACCATGGCCGAGGACTTCGGCGTTGAAGGCCGTGGCAAATTCTATGACGATGTCGGCGCTATCCGCGACGTGATCGAGAACCATCTGCTCAACATCCTTTTGCTGCTCGCCATGGAACCGCCGGTCGGCCGCTCGGCCGACGATCTGATCGACGAGAAGGTGCAGGTGCTGCGCGCCATCCGCACGCTGACCAAGGACGACGTCGTGCGCGGCCAGTTCACAGGCTATCTCGCTGAACCCGGCGTGAAGCCGAACTCGCCGGTCGAAACCTTTGCCGCGGTGCGCTTCATGGTCGACACCTGGCGCTGGCAGGACGTGCCCTTCTTCATCCGCACCGGCAAGAACATGCCGGTGCATGTGACCGAAGTGATCGTGCGGCTGAAGCGGCCGCCGCTGGACGTCTTCGATCCGATCAAGCCCAGCGACGCCAATTACGTGCGCTTCCGCATCGACCCGCAGGTGGCGATCTCGATCGGCGCGCAACGCAAGGCACCCGGCGACGACATGGTCGGCGAGCAGGTCGAACTCACCGCGCTCGACGATTCGAAGGGCGACATGCCGCCCTATGAGCGGCTGATCGGCGATGCCATGAACGGCAATGGCCAATTGTTCACCCGCCAGGATGCCAGCGAGCTTGCCTGGCGCATTGTCGGCCCGGTGCTCGGCGACACCACGCCGCCGCATATGTATGAGCCGAAGACCTGGGGGCCTGCCGACGCCATGGCCAGCTTCGGGCCGCCCAACGGCTGGATCAATCCGAGTTGAGCAACTCCACGAAAAGTGCGAGCGGTCTTTCCGTCCGGAATTGCGTAAAACAAAGAGTTGGAGCGTTCCCCGTTTCCCTGAAACGGGGAACGCGCCAAGTGAGCGGAGGAAACGACATGGCCAAGGCAGCCAAGGCAGCCAGGCCCGCGAAGGCCAAGGCCGAACCGATCGTACTGACGATCGATGTCGGCGGCTCGCATGTGAAAATCCTCACCAGCGCAGGCGGCGAGATGCGCCGGGCCGATTCCGGACCGGACCTGACGCCGCAGCAAATGGTCGCCACGGTGAAGACGCTGGCCGAAGGGCTGGCCTATGACGTGATCTCGATGGGCTATCCCGGCCCGGTCAGGCACAACAGGCCTTCGCTCGATCCCGCCAACCTCGGCAAGGGCTGGGACGGCTACGATTTTGCTGCCGCCTTCGGCAAGCCGGTCAAGGTCGTCAACGACGCGCTGCTGCAGGCGATCGGCAGCTACGATGGCGGGCGCATGCTGTTCCTCGGCCTCGGCACCGGCCTGGGCGCGGCGATGATCCTCAACAATGTCGGCCAGCCGATGGAACTGGCGCATCTGCCGTACCGCAAGGGCGGCAGTTTCGAAGATTATGTCGGCGAGCGCGGCCTGGAGAAATACGGCAAGAAAAAATGGCGCAAATACGTTTTCGACGTCGTCGGGCGGCTGCGTGCGGCGCTGCAGCCGGATTATGTCGTCATCGGCGGCGGCAATGTCGACAGACTGGATGAATTGCCCGGCACATCCAGGCGCGGCGACAATACGCGCGCTTTCGAGGGCGGTTTTCGACTATGGCGCGACAAGGCGCTGATCGTCTGATAGTATTAAAATTCAGTATAGTTGTTCAAAATGACGTGTGGCGCGATACGAAGTCATTGCGTTACGCAGATTTGGCGATTAGATCGGTGGCACCGGATGGAATCATCTGGCGCAACCGCACATATGCGGCAAGACAAATGACTAGAGCGGATTTCCGGCTCCGCTGGGACCACTCTGGGAGTTTCCGCCACCCCCCTAGCGACGGAGAGATAAATTGGCCGACGACAGCAACGACTCTGACAAGGACATCGACCTGCTCGAGCTTACCGCCCATATCGTGTCCGCTTACGTCGAGAAGAACCGCTTGCCCGTTGCCGGCCTGAGCGATCTCATCGCCAGCGTTGCGGCGTCGATCGGCGGGCTCAGCCAGCCGCCGGCCCCAGTGGCGGCGCCGCAGATCCCGGCCGTCAATCCCAAGCGGTCGGTGACGCCGGACTACATCATCTGCCTCGAGGACGGCAAAAAATTCAAATCGCTGAAGCGCCATCTCGGCGTCCATTTCAACCTGACGCCGGAAGCCTATCGTACCAAATGGGGCCTGCCGGCCGACTATCCGATGGTTGCCCCCAACTACGCGGCGTCGCGCTCCGAGCTGGCCAAGTCGATCGGCCTCGGCCGCAAGGCCGCAGTGGCCGCGCCGGCCAAAGCCAAGGGTCGGAAGGCCAAAGTTCCGGCCTGAGTGGGATCAGCGCCTCGGCCCTGAGCCAATCGTTTGGACGACTGGAACAGAAGCCTGCCGGCGAATGAGCCTTGGCAGGCTTCGTGCTTTTATGGCTTGTACCTCTGAGTGTCAGGACTTTGGGGGAGCAGCCATGAACTACGCCAGAATGGTGATCGAGAAAGAGGCGCCGGAGGAATACGGCTACGATCGCATTCGGTTCAATCTCTCCGAAAGCTCGATCGCCGATCAGAAACTCTCCGACGTCGGCCTGTCGCTGCCGGATCTCACGCTGTTCTACGGCGAGCATCGCGGCGACAAGGAGTTGCGGGCGCTGATCGCGGCGCAGGATTCCGGCATTTCGCCTGACGATGTTCTGGTGACCGCCGGTGCGGCGGGCGCGCTCTTCATCATTTCGACCTCGCTTCTGTCGGAGCGCGACCACCTTGTCGTCGTCCGGCCGAACTACGCCACCAACATCGAGACCCCCAAGGCGATCGGCTGCGCCATCTCCTATGTCGATCTCGATTTCGACGCAGGCTTTGCCATCGATTTCGGCCGCGTCGCCGCCAGCATGCAACCGAACACCAAGCTGATCAGCGTCACCTGCCCGCACAACCCGACCGGCACGATGATGGGCCGGGCCGATCTCGACGCGCTGATTGCGCTGGCCGAAGCGAGCGGCTGCCATCTGCTGGTCGACGAGACCTATCGCGACCTCTCCTATGGACAGCGCCTGCCGGCGGCGGCTTCTCTCAGCACCAAAGCGATCAGCGTCTCGTCGCTGTCGAAAGCCTTCGGCATTCCCGGCATCCGCATTGGCTGGCTGATCACCAGCGATGCCGAACTGCAGGAGCGCTTCCTCGCCGCCAAGGAGCAGATCGGCATTTGCGGCAGCGTCATCGACGAAGGCATTGCGCGCGGCATGCTGGGGCGCCGCGACGCTTTCTTGGGCGCGCTGCTGCCCGAGATGGCGAAACGCCGCGACATCGTGCAAGACTGGATCGACCGCGAGCCGCTGGTCGACTGGGTGCGGCCACAAGGCGGCGTCGTCGGATTTCCAAGGCTCAATGTCAGTCCAGACTTCGACCTCGACCGTTTCTACGTCAATCTCTTGGAAAACCACGGCACCTATGTCGGTCCCGGCCACTGGTTCGATATGCCCAAGCGCTTCTTCCGCGTCGGTTTCGGCTGGCCGAAAGAGGCGGAATTACAGGGCGGCCTCGACGCCATCTCCGCCGCGCTGAGGCAGTAACGTCCGCGTGCAATCGGGCGAGCGGCTGGAAAACCGCTTGATCCAGGCCCGATTTTCACGCATACGCGCCCCGAACTTTGATAAGTTTCATTGGCCGGAACAGCGCCCATTTCCGGGAAGTGCCCCGCCGGCCAATGCAAGCAACGGGGCCTGCATCCATGACATCCCATTCCCATACACCGCCTGACCGGCGTTACGCCGCCTTCCGCCATCGCTCCTTCCTGAGCTATTGGGCGGCGCGTTTCCTGACCACCTTCGCCACCATGATCGTGTCCGTCGCCGTCGGCTGGCAGATCTATGATCTGACGCGCGATCCCTTCGATCTCGGCATTGTCGGCATCGTCCAGTTCCTGCCGTCGCTGCTGCTGGTGCTGGTCACCGGCGTTGTCGCCGACCGTTTCGGCCGCCGCCTGATCATGGCGCTGGCGACCGTAGTCGAGGCAGGTTGTGCGCTTGTCCTGTTGTACTTCACGCTGCGCGGTCTCGTCAGCCCGCTGCCGATCTTCATCGTGCTGGCTATGTTCGGCCTGGCGCGCGCTTTTTATGGGCCGGCCTCGTCGTCGCTGTTCGCCAACCTTGTTCCGCCGGAAGATTTCGGCAATGCGATCGCCTGGAACTCGTCCGCCTGGCAAACGGCGACCATTGTCGGCCCGGTCGCCGGCGGCCTGCTCTATGGCGTCTCGGCCGAAGCCGCTTACGCCGTTGCCTCCGTGCTGATGCTGGTGGCCGGTCTGCTGATCTTCACCATTCCGAAACCGGCCCAGCAGAGCGCCACCGACAAGCCGACGATGGAGACGCTGTTTGCCGGCTTCCGATACATCTGGAGCGAGAAGGTCGTCCTGGGCGCCATCTCGCTCGACCTCTTCGCCGTGCTTCTGTCCGGTGCCTCGGCGCTGCTGCCGGTCTATGCCCGCGATATTCTGGAACTCGGCCCGTGGGGCCTCGGCCTGCTGCGCTCGGCGCCCGGCATCGGCGCCATCTGTGTCGCGGTCTGGCTTGCCGGGCATCCGCTGCGCGACAGTGCCGGCAAGATCATGCTCGGCTTCGTCGCCGGGTTCGGCGCCTTCACCGTGCTGTTCGGCGTCTCGACCATCACCTGGCTGTCGATCCTGGCCCTTGCCGGCCTCGGCGCCACCGACATGTTCAGCGTCTATATCAGGGAGACGCTGATCCAGCTGTGGACACCCGACGAGGTGCGCGGCCGCGTCAACGCCGTCAACCAGGTCTTCGTCGGCGCCTCCAACGAAGTCGGCGAGTTCCGCGCCGGCACCATGGCGGCGCTGATCGGCACCGTGCCGGCGGTGGTGATCGGCGGCGTCGGTGCGATTGCCGTCGCCGGACTGTGGGCGGTGCTGTTTCCGCAACTGCGAAGGGTGCGGCATCTCAACAGCCGCAACTGATCGAGTAAGCCGCAGGATCCGGCGCTCGGTCCAAATCAGCTGCGCCGATGACGGCTGAGATGGGCCGGAAGCGGATGGGCCGGTTCTGGGCGAACTAGCCAGATGGCGGGGCAGCCACAGGGTGGACATTTCAGTCCATATGGAAAATGATTATGTTGCCATGCACAATACTGTAGTGCTCTGGTCTCGACGAGAAACCTTAAATATAGAAGAGAACCACCCGACCTCCGGGTCCAGCTAGCGGGGACGCAAATGGACACTTCAGGGAATCGGCAATCGCATCGCGACGCAAGCGGGCGACCCAGCCGATCGGTCGGCTGGCTGGCCCGCTCCGCCGTCCCAGTGGCATTCCTGCTCGGCATGGCTTTCAGCAGCAACGCGTTTGCGCAGGACCAGCAACTGCCGGTGGTGACGGCGGCCAAGCCGGTGGTGCGTGAAATCGTCGAAGACGACGAGTTCGTCGGGCGCTTCGAAGCCGTCGACGAGGTCGCCATCCGTTCGCGCGTCAGCGGCTATCTGGACAAGATCAGCTTCCAGGACGGCGCACTGGTCAACAAAGGCGACCTGCTCTTCACCATCGACCAGCGTCCGTACCAGGCGGCCTACGATGCCGCCAAATCGCAAGTGGACGTCGCCAAGTCCCTGCTCGAATTCTCCAAGATGCAGCTGGATCGCGCCGATGAGCTCGCCAAGACCGGCAATATCTCGGCCGCGACGGTCGACGACCGCCGGCGGGAATACCTTTCGGCGCAGGCGCAGATGCAGGGCGCGACGGCGGCGCTGACGACGGCCAACCTGAACCTGGAGTTCACCGAGATCAAGGCGCCCTTGTCCGGCCGCATCGACCGCCGGCTGGTGTCGGTCGGCAACCTCGTGCAGCCGGATTCCACCTTGCTGACGACCATCGTCACGCGCGATCCGATCGACTTCTATTTCGACGTCGATGAGCGCCTGTATTTCAGCTACGCCCGCGACGCGAAGGAGCGCGGCGGCAGCATGCAGGAAGGCGCCGGCGGGCTCGAGGTGGTGGTTCGCGTCGCCGACCGCGCGGAGGCGGTATTCAAGGGCAAGCTCGATTTTGCCGAGAACCGGATCGACAACGCGACCGGCACCATGCGGGTGCGTGCAAGGTTTGCCAACGCCGACGGCGTTCTCCAGCCAGGCATGTTCGGGCGCATCAACGTGCCGGGGTCGCTGCCGCATAGCGGCGTCCTGGTGCCCGACGAGGCGGTCGGCGCCGATCAGGATCGCCGCATCGTGTACCTGGTGGATGAGGCTGGGATGGTGTCGGCGAAGCCCGTGCGCACCGGCCCGCTTCTCGACGGCTACCGGGTGATCCGCGCGGGCCTGACCGGCGACGAGACGATCATCGTCAATGGGCTGATGCACGCCAGGCCCGGCACCAAGGTGAAAGTCGAGATGGTGACGTTGCCGCCCAAGGTCGAGACCGCCGGGTTGCAGCAATGAGGTTCGCCCATTTCTTCGTCGACCGTCCGATCTTCGCATCGGTGGTTTCGATCGTCCTGCTGATCCTCGGCGGGATTGCCTATACCCAGCTGCCGATCGCGCAATATCCCGAGATCGCGCCGCCGACCATCGTCGTTCGCGCCCAGTACCCGGGCGCCGACGCCGAGACAGTGGCAGCGACGGTGGCAACGCCGATCGAGCAGGAGATCAACGGCGTCGAGGGCATGCTTTACATGTCGTCCTATTCGTCCGGCGACGGGGCGATGGCGCTGACCATCACCTTCAAGCTGGGCACCGATCTCGACCAGGCGCAGGTGCTGGTGCAGAACCGCGTCTCGGTCGCCGAGCCGCGCCTGCCCGAAGAAGTCCGCCGCCTCGGCATCACCACCATCAAGAGCTCGCCCGACCTGATGATGGTCGTGCACATGCTGTCGCCCGACAATACCTACGACCAGCTCTACGTCTCGAACTACGCCCGCTCGCGGGTGCGCGACATATTGCTCAGGTTGGACGGCGTTGGCGACCTCATCATCTTTGGCGAACGCGAATATTCGCTGCGCATCTGGCTCGATCCGGAAAAACTGTCCGCCTTGGGGATGACCTCGGGCGATGTGGTGCAGGCGCTGCGCGACCAGAACGTCCAGGTGTCGGGCGGCTCGATCGGCGCGCCGCCGACCAATACCGGCACGGCGTTCCAGTACACGGTCACCACGCAAGGCCGCTTCAACGACGCACGCGACTTCCGATACGTGATCGTCAAATCGGCCGAAGACGGCCGCCTGATCCAGCTGCAGGACGTGGCGCGCATCGAGCTCGGCGCCAAGGATTACGTCACCAACTCCTATCTCAACGGCAAACCGGCGGTGGCGCTCGCCATCTTCCAGCGGCCAGGCACCAATGCGCTCGCCGCAGCCGCGGAGATCCAGGACAAGATGAAGGAGCTTTCCCAGGACTTCCCGAAGGGGTTGAGCTACGACATCGTCTACAATCCGACCGAGTTCGTCGCCGAGTCGATCCAGGAGGTCTACAAGACGATCCTCGAGGCGATGGTGCTGGTCATCATCGTCATCATCGTCTTCCTGCAATCGTGGCGGATGGCGATCGTGCCGATCGTGGCGATCCCCGTGTCGCTGATCGGCACGCTGGCGGTGCTTTACGCCGCCGGCTTCTCCCTCAACATGCTGACGCTGTTCGGCCTCGTGCTGGCCATCGGCATCGTCGTCGACGATGCGATCGTCGTGGTCGAGAACGTCGAGCGCAATATCGCCAGCGGGCTGGCGCCCAATCCGGCGTCGCATCTGACCATGGACGAAGTCGGAACGGCGGTCATCGCGATCTCGCTGGTGCTGATAGCGGTGTTCGTGCCGACAGCCTTCATTCCCGGCATTTCCGGGCAGTTCTACCTGCAGTTTGCGATCACCATCGCGGTGTCGACGGCGATCTCGGCATTCAATTCGCTGACGCTCTCGCCGGCCTTGGCCGCGCTGCTGTTCAAGCCGCACCACACTGCTGCGGCGCCGCCGCGCTTTTTCCTGGCGCGGTTCGGACGGGCGCTCGCCGACGGCTTCAATCGCGGCTTCGACAAGGTCGCCCATTGGTATTCGAGCATCGTGCGCGTGCTGGTCGGCTCGCGGATAGCGATCGCCGCCACGCTGGCCGTTTTCGCGGCCCTCATCTACGCCACGGTCTATATGGTCCAGACGGTGCCGCGCGGTTTCATTCCGTCGCTCGACCAGGGCTATGCGATCGTCGTCGTCCAGTTGCCGGACGGCGCCTCGCTATCGCGGACCGATGCCGTCATCCAGCAGGCGTCGCAGATCATCCAGAAAACGCCGGGCGTCGACTACGCGGTCGCCTTCGCCGGCTTCTCCGGTGCCACCTTTACCAATGCCAGCAACGCGGGCGTGATCTTCGCCAGGTTCAAGCCGTTTGACGAGCGACTGGAAGCCGGCCAGTCCGCGACCCAGGTCATCGGCAATTTGTTCGGCAGCCTGCAAAGCATCAAGGAAGCCTTCATTATCGCACTGCCGCCGCCGCCGATCCGCGGCGTCGGCAATGCCGGCGGCTTCAAGCTGCAGATCCAGGAGCGCAACAGCGCCGACATGCGGCAGATCCTGGCGCTTGCCTATGAAATTGCCGGCAAGGCCAACAAGACGGCGGGGCTGACCGGCGTGTTCACCACCTTCTCCGCGTCCAGTCCGCAATTCTTCCTGGCGATCGATCGCGACAAGGCGCGCATCCTGAACGTGCCGATCCCCAACATCTTCGAGACGCTATCGATCAATCTGGGTACCGCCTACGTCAACGACTTCAACGCTTTCGGGCGCGTCTACCAGGTGCGCGCGCAGGCCGACCAGGCGTTCCGCCTCGATCGCGCCGACATCTTGAAACTGAAGGTGCGCTCGGCGACCGGCGCGCTGGTTCCGCTGGGCACGTTGATCGAGATCCGCGACGTCACCGGCCCGGCGCTGGTCCAGCGCTACAACATGTACGTCTCGGTGCCGCTGCAGGGCAACGCCGCGCCCGGCGTTTCCACCGGCGATGCGCTTGCCAAGATGGAAGCGATCACGGCACAGACGTTGCCGGCCGGTACCTCCTACGAATGGACCGAACTCGCCTATCAGGAGCGTAACACCGGCAATGCCGCTGTCTATATCTTCGGACTGTCGGTGCTGTTCGTGTTCCTGGCGCTGGCGGCGCAATATGAAAGCTGGGTGCTGCCGTTCGCCATCGTGCTGGTGGTGCCGCTCGGCGTGCTCGCGGCGTTGCTCGGCGTGTCGTTCCGAGGGCTGGACAACAACATCCTCGTGCAGATCGGCCTAATCGTGCTGATCGGACTTGCCGCCAAGAACGCGATCCTCATCGTCGAATTCGCGCGGCAGGCGCAGGAACGCGGCCTGTCGGCCGCCGAGGCTGCCGTCGAAGCCTGCCGGCTCAGGCTGCGGCCGATCCTGATGACCGCCTTCTCGTTCATCCTCGGCGTCGTGCCGCTGATGATCGCGACGGGCCCGGGCGCCGAAATGCGCCAGTCGCTCGGCACCGCGGTGTTCTCCGGCATGCTCGGCGTCACCTTCGTCGGCCTGTTCCTGACGCCGGTGTTCTACGTCACGCTCAGGTCGCTGTTTTCACGGCGCAATCCGCATGCCGAGGCCGAGCCTTCGGCACCGGCAGAGGTGCCGTCGGAGACGGCCGCCGAGTAGTGTTACACGGGCAGTTCGTGGCGCTGCCGACTATTTCGTTTTGGTGTTGAATTCACGGTTTGCGGCATAGTCGATAGTGAAGGTGCCCGCAGGAGCGCGAACGCCCTGCTTCACGTTGGATATGGTGACTGTCGAGGTAAGGCCCCTCTCGTCAGTCAGGGTCCATCTGCGTAGGTCGAGCGATTCCCTGTCAAACACCATAGTGATATTCGAATTGCCGAAGGCCGACTTGTCGGCCAGCCTGATGATCACCTGGGCGCCATCGTCCTTGATACTTTTGAGGCGATTGCCGGAAAAGTTGACCTGATTGTCGAGGAGCAGCTTGAGCGGCGTCTTCGAGAGAGCATAAAGCCGCGATGTCTTGAGCTTCTTGTTATAGACCACCAAGGATTTTCCATCTGCAATTACGCTGACCCCTGATTGGCCTGCATAGTTGAACCGGATCTTGCCCGGCCGCTGGAGGAAAAATTTCCCTTTGGTCCTTTCCGCTCTTGGGCCCGACTGGACAAAGTCCCCGGACATGGACTTTACCGATGAGAAGTGATCGGCAATCGTCTTCGCTTCTACAGGTGCGGCCAAGGCCGCGGTCGAAAGTTCGGCGTTTATCGCGACAGCGCTGACAACGGCGAACCAGAAAGCCCGCAGTCTTTTGCTGTTATATGCCATTCAGTTATCCTACCCCGAAAAGACGCGTGATCGAAAGAGATCACGCGTCTTTGAGATCAGTAGCCGTCCGGGCACTGAGCAACGTAAACTCGACCGTTCCGACCGCGATATCTGCACTGGCCGGCTTCGCTGGCGTGCCCGATGACCGCCCCGGCCAGCGCTCCGACCGCCCCGCCAACAACCGCCCCTTTTACCGGGTCGCCGGCCACTGCTGCGCCTACAGCTGCGCCACCCAAACCACCGACGGCAGCGCCTTGTTCGGTGCGGGAGCATGCCGCGAGCGGAATGAGTAGGCTCAAAATGAGCAGCGTCTTCTTCATTGGTTCTCTCCTGGGGCCGTTATTAGCCGAAGCTTAAATGCGCCACGGAGTTTTTCGATCCATCGGAGTGTTTGGGGCGCAATCCAAATCTGCGGGAACGGGCTAAGGTCCCGGATCCATCGTACACGCCTCCCAGAGGTAAGTCGTCTTTGGGCAAGCTCGGCCGTTCAGAGTAGTTGGATCTTGCTCTATCCCTCAGTAGGCTTGCCGAAGATAAGGCTCAAAAATTCGCTCAGCCAGCGCTTGAGGTGCATATCCCAGATCAGCCGGCCGCCGAGATGGTCGCGGCCGGGCTGCGCGCCGGGCAATTCGAAACGGTGCGCGCCGCGCACCACCCAGCGCTGCATCATCAACCGGGTCAGTTCGCCATGGAACTGGATGCCCCAGGCATTGTCGCCATAGCGAAAAGCCTGGTTGGGGTAGGTTTCCGCCGTCGCCAGCAGCGTCGCATCCCTGGGCAGCGAAAAGCCTTCGCGGTGAAACTGGTAGACCATGTCGGGCCAAGGCAGCAGCTTCTTGCCGGCTTCGGTCGGCTTCAGCGGATACCAGCCGATCTCGNCCAGCCCCTCGCCATGCCCCTCGACCTTGCCGCCGAGATGATTGGCCAGCATCTGCGCGCCAAGGCAGATGCCGAGGAAGGGCCGGTTCTCCTTTAGCGGAACATTGAGCCAGTTGGTCTCGCGGCGGACGAACTCATCTTCGTCATTGGCGCTCATCGGCCCGCCGAACACCACGGCGCCGGCGTGTCCCTCCAGCGTCTCCGGCAGGCTGTCGCCGAGAGGCGGCCGGCGGATGTCGAGGTCGAAACCTTCCTCGAGCAGCATGTGGCCAACCCGGCCGGGGCTCGAAGTCTCCTGATGCAGCACGATCAGGACTTTTGGTTTCGAGCTCGGTCTGGGCGGCATGGAAAGGCGGAATCCTATTCGTCGCTCGACGTTCCGCTGGCGTCGGGCGCGGCGGCCGCCGCCTTGCGGCGCGCCTCGACGCGATCCTGGCGCTCGACGCCGATCAGTTCGGCAACGCGCCAGACGGTGTTGTCCTCCAGTTCGTGCAGTTCGCCGTCGGCATAGACGATTTCCCACATCAGGCCGATGAAAGCCTTGCGCGCCTCGGCGTCGAGATGGCGCTTCAAGACGCTGGTGAAGGCATAGAGGTCGATCGCCTCATTGTCGGCGCGCTCGCCGGCGGCAGCCAGTGCATCGAGCTCGTCGCCGCTGATCGAATAGCTCTGCGCCAGCACCTGCTTGAACCGCTCCCACTCGACATCCTGGCGTACGCCGTCGGCATTCATCACATGATAGAGCAAAGCCGACGCCGCAACGCGCGGATCGTCCGCATTGGCGCGAGCCCCAGCCCCGGAGGGCAGGTCTTTCAGAAAGGCCAGGACGCGTTCAAACATGGTGCTCACTTCACATTATTGGAGCATGATCTTTTCCAAAAACCGGTATCCACTTTTTGGGATCATGCTTCAGCGATCAAAACAGGCGGAAGCGGCGCGGTGACTTCTCCGCTTCGTCATCGGGGTCGACGCCGGGGTCGTCGGGCAGCCGCGCCAGTTCCTCGGCAGGTTCGACGGGTTCGGCATCGGGTGGTATTGCGGCGAAAGCGGCGGCGGTGACCGGCGTGACCTGGTCGTCGCCCACAGCGGGCTTCGGCTCGGTCGGCGCCTCGCTGATCGTCTTGGCAACGGCGGGATGATCGATCACTTCGGCTTCCTTTGCCGGCTTGGCGGGTGCCGCAAGCACCGGCACATCGGCTTCGTCTTCATGGCTGTCGATGAGCTGGCCCAGCCGCTCCATCGGTGCGCGCCAGGCGAAAGCNACCGGCGCCCAGCGTTCGGAGACGACGCCGTCGGCGACCCAGGCCGGATCGCGCGGCGCCCTGACCGCCTTGGACAGCAATTGCCTGATCTTGCCCTGGTCGCCGGTCTCTGCCTCCTCGATATCGGCCAGCAGCAGGTAAGCGCCTTCCCGGCGATCCATGCGGATCGCGGCTTCCGCCTCGCGGCGGGCGGTGGAAAAATCCTGCGCATCGAGCGCGGCGCGCGCCACCGTCATCGACGATTCGGCATTGTTGCGCTTCAGCTCCTGCAGCTTCTTCGCCCGGTTGAGACGATCGACCACGGCATCTCCCGGCCTTGCATGGGTGTAGAGCTCGGCGATCTCGGGATGCGGCTCAGCCTTCCAGGCTGCCTCAAGGATCTTCGAGCCTTTGCGCACATCGTTCTGTTTGAACAGAAGATTGGCGGCTGCAACCGCGGCCGGCGCGAAATCGGGCGCGAGCTTGTTTGCCTCGAGTGCCGCTGCCTTGGCTGCATTGGGGTCGCTGTCGGTCAGCGCCTGCGCCTTGGCGGTCAACAGCACGGCGCGGCGGCGATTGGCGGCGTCGCGTTCGATCTGCCTGGTCGACTTCTGCGCCTCCACCAGCTTCAGCGCGCCGTCCCAGTCGCCGCGCCCGGTCAGATCTTCCAGCGTCGATTCGGCGGCCCAAGCCAGTTGCGGCGCGACGGAAGCGGCGCGGCCGGCATAGTGACGCGCCGCGTTGCGGTCGCCGAGCCGTTCGGCTTCGAGATAGAGCCCGCGCAGGCCAAGCAGCCGCATTTCGGGGTCGTCGAGCATGGCCTCGAATTTTTCGCGCGCGCCCTCATGGTCGCCTTCGAGCAGCGAGGCTTGCGCTTCGAGCAGCTGGATCAGCGGCTCCTGGTCGGAGCGGATCAGTTTGGCGGCTTCCTTGGACTTCTTGCGGGCCAGCGCGCCATCGCCGGCGCCGGCTGCGATCATGCCGGTCGACAGCGCCTGGTAGCCGCGGTCGCGGCGGCGGACGCGGAAATAGCGCGAGATCGTGTATGGGCTGTTCCACAGCGACTTGATCAGCCACCAGACGATCATCACCGCTGCGACGACGGCAACGATCGCCACCGCCGCCACCATCAGGCTGACCTGGTATTGGTAACCGTTGAAGGTAACGACCATCTCGCCGGGACGATCGGCCAGCCAGGCAAAGCCCAGACCGAGGGCGAAGACGGCGGCGAGAAAGATGAGAATGCGGATCATCGTGTCGTCCTCATGCCTTCATCGCTCCTGCAATCAGCGCGTCGACCTGCGTCTCGACGTCGATGCGCGCCTTCAGTTTGCCGGCAAAGTCGGCGCCAGCAGCCTTGACCGCATCCGGCAGCGTTGCGTATTCGCTGAGCGCCTTGGCGTAGTCGCCCTGATTGACCGCCACTTCGATGCGCGCCACGGTTTCCGGCGCGCCGGCGCCTTCGACGCCGCCGATCGGCCGGACCTTGACCAGCGATTCGGCGCTCGACAAAAGGTTCTGGAAGAAGCCGGCATTTTCATCGACCGGCGTCGCCGCCGCGACCATCGCATTGGCCGCGGCGTCGGCCTCGCCGGCGATCTCGGTGCGGGTCGGGACGCCCTTTTCAGCGTAGGGGCGCAGCGCTGCAATCTGCGGTGCATCGGGCGAGATCGCCGCGAAGGTCTCCAACTCGGCGGCGAACGGCGCGCCGCGGTCAAGCGCCGCCTTCAAGGCCGAAGCGGCGATGGCCATCGCGATCTTTGGCTGCGAGGCCTGCGCATCGACCTTGCCGGCGAGCTGCGTCACCGACTGCTCCAGCGCGGCGATCTTGCCTTCCTGCGTCTTGGCTGCCTCACCGGCCGATTTCACCAGTGCGTCGAGGCCCGCCAGTCTTTCATTGAGCGGCGCGAGATCGACGGGCGCTGCACCACCGGCCTGGCCAAGGGCGGCAACCGCCGTCTCGATCTGCTTGACCTTGTCGCCAAGCGCGGCAAGCCCGGCATTGTCGCCGGCGCCGTCCTTTTCGACCGCCGATTTCAGCGATGCGACATCGGCCTTGACCTGATCCAGCGCCGAAGACAGCCCGTCGACCTTGGCCGTTGCGGCGCCATTGCCGCTGGCTTCCCTGAGGTCGGCGATTTCGCGCTTCAGCGAAGCGATCTCGCCATTGACGCCGTCGAGCGAGACCGTGCCCGCCCCTGAGCCCGGAGCGCCAAGCACGCCGGCAAACTGCAGCCCCCCGGCGGCAGCCAGGGCGATGACACCGCCGATGATGCCGGCGGCAATGCCGTTCGTGCGCTTCGGTTGCGCGGCCATGGGCTGGTTCCCGGCTGTCCTTGGGGTTTCCTTGGGTGCACCCGGCTTGGGCGAGGCATCCTCGAAACTGAAGTCGGAGGTTCTGGCGCGCGGTGGCGCATCCGAAGCAGTGGGGTAAGGCTGCTCCGCCTGGGTGGACGCCTTGGCATCGGCGCTTTCGGGAGCGGCCTGCGCCGCGGCATCGGAGTGCTCCCACGGCTCGAGATCGGCCTGATCGGCATGAACGGGCTCGTCAGGCGTCTCCGGCTGCGCATTGGCCATGGCAGCGGCATCCTCAGCCGCAACCGACCCTGCCGGGGCCTCGACGTCGTCCGAGTTGGCGACATCCGTCTTGGCGGCATCCGCATCGGCAATGCGCGAGACAGCACCGGGTTCGAGTTCGATGGTCACCGGCTCGCGGTGGCTTTTCGAATGTCGCATCTTCGGCGTCTTGACCATGCCTGGGCTCCGCAATCCTGCTTCGTCTGGGCGCCCGACGGCGCGTGATGGTTTGAAAAATGGTCTAGCACATCATCATCAGGTGAAAAGGGGCGGCGTGATGACACGGCGCTCAGTCGCCGCGGTGCAACAGCTCAAGCAGCGCCTCCTCCTGCGGTTCCCGCGCAATGCGTATTTTTTTGCCGGCGGCATTGTCAAACGCCGCTGCCACGCGCTCGGAGAGCGCAAAAGCCTGCATGTTTTCAAAGAGATCGCGCAGTTCCGCCCGGCTGGCCAAGGCCTGCAACGCTGCCGCCGCCTTGGCTGAATAGAGCAGCACCGCGTCGACCGCCTGATCGGACAGGCGTGTACGGATTTCAGCATCGGAATAATCGAGCGAAATCGTGTCGTAGGTTTCGACGGTGCGGACCTCGACGCCGGCCTTTCGCAGCCGCGCCTCGAATGCCGGAAACCGCACGCGCCCTGTGAGATAGACGACCGCCTTGCCGGAAAGGCCGGCAGCAATCGCCTCGGCCAGCCGCTCGGCGTCGCCCGCCCCTTCACTGACCGACAAGAACCCTGTCGAACGTGCCGCTTCAGCCGTCCTGCGTCCGACGGCATGGCAAGGCAAGGCGGCGAGCGCACGAATGAGTTCTTTCGGCGCATGCCGCACCGCATTTGCGCTGGTCACAGCGACGGCCACGGCATTGTCGCTCGCAGCATCGGCGCCAACCGGCAGTGTCACCGTTTCGGTCAGCGGCAGAAGGAGAGGCTCAAATCCCAATTCCTGCAGCCGCCGCATGGTGCGCGACGCCCCGGGTTGCGGCCGCGTCACCAGGACACGCATGTCAGACCCAGCCGTCGAAGAAGGTTTCGCCCGCTTTGACCCGCACCATCCTGGCCGCGTCCGTGCCGATGTCAGCGGCGTCCAGCGCCAAGCCTTCGGCCTTGACCTCATGCGATTGCGTGCCATCGGGCGAAATGATCAGCCCGGCGAAAACCAGCCTGCCGCCCGATATCGTCGCATAGCCGGCGATCGGCGTGCGGCAGGAGCCATCGAGCGCCGCCAGGAAGGCGCGCTCACAGGCCAGCGCCTGGCCTGTCGGCACATCATGGATGGCCACCAGCATCTTTTCGACCTCGCTGTCGCCGATGCGGGTTTCGATGCCGATTGCGCCTTGTCCCGGCGCCGGCGGAAAAGCATCGAGCGGCATCAGATCGGTGACGACATGGCCGAGCCCGAGCCGCTTCAGCCCGGCATAAGCGAGGATCGTGCCTTCGGCGACGCCTTCCTCCAGCTTGCGCAGCCTGGTCTGCACATTGCCGCGGAACATGACCACGTCTAGGTCCGGCCGCATGCGCCGGATCAGCGCCTGGCGCCTGAGCGAAGACGACCCGACCTTGGCGCCTTGCGGCAAGTCGATAATGCGCTTCACCGCCTTGCCGATGAAGGCGTCCCGCGCATCCTCGCGCGGCAGGAAGGCGGACAGCTCCAGCCCGACCGGCAGCACTGTCGGCATGTCCTTGGAGGAATGCACGGCGATATCGATCGTGCCGGCCAGCAGCGCCTCTTCGATTTCCTTGGTGAACAGCCCCTTGCCGCCGGCTTCCGACAGCGGCCGGTCCTGGATGCGGTCGCCGCTGGTCGAAATGACGACGACCTCGAAGGCTTCTGCCGGCATGCCATGCGCTTCCATCAGCCGCGCCTGCGTCTCATGCGCCTGGGCGAGCGCCAGCGGGCTGCCGCGTGTTCCTATTTTCAAAGTTTGCATGGCGCGCGGTCCGTGATAACCCCCGGCTGGCTTTGCGTTTCCGGCGCTCTCCCTAGCGAGGCCCGCCTCTACTAACTAGGAAAGTCCGGCGACACAATCTCTGGAGACAGCGACGAATTGATCCGCGTTCTGGGCATTGAGACTAGTTGCGACGAGACCGCCGCCAGCGTGGTGACGCTGGACGGCGATTCCGTGCCGGTGATTGCGTCCAACATCGTGCTCAGCCAGATCGAGGAGCACGCCGCCTTCGGCGGCGTCGTGCCGGAGATCGCCGCGCGTGCCCATGTCGAGGCGCTGGACGGCATTGTCGAGGCCGCTCTTGCGGATTCGGGCGTAGCCCTGGCCGACATCGACGCCATTGCCGCTACTGCCGGCCCCGGCCTGGTCGGCGGGCTGATCGTCGGCCTGATGACGGCCAAGGCGATTGCAGCGGCCGCCGGCAAGCCGCTGATCGCCATCAACCATCTCGAAGGCCACGCACTGACCGCAAGGCTGACCGACGGGCTCGACTTTCCCTATTTGCTGCTGCTGGTTTCCGGCGGCCACACCCAGATCGTCGCCGTGCGCGGCGTCGGCGACTACCAGCGCTGGGCGACGACCATCGACGACGCGCTCGGCGAAGCTTTCGACAAGACGGCCAAAATGCTCGGCCTGCCCTATCCCGGCGGCCCGAACGTCGAAAAGGCGGCAATGTCGGGCGATGCGACGCGCTTTGCCTTTCCGCGGCCGATGAGGGGCTCGGCGCAGCCCGATTTCTCCTTCTCCGGCCTCAAGACCGCCGTGCGCCAGGCGGCGACCGCCATCCAGCCGCTGAGCGAGCAGGATGTCGCCGACATCTGCGCCTCGTTCCAGGCGGCGGTAGCCGACGCACTTGGCGACCGCGTGGCCCGCGCGCTGGCCCGCTTCCGCGACGAATTTCCGGACAAGGCCGAGCCGGCGCTGGTCGTTGCCGGTGGCGTCGCCGCCAACAGAGCGATCAAGGCGACGCTGCAGAAGCAGTGCGCCGAGGCCGGCTTCGCCTTTGTCGCGCCGCCGCTCAAACTGTGCACCGACAACGCGGCGATGATCGCCTGGGCCGGCATCGAGCGGTTGCGGGCAGGCCTGTCGCAAGAGAACGGCTTCGATTTCGTGCCGCGTTCGCGCTGGCCGCTGGACAGCATTTCGGCCCCGATGGTCGGCTCCGGCCGGCGCGGAGCAAAAGCATGAGCGCCGGCAACACAAGCGGCAGGGACAGAACCGGCTGGCGCGTCGCCGTGCTTGGCGGCGGCGCCTGGGGCACGGCGCTGGCGCTGGCAATGCTGCGCGCCGGTCACGATGTCCGGCTCTACGCCCGCGACGAAGAGACGGTTTCCGCGATCCGCCGCGGCGAGAACCCGCGTTATCTCCCCGGCATCGCCATTGAAACAGGCATTGCGGCGACCAGCGATATCGGCACGGCCCTGACTGATGCCGATTGCGCACTGGCCGTAGCGCCGGCGCAGGCGCTGCGCGCCATGCTGACGACGGCGAAGCCCCATATGCCGAAAGGCATCCCGCTCGTTCTCTGCGCCAAGGGCATCGAGCGCGACACCGGCGCGCTGCTGTCGGCGATCGTTGGTGACATTCTGCCCGAAACTCCGGTTTCGGCCTTGTCCGGTCCGAGCTTTGCCGCCGATGTGGCCAGGGGTCTGCCGACCGCTGTCGTGGTTGCTGCCCCCGACGACGCCTTGGCGGCCGAGCTTGCCGCGCGCTTTTCGGCGCAGAATCTGCGCTGCTATTCCAGCGACGATTTGATCGGCGTCGAGATTGGTGGCGCTTTGAAGAATGTCTTCGCCATTGCCGCTGGCGCCGTCACCGGCGCTGGGCTCGGCGCCAGCGCGCAGGCCGCCATGGTGACACGCGGCTTCGTCGAACTGCGCCGCATCGGCGCGTCCTTCGGCGCCAAGCCGGAGACGCTGATGGGGCTTTCCGGCCTCGGCGACCTTTTGCTCACCTGCTCTTCGGCCCAGTCGCGCAATTTCGCCTATGGGCTGGCGCTGGGGCAAGGCAAGCCCTTGGCCGGACTGCCGCTCGCCGAAGGCGTGCCGACGGCGGCGATCGCCGCCCGCATCGCCACCGAGCGCGACATCGACGCGCCGATCATCGCTGCGGTGTCGGCGATACTGGACGGCACGATCACCATTCGGCAGGCTGTCACGGCATTGATGACCCGGCCGCTGAAGACCGAAAGCGGTATTTAATTGTAAACTCCCGTGAACAGCTCGGCATTGTCCCCGCCAGGCACGATGCGGTTTTCATAGTGACCTTCCGGCAGCAGCAGTGCCTCGGCTGGACCGTTGCGCAGGACAACGTCGCTGGTACCTGCCTCCAAGGATAGGGGCGAAGAATGCGAGGTGCCGTTTATCTCGACCTCGCCGTCTGCAAGCTCCCCGCTGGTCGTGTACAGGCTGTATCGTCCGGCGACAGGCACCTTGAAAACGACCGGACGACCGGAATAGAGGCGACGACCAGCCATTCTGATGTTGGGAGCGATCTGGACGTAGCTGTCGCGGATGAGAGGCGCGATCACGGTATCGATCAAATCCATGCGATATGACCAGAGGACCATCTTGGGCGGGGAATCCGAGAGAACTTTGTAGGCTTCCGATTGCCTGCCTTCCTGCAATGTTTTCAAGACATAATGCTGGTCGAGCCAGAGTGTGGAGGGCTCCTGTCGATTGGGCAGCATGGCGATGCCGTCGAAATACTTCTCATCCGGTGCGAGCAAAGATTCCGCGCGCGAGACCAGTTCAAGCTGGGTCTGATTGTTGAGGCGTAGGTAAACGACATTGCTCGCGTAGCTCATGGCGATGGCTGTGATCAGCACCGCGAGGACAGGAACCCGGTAGCGCGCGTGGGTTGCGGTGCTGTCGAGAAGCTCCAACGACCAGAGCGCAACGAACGGCAACGCCATGATGAAGACATAAGGCCAGGGCTGGTCGTGCGTGAATACCAGCACCGTGATGACGAGTGAAAAGATCAGCGCAATTCGCCTTCGACCATCGAGTTTCATGATCCGCATCAGTGACAGGGCCATACCGGAGAAACAGATCCCGTAAAGAAGGGCGTTCCGCGCCAGTGTCTGTAACACGAACTGCCTCAGTCCCCCATAGTCACCGCCTCCACGCGTCGCAATCTCGACCGGGCCAAGTATAAGGTTTTTGGCCGCGAGAACAGGGGCGCCTCCACCGAAGATCAAGCAATAGACGATTATCGGAACGGCCCATCCAAGCACGAGCCACCCTCCGCGAACCGCCCCTGTTGCGTAGCGTCTCATCAAGGCTGCGTCAGCAACAAGGCCGATGCCGAGCGCAACGTTGAAGTAGACCGATTTCTGAGTGATGACGAAGGCAAGGCCACTTAGCATGCCGGCGGCAACAAGCTGCCTTGCCCTCAACCCAGGTGCGCGCAGGACAACCAGCAACGCCGCCACGGCGAAGAACACTGCCGGCGGTTCGGCGATGGTACGAAAGATGCGCTCCATGAAATTCGAAAAGCACAGGAGAACGAGGACGATCGTCAAAGCGCGCACGCGATCCTCGCCCAGAGCGCGAGCGCATGCGTAGATCAAAGAGATCGTCCCGCAGGCCAGCAACGCAATCTGCATGCGGCCAGCAAGCAGAATCGACGTGGCATTCCAGCCGATCAGATGAGCAATCTCATAAAAAGCCGCATAGCCGACCGCCTTGGGATGCCAGATCGTATCGAACAGGCCGTTGGAGAAATATTTCGCCCATCCGAGTTGGACGAATTCATCCATGACGAAGCGGATGTTCCAAGCCAGAACGAACAGCAAGATGATCTTGAGTGCGATCAGGATATGCAGAAAAGTTGTTGTTGGGCGCTGCCCGAGAGCGAACAGCTTGTTTGGTCCCGGCTCCTGCGTTTTCAAGACAACCCCTCGATCGTGCCCAGGCAGACCAACGCCAGGCGTGCTGCCTCGCTGGGCGCAACGCCCTTCGAGGCCGGCAGCTCCGCTTGGCGAAGCATGGTTCCACCGCGGTTAATTTTCCGACACTGTGCGGAACTGAAGCCGTCGCGCTTCGGATTCTTGCAGCGCTCCGCTCCAGCCTGTCTATACGCAGCGGACTTTAGCCGCTGTTAGCCTTTTGCTTGCTAAGAAGCGTTACGTTCAGACACGGCAACCTGCCTCTGCGACAATGCGGAGGCTTGAAAGGACATCGCGTGCTACAACCCAAGATGGCATCGGGCCTCGTCTGCCCAGTCTGCTATTCCAGGCTTGGCACAAGCCCGGTTGCCCTGACCTGCGAATCTTGCCCTGCCGCCTATCCCGTGCACAAAGGCGTTCCGTTCTTTGTCGAGTCGCCGGTGAGGGAGGGCTTCGACGCGAGCTTCCATGAAGAGGCGTATGCCGGTACCAGCACGCGCGCCCGAATGTACAATTCGCTGAAGCAGGTCATCACCAGCGAATATTCACCGCACGACACGCTGAATTCGTTTCTTGCGTCGATACCTCAGGGCTCGATGGTCGTGGAGTTCGGCTCCGGCGCACGGCGCGTCCGCCCCGATGTCCTCAACATTGACCTGTTCCCCACCCCGAACGTCGATCTGGTTGCTAATGTCGAGCACACGCCGCTTGCGAGCGATTCCATTGACGTCGTCATTCTGGACAGCGTGATCGAGCATGTTCCCAATCCGGCAGCGGTCGTCGATGAAGTGTTCCGTGTCCTGAAGCCGGGCGGAAAGTTGCTCTGCATCAACCCTTTCCTGTTCCCCTATCACGGCTATCCCGCCCACTACTGCAACTTCACAAAGGATGGGATCGAGCAGCTTCTGCAGCGGTTCGCAAGGGTGGAGGTCCAGACGCATCAAGGACCGACAAGCGCGATCGTCAACATCCTTTCGGAATATATCGGCGTCGTTATCGGTCGAGAGAACCGAACCCGCTACATGATAGCGAAAGCCGCAATCCTGACGCTGACATTCCCGTTGAAGTTTATCGATAAATTTCTGGTCGATCGCCCGGAGAGTCACCGGATCGCCAGCATGCTCAGCACCATCGCGACCAAATAGCGTGTCGTTGATCCGCGCTTACCGCCTCGTGACACGCCGGGATCCACCCATCTGCTACCAGCTGAGCAGTTCACAATAATTCGGCCGGTCCGGTGATGCCGATGCTCTCTTTGCCGTCGGGAAATGCCGCTTTGCCATGGCCGCGAAGTCCGAACGCGAAAACAAGACGACATGCTTGTCTCCGGTAATGTGCCGGTCCGCAAGAAGCGACAAGGTGGCGCGTATTCCACCAGGCTCGATGTCCTTGAGGATGATCTTCCGGCAGGCCCAGCGTTCGCAACCGGCGGCCAGCGATTTGAAGAACGCGTCGCGCCCATCGACCGGTACATGATGAATGACGTCGGAAATCGTGACGACATCGTAAGACCCTTGCACGCTGGAAAGGTCCGTCGCGGGCAGAAGTTTGACCTTTGCCCGATTTGCGTTGCTTAGAAACGCACCGATCGAAGGGGCGAGATCGCACATCGTAACCGTCAGGTCGGGGCGCCGATCGAGCAGCCGGTCGACAAGCGCTCCATCACCGCCGCCGATATCCAAAACCTTCGCGCCGTTCGGCAATTCGCGATCGAGAAAATCCGCGATTGCATTGAGATTGACGAAAACACGACGGTAGACGTCTCCGACCGGCTTGAAATGGCGGCCAAGAGCCCTGCGTATGATCTGACCTGGCGGTAACATTCTTATTCCTCGTTTCCCGCAAATTGCTGTGTGGCTGGGCGAGACGATGCCGTCGACGCGGTGGCGGGCCGCAGATTGAACCGTGACAAGATCGCCAGGTGCGCAACGACAACGTTCCAGATGAGCAATGCGACGGTGGCGATCGGAGACGCAATCGCAACACCAAGGCCAAGCCAGGAACAGAGAAGCACCATCATGGCTACCGAGATCGGGTAGGCCGCAGCCACGCCTGCCGCAAAACGCGCAAATGCCTTGAAGCGCAGCGGTTTGCCGAAGGTGAACCAGCTGTGCAGAGCGTAGCCGGTCGGCGTCACCGCCAGGAATGAAATCATGATGCCCAGCAGGTAGTGCCTGCCCAGCTGATCGACCGTAATCATGATGACATTGTGCGCAATTGCGCATATCGCTCCCACCACAATGTACCGCCATCCCCGTTCCAGAAGCGGTCTTTCGCTCTGGTCCACTCGGCTGCCGGCGATCCTGACAGAGCTGGACATTGCCTCAGAAAGCTCCTGTTAGTTTCGCGCGAAGCCGGCACATGACACGCTCACGCAGCCGCGAATCGCGCAAATAGCGCCTCAATCCCGTCGGCCCGAGCGACAGCATGATACGAAAGGCTCGATGCAAGGCCTTCAAGTCGCCGGCTGACGCAGCCGCCAGCGACACATTAACGCTGATCGATGCCCGAGCAGTAGATTCGATCCGGCGTCGGCTGCGCGCCGAAAGCCGGTCCAAATGGCGCTCCAGGACAGTCTGCATTTGCGAACGGAATTCGTTCGCGTCGCGCGATCCGGTTACGGTCAGCGAATCGCCATGAACCCGGAATGCCGTGGTTATCTCCTGATGATAAATGACGGGTCCGGCAACGGCGAGCTTCGCCCACATATCCCAATCAGCCGTATACCAGAGCCTCTCATCCATGCCCCCGCAGGCCAGCCACGCATTCCGACGAAATAACGGAGCAGGCACGGACACGAAATTCTGTACGAGAAGCCGTTCCAGCAAGAAGTCGGATTCGAGCACCTTGTCGCTCGGCAAGGGACAGTTCCAGCATCCCATTCGTCGGCCGTGGCGGTCCACGATCGCAGTCGGGGCCAAGTGAAGCACTGCTTCGGGCAGGTCCGCAAGCCAGCGTCGCGTGGCCTCGATGCGCCCGGGCAACCAAAGGTCGTCTTGGTGGAGTATGCAGACATAGTCGGCGGCGGCCAGCTCAACGCCCTGATTGGTCTTCGACTGCCAGGGCGCTAGATCCTTTCGCCGCAGCAGCCGGAAGGCCGGCCGGTGGAGAAATCGCTCGACAATGGCGGAAGTGGCGTTTGTCGGGCTGCTGTCGATGATGATTATCTCCAGGCCGTCGGTCGGCTCTGCAGCAAGCGAGTCAAGTGTCGCTCCAATCCATGCCGCCCCGTCATGGACCGGCATGACAACCGACAGAAAAGGCTTTGCGGCCGCGCGGCTTGCCGCTTGAATTTCCGCTCGCAAGGCTGCTGGAGGGCTAGAGCTCACGTCTGCTACTCAACGTATCAAGCAGCAATTTGAGCACGAAGCCGGACAGCACCATCGACATGCCGGCCACGCAGATGGTGGTGACTACAAAGGTCAGGTGCACCGATTGCTCCATGGGGCCGCCAACAAGAATCCAATGTAGCGCGAGTGACACATCGGCCGCGAAGCCGGTTGCCGCGAGTACGCCACCGGAAAAAACCAGCCATTCCAAAGGCCGGCCGCGCGTCAGCCATGGCACAATTCGACCGCTGTAGACCGGGTGGTAGATAGCGATTGCCACCTTTGCCAGCATACCGAACAGGATCGCTGAAAGGCCAATCAACGTCGCCATGGCCGAAAGCGCGACGAAGTGAATTCCAAAGTACCATCCGCCGATGCGAACAGGCCCAGCCGCGAGAACGGCAAGGCCGGCAATGCCAGCGATCAACAAGGTCAGCCCAGGCACGAGATACATGGTATCGGGCGCATGGGCTATGATCAGCCGCAGATGTCGCCAACCGTCCCGGAAGGAACGCAGATGCGGCGCGCGGTTGCGCTTGTCGGGGTAGAGCTTGATCGGCACTTCACGAATGGCGAGCCCAGCGCGATGCGCATTGATGATCATTTCCGAAGCGAATTCCATCCCTGGCGAGCGCGCGCCGATTTTTAGAAATGCCTCGCGCGTGAAACCGCGCATGCCGCAATGGAAGTCGCGGACCGGAGAGTTGTGCAAACAGCGAGCGATGGTGGAAAGGACAGGATTGCCGAGGTAGCGATGCAACGATGGCATGGCGCCCGGCTGGATCCCGCCGGCGAACCGGTCGCCCATCACAAGTTCCGCACCCTGTTCCAACGCATCGACGAAATCGCCGAGCTGGCTCCAATCGTAGGAATCATCGGCATCCGCCATGATGAGATATTTGCCTTCGGCCGCTTCGACCGCGGCACTGATTGCCGCGCCATAGCCCTTTACCGGCTGATGAACGACCCGCGCTCCCAGCTTTTGCGCAATCTCCACCGACTTGTCCGCGGATCCATTGTCGCCAACGACGACTTCCCCCTTGATGCCGCGCATAGAGAAGGCATTGAAGGCTTTGCGAATGCAAATGCCGAGCGTCAGTTCCTCGTTCAGGCAAGGAATGATTGCAGAGACGAGAACACGCTCGGTCCCCATGCCGGCCGTGAAAGCAAGCGCGACGTCGTCGATCCGAACCGTCGTGTTGCGCGCGATGCTCTCCATTGCGACCTCTATTCAGGCGTTCTGAGCAGACCAGCCCATTTCACAATTGACTTGCTGGAGTGTTGCGTATCGAAAATTGATTATTTTTGAATTTACGAAATACTCGGTAGTGTATTTATAGGCTGCGGCAAGCAAAGCTGGTGCGCTGTTGTGGTGCGCGACGCAGCCTGTCGCCTTCGTCCACTCTTTCGGCGAAGCGGGTTGCGTTTGTGATTTTCATCAACCCAGGACTGTCAACTATTTCAACGCCTTGGCTTGAGCCATAGCGGAGATTCAATGCGTCGAGAGATCGTCATTTGGCATTGACCCGAAGCCAGCATAAAAGCAAAACCGCGATTTCGGCAGTTCAAGCGAGCTGTTGTCGCAATCCCAAAACGGAGTTTTAAAAATGCTGTTTGCGTTGATTTGCAAGGACAAGCCCGGCAGCCTGCAGGTGCGGGTCGACACGCGGCCGGTCCACGTCGCCTTTCTCGAAGGCCTGAACGCCGACAACAAACTGGCCTTTGCCGGCCCGTTCCTCGACGCCGAAGGCAAGCCCAACGGCAGCCTCGTCGTCGTGGAAGCGCCCGATCTCGCCGGTGCGCAGGCGCTGTCGGCTGCCGACCCCTATGCCAAGGCCGGGCTGTTCGAAAGTGTCGAAATCCGCCAGTGGAACTGGACCTTCAACAAGCCGGCGGCTAGTTAGTTCCGACAGCGCCCTAGAGCGATCCCAGGAAAAGTGTGTAACGCGTTTCCGTCCGGAATTGCGCAAAAAATAGTAGTTGGAGCAAAGACATGAACTACTGGCTGTTCAAATCCGAACCTTCGGTCTTCTCCTTCGAGGCGCTGAAGGCCAAGGGCAAGGCCGGCACGCAGTGGGACGGCGTGCGCAACTATGCAGCGCGCAACAACATGAAGGCGATGCAGATCGGCGATCTCGGCTTCTTCTATCACTCCAATGAAGGGCTGAACGTCGTCGGCATTGCCGAAGTCTGCGGGCTTGCCCATCCCGACAGCACCACCGACGATCCGCGCTGGGAATGCGTCGACATCCGCGCCTTCAAGGATGTGCCGAACCCGCCGACGCTGGAACAGGTCAAGGCCAATCCGAAACTCGCCGAGATGGCGCTGGTGCGGCTTGGACGGCTTTCCGTACAGCCGGTGACGCCGGCCGAATGGAAGGAAGTCTGCCGCATGGGCGGCCTGACGCCGGCTCCGTGACGGTCCTCACGCCGAACAGCGCGAAAAAGTTCATTCTCGACAACACGGCGCTTATGTCGCCGCCGCATGTGCCGGAGATTGTCCTCAATCTGGCCGACGAAGCGCATGACCTCTGGCAGCGCACGGAGAACGAGCTGATCGAAATCGGCCTGCCGCCGCCGTTTTGGGCCTTTGCCTGGGCCGGCGGTCAGGGCCTTGCCCGCTACGTGCTGGACAATCCGTCGGATGTGCGGGGCAAACGCGTGCTCGACTTCGCCTCCGGCTCCGGCCTTGTCGCCATCGCCGCCGCCAAGGCGGGTGCGGCGCACGTGATCGCCGCCGACATCGACCCGTTCTGCGAAACGGCGATCCGCCTCAACGCAGAGGCCAATGGCGTTGCCATCGACTTTTGCGGCACGGACTGCATCGGCACCGACGCCGGCTGGGACGTGGTACTGGCCGGCGACGTCTTCTACGACAAATCCTTCGCCGACACGCTGATGCCGTGGTTTTCGACACTGAAGGCGCGCGGCGCTGACATCCTCGTCGGCGATCCGGGCCGCTCCTACATGCCGAAGGCGGGACTGGAGCCGCTCGCAGTCTACGAAGTGGCGGTGACGCGGGCGCTGGAGGACGCCCTGGTCAAGCGCACCACGGTGTGGCGCTTCGCTTGACGGCATTGCCGAACAGGCGTTCCATCGCGCATTGATTTGAAGAACACGCATGTCGTTATCCCAGAACCGTCAGGCTTTGGGCTGCATGCTTGAGGGGAGGACTTTATGGATATTTCAGTGGTGAACTGGCTGGCGGTGGTTGTCGCGGCCGTCGCGGCGTGGCTGTTTGGCGCCGTCTGGTACACGGCCCTCAGCAAGCCTTGGATGAGGGCGGCCAGGATCGATCCGTCAACGTCAAAGAAATCGATATTGCCCTTCATCATCTCCTTCATCGCCGAGCTGATCATGGCGCTGGTCTTAGCCTTGGTCGTCGGCGCGATGACCGGCGGCGAGCCGGTCCTTGTCGCAGGGCTGGTCTTCGGCTTCGTCCTCTGGCTGGGTTTCGTCGCCACGACGCTGACGGCCAACCATCGCTATGAGAATTTCGGCTGGGACCTGACCCTCATCGACGGCGGCCACTGGCTCGGCGTGCTGTTGATCATCGGCGCGGTGATCGGCTGGTTCGGGACGCCGGTCGCCGGCTGAGGCCTGCAGAAGTCGTCAGGTCTGCGTCCTGGCGACTTCGTCGAGGATCCATTCACGGAAAGCGATGATGCGCGGATCGTTGGCAGTGCTCTCGGGATAGACCAGGAAGTAGCCGAACTCCGGCCCCACGCGCAGACCGAGTTCAAAGGGCTGCACCAGCCTTCCCTGGGAAAGGTCGTTTGCCACCATGGCGAACTCGGCGAGCGCCACGGCATTGCCGTCGAGCGCCGCCTGCACGGCATCGGTAGAGGTTCCAAACACGATAGTCCGGCTGTCGTCGAAATCGTTGATGCCGGCCGCGGCCATCCACATGCGCCAGTTCGGCCATGTCACGCCTTGGCGCGACCATTCGATATGGGCAAGCGTGTGGTTGAAGAGGTCGCGCGGTTCGCGCAGCGGCGGGCCGGAGGTCAGCAGGCTCGGGCTGCACACCGGAATGAGGATGTTGTCGAACAGGCGATGGGCGCGAAGCCCCGGATACTTGCCGACCCCGAACCGGATGCCGACGTCGACGTCGTCGAGTTCGAAATCGCGCACTTCGTAGCCGATGTCGAACCTCAGTTCGATACTGGGCTGAAGTTTGCGAAAATCGTCGACGCGCCGCATCAGCCATTTTGACGCGAACTGCGCGTCGAGCGTCACCTTCAGCAATGCCGTGCCGCGCGTCAGCTTGCGCGCCCGCGACACCGCCCGGTTGAGCAGGTCGAGCGCATCGATCGAGGCCTCGAACACCACCGTACCTGCCTCGGTCAACCGGATGGTACGACTGGTTCGCGTGAACAGCACCAGCCCGAGCTGATCCTCGATTTCCTTGATCTGGTGGCTGACCGCCGCCGGCGTCAGCCCGAGCTCGTCGGCAGCGCGGGTGAAATTGAGGTGGCGGGCGGCGGCTTCCAGAGTCCTCAGCGCGCGCGTTCCGGGCAACAGACGGGACATCACCGTATCCTCAAATAAAACTTGACGATCCGAAAAGAACTACCCGTTTCTCTCATGGATTTCAATGCGGCATGATGCATCCATCGAAACACCATCAAGCCGGATTTGATATCTGGCGGAACACGGAGCGCATCATGTCCATCTTCGTTTTGAACTCGCCAGCAGCTCGCTCGAACTGGTTGCATGCCCTAACGGACTGGCTTCGCCAGGCGAAAGTCGCCATCAACCTGCCGCGCCAGGACGTGGAGGATCTGTCGGATCGCCAGTTGCGCGACGTCGGCGCGCAGCGCAAGGACGTGACGCGGGCCGTGGACCGGGAACTCGGCAGGCTTGGATTGCTGGACACTGGGTGGCAGAAGCCGAGAAGGCGTTAGGCAATGGAGAGTAGTGAGTAGTGAGTAGTGAAGGATTGAAACGACGCCGACACCATCCTACTCCCTACTCCCTACTCCCTACTCCCTACTCCCTACTCCCTACTCCCTACTCCCTACTCCCTACCTCACCACCCTCACCACCGTCCGGTCCGACACCAGCGGCAACAGCCGCGCCATTGTCCGCGCCGTCACCGCCACGCAGCCTTGCGTCGGCGTGAAGCCTGGGCGCGCCAGATGGAAGAAGATGGCGCTGCCGCGGCCGCGCCGGCGCGGCGCTATGTTCCAGTCGAGCACCAGGCAGGCGTCATAGAGGCGGTCGTCGCGCCGCATTCGCTCATGGCTGGCGCCATAAGGGATTTTCACCGGCCGGTTGTAGTTGCGGTCGTCCGGCACCTCGCACCAGCCGAGATCGGCGCCGATCGGCGCCATCGCCAGCCGGGTTTTGCGGCCGGCCGCGAAATGATCGCCCCGAAAATATCCTGACAAAATCCGCATCTCGCCAAGCGGCGTCGCACCGTCGCCTTCGCGCTTATTGGCCGAGATGCCGCCGCGTCCGAGCGCACAGGCAAACACCTTGCTGCCGGCCTGCAATATCCCCTGGCTGGGGTAGCCCGGCCTCGCCCGAACCACCAGCACGCGCAGCCCTTTCGGCAAAATTGCGCCGGCTGCATTGCGATCGCGTTTTTTCTTGTATGATCGTGTCACGGAACAAATCACTGTGATCGGACTGTTGCGCCGGTCAGCTTCCGCATAAATGGGGGGCGGTCAACTGAAAATTCTTTTCAAAACAATGGATTGATCCATGACATCACGTACCATTCTGATCGTTGACGACGATGACGACCTGCGCGGAACCCTCGTCGAGCAACTGGCCCTTTACGAAGAATTCGAGGTCTTGCAGGAAGCGACCGCCGCCAAAGGCGTCGCCGCGGCGCGCGGCGGGCTCATCGACCTGCTCATCATGGATGTCGGGCTGCCGGACATGGATGGCCGCGAGGCGGTGAAGATCCTGCGCAAGGGCGGCTACAAGGCGCCGATCATCATGCTGACCGGCCACGATACCGATTCCGACACAATTCTGGGCCTCGAGGCCGGCGCCAACGACTATGTCACAAAGCCGTTCCGCTTCGCCGTGCTGCTCGCCCGCATACGCGCACAACTGCGCCAGCACGAGCAGAGCGAAGACGCCACCTTTTCGGTCGGGCCCTACACGTTCAAGCCCAGCCAGAAGCTTCTGATCGACCAGCGCGGCGGCAAGGTGCGGCTGACCGAGAAGGAAGCCTCGATCATCAAATATCTCTATCGAGCCGACCAGAAGGTGGTGACGCGCGACGTCCTGCTCGAGGAAGTGTGGGGCTACAATTCCGGCGTCACCACGCACACGCTGGAAACTCACGTCTACCGGCTGCGCCAGAAGATCGAGCGCGATCCTTCCAATGCTGAAATTCTTGTGACAGAAAGCGGCGGCTACAAGCTGGTTCCTTAAACTTTTCATTGTTCAATAAGCGGTCGGGGCGGGACTGTTTCGGGGAGGATCCGGCTGGGGGAGCCTGGATCGGCCCGCTGCGCAGATTGAAGTGTTAGAGCGTCCTTTGCGCGTTCAATTGGACACGCGGCGCTCTAAGGGAGGGATTGGACTGACCGTTCGGGGACGCAGCTAGAGATGGCGCTGGATGACGACATCCGCATCCTGTCCGCCGTGAAGCTCTTTGAGGGTTTCACGCAGGAACAGCTGCGCCTGCTCGCCTTCGGCGCCGAAGCCACCCATCTGCAGGCCGCCCGCAAGCTGTACCGCGAGGATGACGAAGCCGACTCGGCCTATATCGTGGTCAGTGGCCGCATCGTGCTCTACCGGGAGCAGGATGGCGACCGCATCCCGATCGGCACCGCCGGCCCCGGCACGATCCTCAGCGAACTGGCGCTGATCGCCGACTCAAGACGGCTGACCAGCGCCTCGGCCGAGACCGATTCGGAAGTGATAAGGTTGAGCCGCAAGATGTTTCGCCGCATCCTGGAGGAATATCCCGAGGTGGCGGTGAAACTGCACCAGCGCATCCTCGATGATTTCCAGGCCATGATCGCCCGCATCGAGAAGCTGGCGCCAAGGTTTGGCGGGTAGGTCCCCGCGACCGCGCTCACGCTTCGGTGTGTCGAGATTCAGGTCAGGCCGAGTCGAAAATGGCTGATACCGAGAACCGGAGCGGAGCGTACTCAAAGTACGCGAGCACCGGAAGCGCAGGTATCGGCCATTTGCAGGCCGGCCTCACCTGAATATCGGCCCGCCTAATCCAGGTCGAACCGCGCAATCACCGGCACATGGTCCGAGGGCCGCTCCCAGCCACGCGCCTCTCGCAGGATCTCATAGCCGGCAAAGCTCGGCACCAGGTTCGGTGACGACCAGACATGGTCGAGCCGGCGGCCGCGGTTCGAGGCTTCCCAGTCCCGCGCGCGATAGCTCCACCAGGTGTAGAGCTTCTGCTCTGGCGGCACGTCGAGCCGCATCAGGTCGACCCAGTCGCCGGCGATCCGCATCGCGTCGAAATTTTGCGTCTCGACCGGCGTGTGGCTGACGACGTTGAGCAATTGCTTGTGCGACCAGACATCGTGCTCCTGCGGAGCGATGTTGAGGTCGCCGACCAGGATCGAGGCCGACACCTCGTCATGCGCGGCGCGGATGGCGTTCATCTCGGCAACGAAATCGAGCTTGTGGCGGAACTTGCGGTTGATCTCCGGATCGGGCTCGTCGCCGCCGGCCGGCACGTAGAAATTGTGGACCAGGATTGCCTTGCCGCCGGCCTGCACCTTGACCGACAGATGCCGGCTGTCATCGATCTCGCAGAAGCGCCGTTTCTCGACAATCTCGATCGGCCGCCGCGCCACCGTCGCAACGCCGTGATAGCCCTTCTGGCCATGGAATGCGATGTGCTCGTAGCCGGCCTTGCGGAACGCCTTTTCCGGAAACAGCTCGTCGGGAACCTTCGTCTCCTGCAGGCAAAGCACATCGGGCGCCTGCTCCGTCAGCAGCCGCTCGACGATCGGCATGCGCAGGCGCACGGAGTTGATGTTCCAGGTGGCGATGGAGAAGGGCATGCGGCGGTCCGAACAAGGTCGCCGATCTACTGCCAGCCTAGCGCCACAAACACAAGCCAGCCTTTGCGGGCGGCGGCTCTGATTCAGGTCAGGCCGAGTCGAATGGCGGTCTCCGAGAACCGGAGCGGAGCGTACTTAAACCACGTGAGCACCGGAAGCGCAGGAGATCGCCATTGGCAGGCCGGCCTCACCGCATCTAGCGCTGGTTGGTGTTCAGCTCGCGGTTCGCCGCATAGTCGATGGCAAAGGTGTCCGCAGGGAAGCTGACGCCTTCCTTGGTGTTGTAGATCATCACCGTGGTGTCCTTGCCCTGCGCGTCGGTGATGGTCCACTGGCGCAGATCATAGGATTTCGGATCGAACATCATAGTGATCTTCGAATTGCCGAACACCGACTTGTCGGCAAGCTGGATGGTGGTGAGGTCGCTCTCTTCCTTGATCGATTTCACGCGGCCCCCCGAGAGGTCGATCTTGGTGTCGAGCAACAGCTTCAGCGGCGTCTTCGACAACGGATAGAGATCGGACGTTTTCAGACGCTTGTTGAGGATAACCACCGACTTGCCGTCGGAAATCACCCGGAAATTCGACTTGCCGTCATAGTTGAAGCGAATCTTGCCTGGCCGCTCAAGGAAGAACTTGCCGCCGGTCTGCTGGTTGTTGGGGCCGAACTGGACGAACTCGCCGCTCATCGATTTGACCGAGGAGAAATGGTCGGCGATCTTTTGCGCCGTCGGCGGCACCGCCGCCTGCGCCGAGGCCAGGAGCTGGAACCCCGGCACGACGTTGATGGCCGCGGCGCCGGCAAGCATCAGGCCAAGGCCGAGCAACTGGCGACGGTTTGGAGCGAAATCGCTGATCGCGGAAAGATCGTTTTTCATGCCGGTCACTCTCGTGTGGTGTGTGTCTCGTTGCAGTCCGTGGACCCCCAGTTAGACTTAAGTTTGGCGGGCCGGACAGCGCTCAGTCGCTGTAACGCGCCAAAAGGTTCAAGGTTGCCGCCGGGCCGTATCGGCTGATCAGAACTTGTCGTCCTCGGTCGGCACCAGGATTTCGCGTTTGCCGGCATGGTTGGCCGGGCCGACAATGCCTTCCTTCTCCATCTTCTCGATGATCGAGGCGGCGCGGTTGTAGCCGATGCCGAGCCGGCGCTGGATATAGCTGGTCGACGCCTTGCCGTCGCGCAGCACGACCGAGACCGCCTGGTCGTAGGGATCGTCGGAATCCTCGAAATTGCTGTTGCCGCCACCACCAGCGCCGCCCTTGCCCGACGGCTCGTCATCGTCCTCGCCGTCATCCTCGGTGATGGCGTCGAGATATTCGGGCACGCCCTGCAGCTTCAGATGGGCGACGATCTTCTCGACCTCGTCGTCGGCGACGAACGGGCCGTGCACGCGCTGGATGCGGCCGCCGCCGGCCATGTACAGCATGTCGCCCATGCCGAGCAGCTGCTCGGCGCCCTGCTCGCCCAGAATGGTGCGGCTGTCGATCTTCGACGTCACCTGAAAGGAGATACGGGTCGGGAAATTGGCCTTGATGGTGCCGGTGATGACGTCGACCGACGGACGCTGCGTCGCCATGATGACATGGATGCCGGCCGCGCGCGCCATCTGTGCCAGGCGCTGCACCGCGCCTTCGATGTCCTTGCCGGCGACCATCATCAAATCGGCCATCTCGTCGATGATGACGACGATGTAGGGCATCGGCTCGAGATCGAGGTTCTCGGTCTCGTAGATCGCCTCGCCGGTCTGGCGGTCGAAGCCGGTCTGCACGGTGCGCGAGATTTTTTCGCCCTTCTTTTCAGCCAACTGCACGCGCGCGTTGAAGCCGTCGATGTTGCGCACGCCGACCTTGGACATCTTGCGGTAGCGGTCCTCCATCTCGCGCACCGTCCACTTCAACGCCACCACGGCCTTCTTCGGGTCGGTGACCACCGGGGTCAGCAGGTGCGGGATGCCGTCATAGACGGAGAGTTCGAGCATCTTCGGGTCGATCATGATCAGCCGGCAGTCCTGCGGCGTCAGCTTGTAGAGCAGCGACAGGATCATGGTGTTGATGGCGACGGACTTGCCGGAGCCGGTGGTGCCGGCGACCAGCACATGCGGCATCTTGGCGATGTCGACGATCACCGCCTCACCATTGATGGTCTTGCCCAGCGCCAGCGCCAGCTTGGACTTGGTCGTCTCGAAATCGCGGCTGGCCAGGATCTCCCGGAGATAGACGGTCTCGCGCTTGGCATTCGGCAATTCGATGCCGATGGCGTTGCGGCCGGGCACCACGGCGACGCGGCAGGCAATCGCGCTCATCGAGCGGGCGATGTCGTCGGACAGGCCGATGACGCGCGACGATTTGATGCCGGGCGCCGGCTCCAGCTCATAGAGCGTGACGACGGGGCCGGGCCGCACCGCGATGATCTCGCCCTTGACGCCGAAATCCTCCAGAACGCCTTCGAGCAGGCGCGCATTCTGCTCCAGCGCGTCCTTGGACAGGCTGGCGTCGCGCACCACGTTCTTCGGCTCCGACAGGAAATGCAGCGACGGCATTTCGAATGTTTCCGAGCCAATCAGCGAGGTCTGCGCCTCGCGCTGGACGCGCGCGCCCGGAGCGGGACGCGGCGCAGGTGCGGCGACGCGGGTCGCTGCATCGGAGCGGAAGTTCTGCACCTTGGCGTTCGTCGCGGCACGGCGCTGGACCGGCTCGTCGTCGAGTTCGACCTCCTCGTCGCCATTGTCGAAACCGGCATCGAGGACGTCGTCATCGTCCGGATCGACGGAAACGCTGCGGTCATTGACCATGGCGGCGAAGAACTCCGGCTCGACGCGGGCGCGGCCATCCGGGCTCATCCGCGCTTCGGCGAATTCCGCCGATTCGACCCGTTCGGCGGCGCGGCGCCATGCGGTGGAGCGCTGCTCCATCTCCGGCTCGAACTCGTCGCGCTCCTGCTGGCGGCGCACAGCCCGGCGATGCATCCAGGCGCGGAAAGACAGCCACCAGTGGGTAACGGCGCCGAGCGCCAGTATCCCCTCGTCGCCCTCGTCCTCGTCTTCGTCGAAGAGCAGGTCGTCCTCTCGGGGATCGGGCTCCGCGGTGCGCTCCATGACGGCAAAGCCGTTCTTGCGCGCAATCAGCGCCGAGCCATAGGCAAACAGCCACAGCGCCGGCGCAATGAGCACCATGGCAATGATGCTGGCAACGATGCCGGTCGGGTAGCCGCCAATGACCACGCCCGGAATATTGAGCACCATGTCGCCGAACACCCCGCCGAGGCCGGTCGGCAACGGCCACGTCTTGGGCGGCACCACGCAGCCGGCCATCGCCGCCGCGAGCAGCGCGAAGCCGAACCAGGCAAGGCCGCGCTTCGGCAGCCTGTCGACGCCGCGCGCCGAAAACAGGAGAAAGCCCCAGATCACCGCCGGCACCAGGGCGGCGACCGCGGCAAGGCCGAAGAACTGCATGGCGAGGTCGGAGAATACCGCGCCCGCATAACCCATGGCGTTGGTGACGATGTTGTCGGTGGCGTGCGAGAAGCTGGGATCGGCGACGTTCCAGGTCGCCAGCGCCGCGACGCCAAAGGCGACCAGCGCAAACAGGCCGGCGCCGACCAGCCGCCCGACCTGGCGCCGCGCGAATGCCTGGATGCCGTGCCCCGTATCGGTCAGCGCGAGCGGTGCTGAAGCCCCTGAACGCATGCTTCGTTCCCCGTCTGTCATGGACTGGCCGGGCGCATGACGCACTCCGGCAGATTCGGATGTCAGACTATCGGGGGGAAGGTTAAGGCCGCATTAACTATACGGCAGCCGGAGCCACGATCTTGCTCACTCCACTGTAGGCAGTCTCAACAGTCCGGAACCAATCCGGTCGACGTCTCCCCGCTGGCGGCCATCACTAGAACGTGATTGCGCAGGGACCGAGACCTGCCAGCACGGTTGCCAAAAAGAGAGGCCCGGAATGACCCGGGCCTCAAAGCGTGAACTCCTTTCGGGAGCGTCACGACGGGATGGGAGAATGCGGGGCGGCCGAAGCCGCCCCGCGGTGCTTACGAGTGGTAGGCCGCTTCGCCATGCGAAGTCAGGTCGAGGCCTTCGCGCTCGGCGTCGGCTGTCGGACGCAGACCGATGATCAAGTCGACGACCTTGTAGAGGATTGCGCTGCCGATGCCCGACCACAGCAGGGTTACCAGGACGCCTTTGCCCTGTGCCAGGAGCTGCGTGGCCGTGCCGGCATAGCCGGCGGCGAAGTCGGCCGTCGAATAGTCGACGATGCCGGCGCCGCCGAGGGCGGGATTGACCAGAATGCCAGTGCCGAGCGCACCGATGATGCCACCGACGCAGTGGACGCCGAAGACATCGAGGCTGTCATCATAGTCGAACGTGTTCTTCACCACCGAGACGAAGAAGTAGCAGACGAAGGTGGCGACGATGCCAAGCACGATAGCGCCCATCGGGCCGGCAAAACCTGCAGCCGGCGTAATCGCGACGAGGCCGGTGACCGCGCCCGAAACACCGCCGAGCATGGAGGCTTTGCCGCGCAGCAGCGATTCAAGCACGATCCAGGCCACTGCCGCCGCCGCCGTGGCGACGAAGGTGTTGATCATCGCCAGCACCGCATAGGCGTTCGCTTCGAGGTTCGAACCGGCGTTGAAGCCGAACCAGCCGACCCACAGCAATGAAGCGCCGACCATGGTCAGCGTCATCGAGTGCGGCGCCATGATGTCCTTCTTGTAGCCGATGCGCTTGCCGATCATCAGCGCGCCGACGAGACCGGCAATGCCCGCATTGATGTGAACGACCGTGCCGCCGGCGAAGTCGATGGCGCCGAAGCTGAAGATCAGGCCGGACGGGTCGGCATAGGCGCTCGGGCCGCCCCAGAACCAGACCATGTGCGCGATCGGGAAGTAGATTAACGTCACCCATAGGATAACGAAAAGGATCAAGGCGGAGAATTTGACGCGTTCGGCGAATGCGCCGACGATCAGGGCGGGCGTGATGCAGGCGAAGGTCATCTGGAAGACGACGAACACCAGTTCAGGAATGGCGACGCCCTTGCTGAAGGTTTCCGAAAGCGTCGATACGTTGACGCCGGAGAGAAACATCTTCGAAAGGCCGCCGACGAAGGCGTTGCCCGGGGTGAAGGCGAGGCTGTAGCCGTAGAAGACCCAGATGATCATGACCACGCTGGTGATGGTGAAGACCTGCATCAGCACCGACAGCATGTTCTTGGTACGAACCAGGCCGCCGTAGAAAAGCGCAAGGCCGGGAATGGTCATCAACAGCACCAGCACGGTGGAAATCATCATCCACGTGGTGTCGCCCTTGTCGACGGTAAAAGCCGGCGCTGCTGGCGCTGCCGCCGCGACGGCGGGAGCCGCCTCCTGCGCGAAGGCAGCAACCGTGCCCAATGCTCCGAGCGCTAAGGAGCCCAGCAGCGCGGAGCGCGCCACTGACTTCAAGGTGGAAGGTATATTCATTGAACTCTCCATTGGAATACGTGTTCGCCGCTCAAAGTGCGTCGGTGTCTGTTTCGCCGGTACGGATGCGCACCGCCTGATCGATGCCGAAGACGAAGATCTTGCCGTCGCCGATCTGGCCGGTCTTGGCCGCCGCCGTGATGGCTTCGACGGCCTTGTCGACCAGGTCTGTGCTGACCGCGACTTCGATCTTGATCTTCGGCAGGAAACTGACCGCGTATTCCGCCCCGCGATAGATTTCCGTGTGTCCCTTCTGACGCCCGTAGCCTTTGACTTCGGTGACGGTCAGGCCCTGGATGCCGACGGTGGTGAGTGCTTCGCGCACCTCGTCGAGCTTGAACGGCTTGATGATTGCCATCACGATTTTCATAAGGTCTCACCCTTTGCTGTTGCGGTCCCCCGCGTTTGCACACCTTCACCGATCCCAAAAAGCCCGGAGAGTGCCCAACAGGATTCAAGCTCCGTGCCAGTTGCCGAAGCAGGGTGTTAACTCATTGTAAATAAACGGATCGCTCGAGTCCCGGCGCCACGGTGCGCACTGTCAACGGACAGTCACTGATTAAAAAGTGGGCAATTTTTCGAAAATGCCTATTCCGCAGGCGGCCGCTTCAGCCGGATCAGGCCTTCCTGGGCAACCGAGGCGATCAGCGTGCCGTCGCGGGCAAACAGCGAGCCGCGGGTGAAGCCGCGCGACCCCTGCGTCGACGGGCTGTCCTGCGTGTACAGGATCCAGTCATCGAGCGGATGGCTGCGATGGAACCACATCGCATGGTCGAGGCTCGCCGCCTGGATGTCGCGGTCGAAAATGGCGCGGCCGTGCGCAAAGGTCGACGTGTCGAGCAGCGTCATGTCGGAGAGGTAGGCAAGCACCGCCGCCTGGATGCCGCGGTCGGCCGGCACCGGCCCGGTGGTGCGGATCCAGATGTTCTGCTGCGGCTCCAGCTTTTCGCGGCTGGTGTAATGCTTCAGCATCACCGGCTTCATCTCGATCGGCCGGTCACGCTCCCAGTAGCGCTTGATGCCGTCCGGCACCGCCTCGCCGAACTTGCCCAGCAATTCGCGCTGCGACAACAGGCTGTCGGGCGGCGGCACGTCGCGCGGCATCGGCAGCTGATGCTCAAGGCCAACCTCGTCCTGCTGGAACGAGGCTTCCAGCGAAAAGATCGCCTGGCCGTGCTGGATCGCCACCACGCGCCGCGTGGTGAAGGAGCCGCCATCGCGGATGCGGTCGACCTCGTAGACGATCGGCACCTTGGTGTCGCCGGGCCGCATGAAATAGCCGTGCAGCGAATGCACGTGGCGCTCGGGCTCGACCGTGCGCTGCGCGGCGACCAGCGCCTGGGCGATGGTCTGGCCGCCGAAAACGCGCTGCCAGTCGAGCTTGGGGCTGCGACCACGGTACAGATTGTGTTCCAGCTGCTCGAGGTCGAGAATGCTGAGAAGCTCGTCCATGGCCGCCGTCATGCTTCGTGACCTCGCCGTAAGATGCTATGGCGGTTTCCGACAGGAATGGCGGGCAGTCAAGGCCGGAATGCCCCAGTGGGCGGGGATGGTCGAGACTTCGAAAGGAATTGACATGGCGAACCGCAACCCGGACGCAAAAACCCCGCTCGACGTGCTGGTCGCTGGCGCCGGCTATGTCGGCCTCGCCGCCGCCGTGTCGCTGAAACAGGCGCGGCCGGGCCTCGCCGTGGCGGTCGTTGATGCTGCCCCCGCCGGCGTCTGGCAGAAGGACCGCCGCGCCTCGGCGATCGCCGCCGCCGCCTGCCGCATGCTCGACCAGCTCGGCGTCTGGCAGGAAATCGTCGGGCAATCGCAGGCGATCACCGAGATGATCGTCACCGATTCGCGCACCGCCGATCCGGTGCGTCCGGTGTTTCTCACCTTCGATGGCGAGGTCGCGCCGGGCGAACCGTTCGCCCACATGGTCGCCAACAAGGACCTGAACAGCGCCTTGCGCCGCCGCGCGCAAAAGCTCGGCATCGACATCATCGAAGGTGTCGCGGTCGCATCGTTCGACGGCAATGGCGCCGGCATCACCGTGCATCTGGCCGACGGCGCGGCGATTGAGGCGCGGCTGCTGGTCGCCGCCGACGGCGTCAATTCCAAATTGCGCGACATGGCCGGCATCAAGACGGTGAAATGGGAATATGGCCAGTCCGGCATCGTCTGCACGGTGGCGCATGAGCGCCCGCACAATGGCCGCGCCGAAGAGCATTTTCTGCCGGCCGGCCCGTTTGCAACGCTGCCGCTCAAGCCGACCGAGGACGGCACCAACCGTTCGTCGCTGGTCTGGGTCGAACGTTCCGAGGATGCCGAAAAGCTGGTCTCGGGCGACGACCTCGTCTTCGAGCAGGAGCTTGAATTGCGCTTCGGCCTGAAGCTCGGCGAAATCCGCGTCACCGACAAGCCGCGCGCCTGGCCGCTCGGCCTGACCATCGCGCGCGCCTTTGTCGCCCCGCGCATCGCGCTTGCCGGCGACGCCGCGCACGGCATCCACCCGATCGCCGGCCAGGGCCTCAATCTCGGCTTCAAGGATGTGGCGGCCCTTGCTGAAGTGGTGGTCGAGGCCGATCGCTTGGGACAGGATATCGGCGCGCTCGACGTGCTCGAGCGCTACCAGCAATGGCGCCGCTTCGACACGGTGCAGATGGGCGTCACCACAGATGTGCTGAACCGGCTGTTTTCCAACGACATCGGCCCGCTGCGCCAGCTCCGCGACATAGGCCTCGGCCTTGTCGAACGGATGCCCAGGCTGAAGGAGTTCTTCATCCGCCAGGCGTCGGGGTTGTCCAACGGCACACCACGGCTGCTCAAGGGTGAGGCGATTTAGGCCGGGAATGAGTGCCGCTTTGTCATAGACGCGGCTCGGCTCCTGACATCAGCCGCGCAATGTTGGCGCGGTGGCGCACGATCACGTAGATGCCGCCGGCGATGACCAGCAACCGGTAGGGCAATGGTTGTTCCATGCCGCCGACGAGGGCGATCGCGGTGAGCGCCGCCAGCATCGAACTCAGGGACACAATTCGGGAAACTGCCAACACCACGGCAAATGCCGTCGCCGCGCCTAGACCCACAGGCCAGGACATCGCCAACAAAACACCCAACCTCGTCGCAGCCGATTTGCCGCCGGTGAAATTCAGCCAGATCGAACGGCTATGCCCTAGCAAAACAGCGAGTCCGGCCAGGCATACAACCCAGGGAGCCCAAACGGGCATATCAGATATTGCCGACGGCGGCGTTGCGGAAGACCAGAAACAAAACCAACGGGCAAAGATGACCGCTGCCGCCCCTTTCAGCACGTCCACCAGAAGCACCACCAATGCTGGCCATTTCCCGAGTGTGCGCAATACATTTGTCGCACCGGTGGACTTGGAGCCGTGCTCCCGGATATCGATGCCCTTAAGCAGTTTCCCCGCCAGGTAGCCGGCAGGCGTAGAGCCGATAAGGTAAGCGGCAGCCGATCCTACCACGCTCGCTATCCAGAATGACATGCGGCCCGGGCTGTTTCTCAGTTGACCTCAAACCCCAGCTTCTGCCGCAGTCGCAGCATGCGTTGGTCGGCGACCTTGAAACTCTGCTCGCCGCTCTTGGCAACACGATCCAGCATCTGCAGCAGATCTTCGCGCTCGTGGGGATCGAGGCGCTCGCGCAGGAAGGGCGCCAGCTTGTCGATGACGATCGTCGTGTCGTCGATCTGCGCCGCGGCCCATTTGGCGTAGACGACGGCTTCATCGGTCTTCTTCTGGTTGTCCGCAATCTGCGAGATCACCTCGCGGATGACCGTTTCGCGCTTCGGCAGGATCGGGCCGTGCTCCGCTGCCAGTGCGGTGATCAGCGTTGCCGCCGCCACCACCGGATCGTCGATCGCCGTCAGCGGCGACAGCGCCGCCTGCTTGCGCAGCTTCTTGCGCCTTATGTTGCCCTGGACGCGGCCGACGACGTCGGCGACCTCGCGCGCGGCTTCGTTCATGGCCTTCATGCGATACCACCAGAACGCCCCGGCTCCCAGCACGCCGAGAATAGCAATCAGGAAAGGCATGTCGAATTCCCCCGAAAATTGCGGCGACGATAGGAGAACTCCGGCGGTGCTTCAACACGCAAGAATTGTATCTGATGAGAAAACAGAGCTGGCCCCCTAATCATCCAGACGCCGAGATCGGACGTCCTGGGTTCAGATCGCTCGTCACAGGCCCTAATGATGCAACCGCTTGGCGATAACGCCGACTTCGCATCCCACCCCACCCCACCTGCAAGATATTTCACATACTGATATTTCGTTCGCCGTCATTGACATGCCATAAATCCCGCCGTATTCAATCTCGCCAGAGATTTCATCTTATGAAATTTCTTGCAAAGCTGATGCGACGAGGCTTTCATCGTCGGGGAACCTGGAGGAGAGAATGAACAGGATTGGGTTGGTGGGCGCGCTGAGCGCCGCCGTGATGACGTTGACCTTGGCGATGCCAGCGTCGGCAGAGAGCAAGTTTCAGTGCAAGCCGGATGAGACCTACGTGATGAACGTCATGGTCTCCGCGCATCCCTATTGGGTGCCGGTCTATCAGGGCTTCAAGCAGGCGGCTGCGGCGATGGGCTGCAAGACAGTGTTTTCGGGCACGCCGGACTATGACATCGCCAAGCAGATCGCTTCCTTCGAACAGGATCTGATCAAGAAGCCGGCCGGCGTGCTGCTGCACCCGATGCAGGCCGACCCGTTCATCGAGCCGATCAACCGCGCCATCGAGAACGGCACCACCGTCGTCACCTTCGCCGCCGACTCGCCAAAATCCAAGCGCGTCTCCTACATCACCTCGGACAATCTGGCGGAAGCCAAGTTTGCCGCCGAGGAGATCGTCAAGCAGGTCGGCGACGATGCCGAATATGGCGTGCTTGAGAACCCCGGCCAGAGCAACCACGATCTGCGCGTCACCGCCTTCATCGACTATCTCGCCAAGAACCATCCGAAGATGAAGCTGGTCGGACGCCAGGCCTCCAATCAGGACGCCAATGTCGCCAACAAGGCGGTGGCCTCGATGCTGCAAGCCAACCCGAACCTCAAGGCGCTTTGGATTCCGGAAGCCGGTTCGGCCGAAGGCGCGGTCGCGGCCGTTCTCGAAGCCAAGGCCAAGGTGCTGATCATGCACGCCGACATCACCCCGGCGACGCTGGAGCAGATCAAGGCCGGCAACATCCACATGGCGCTGAGCCCGAACCAGGGCATGCAGGGTTATCTCGGCTTCGTCGCCACCTTCATGGCGGCGCATCCGGAGCTGATCGACCCGTTCAACGACTACAAGACGTCGGGCCACAACCCGATGAGCATCCCCTTCGCCGATAACGGCTTTGCCGTCATCACCAAGGAGAATGCCGACTCGTTCGACCTGAACAAGTACATGCAGGGCCGCGATCCCAGCTAATCGCGTCCATCAGGCAATCGCGCCATCCGGCGCGGTTGCCTTATCCCTCCCTGAGCAGGTGAGCACACAAGTGGAAAAACCGGCCCTCCTCAAAATATCCGGCCTCAGCAAATCGTTCGGCCCTGTCCGTGCGTTGCGAGATGTCGGGTTCGAACTGCGCGCCGCCGAAATCCACGCCATTGCCGGCGAGAACGGCGCCGGCAAGTCGACGTTGATGAAGGTGATCGACGGCATACTGCCGCCCGACAGCGGCGACATCCAGATCGATGGCCGCTCCGTTTCGATCCCCTCGCCGCTGGCGGCGCAAAAGCTCGGCATCGGCTTCGTTCATCAGGAGATCGCGCTCTGCCCCGATGTCTCGGTGGCCGAAAACATCTTCATGTCGATCACCAACGCCAGCAAGGCGCTGCTGATGAATTATCGCGACCTCGAGAAGCGCGCTGCCGCGATCCTGGCGCGGCTTGGCAACATCGATCCGACCGCGATGGTGCGCAGCCTGTCGATCTCCCAGCAGCAGCTGGTCGAGATCGCCAAGGCGCTGACGCTCGATTGCCGCATCCTCATCTTCGACGAGCCGACCGCCGCCCTGACCGAGCGCGAGGCCAAGAAACTGTTCGAGATCATCCACCAGCTTGCCGGCGAAGGCATCGGCATCATCTACATCTCGCACCGCATGGCCGAAATCTTCGAAAACTGCGACCGCGTCACGGTGCTGCGCGACGGCCGGTACATCACCACGCTCGACATATCGGCGACGACGCCCGAACAGGTGGTGGCGTCCATGGTCGGCCGCGTCATCGACAGCCTCTATCCCGAGAAGCTGCGCGACGACGAGCGGGCTGAGGAGATCCTGCTCGAGGTTAACAAGCTCTCGGAAGCAACCACCTTCCGCGACATCAGCTTCCAGTTGCGCAAGGGCGAAATCCTCGGCATTGGCGGCCTGATCGGCGCCGGTCGCAGCGAGATCGTTCGGGGTATCTGCCGGCTGGAGGGTCAGGTGACCGGCAATGTCAGCCTGCATGGCAAGCCGCTGTCGCTGGCCCATTATGGCGACAGCATCGCGGCCGGCATCGTCTACCTCTCCGAGGACCGCAAGGGCGACGGCTTGTTCCTCGACATGTCGATCGCCGCCAACATCTCGGCGCTGGCGGTGGATCGGATCTCGACGCGCTTCGGCCTCATCAACGACCGCCGCGAGAAGCAGCGGGCGGAAACCATCGGCAGGCAGCTGTCGCTGAAATGCGGCCATGTCGGCCAGCCGGTTTCGACGCTCTCGGGTGGCAACCAGCAGAAGGTGGCGATCGCCAAGATGCTGTCGGTCGACCCGAAAGTGATCTTCCTCGACGAGCCGACGCGCGGCGTCGATGTCGGCGCCAAGGCCGAAATCCACCGGATCCTGCGCAAGCTGGCGCGCGACGGCGTCGGCATCGTGGTCATCTCGTCGGAACTGCCGGAACTGATCGGTGTCTGCGACCGGGTGCTGATCGTACGCGAGGGACGCATCACCGGCGAGGTCACCGGCGCGGAAATGACCGAAGAAAACATCATGGTCCTGGCATCGCTTGCCGATGACGGCCGGCAACGGAGCGCCGCATGAGCATCGTGGGGGAAAGCATGGACAGCGTGACGCCGCCGGCCCGTATCGGGTTCGGTGAAAGGCTTGGCGGCCTGATCAGGATGCGCGAGACCGGTCTGATCCTCATCATCGCCGTGCTCTTTGCGGTTATGTCGTTCGCATCGCCGTACTTCCTGACCTGGGACAACATGCGGGCGATGGCGATGGCCTTCGCGGTCGAAGGCATCGTCGTCGTCGGCATGACGATCCTTCTGATCTCAGGCGGCATCGACCTTTCGGTCGGTTCGGTCACCGCACTCGCCATGGTCATTGCCGGCCTGCTCTTCCTCGGCGGCGTCGACCCCTGGCTGGCATCATTGATTGCAATAGCGGCCTGTGCAGGCATCGGCGCCTTTATGGGCTTCTTCGTCACCAGGGTGGGATTGCACCACTTCATCGTCTCTCTGGCCGTGATGGTGATTGCGCGCGGGCTCTGCCTGCTCGGCACCGGCGGCCGCCCGCTCGGGCTCTATACCCTGCCGCCCGAGTTCAAATTCATCGGCCAGGGCGCCATTGGCGGCATTCCGGTCGTCATCATCATCTTCATCGTCTTCGTCATCCTTTCCGACTTCATGCTGCGCCGCACGACGATGTTTCGCAAAGTTTTCTACACCGGCAGCAATGAGAAGGCGGCCGCCTATTCCGGCATTCGCACCAAGAAGGTCGTGTTCCTGACGACAACTTTGTGCTCGACGCTGTGCGGCTTTGCCGGCGTGATCTACATGGCCCGCTTCGGCTCGGCCCAGCCGACCTTCGGCGCCGGCATGGAGCTGAACGTCATCGCCGCCGCGGTGATCGGCGGCGCCAGCCTCACTGGTGGCTCCGGCACCATTCTCGGCGCCATCCTTGGCACCATCCTGCTCTCCGTCGTTTCAAGCTCGCTCGCTCTGCTCGACGTGTCCGTCTATTGGCAGGACATCATCCGCGGGTCCATTCTGCTGACGGCGGTCACCGCCGATTACTACTTCAACAAGCGGCGGGGCTGAGATGGCGGACGGCAGGGAAGATTTCGAGGCGATCCGGCAGATCCACACCGTTCTGGTGCTGCACTTCGTCGACGGCATGAAGCAGAACGACATTGCGGCGGCGCTCAACCTTTCGGCGTCGAAAGTCAATCGGCTGATCGCGCAAGGGCGCAAGCTCGGCATGCTGAGGATCGCGGTCGAGAGCCCGTTCCAGCGCCTCGTCGACATCGAAAAGCAGCTGATCGAGGTCGCGCAACTGGCAGCCGCGATCGTGACGCCGACCGTGGCCGGCAGTCCCGACAGCACGCTGCAGCAGGTGGGGCGCGCGGCGGCCAACCAGTTGCTCGAGACTTTGCGCGACGGCGACGTCATCGCCATTACCGGCGGCAAGGCGATCAGCGCGCTGGTCGAAAACCTGCAGCCCGAGCGCGCCTTCGACGTCACCGTCGTGCCGCTGACCGGCGGCGTCCAGGGCAAGCACTATACCGACGTCAACCATCTGGCGACGCGGCTGGCCGAACGCCTCGGCGGCACCAGCATGCTCTTGCATGCGCCGCTCTTTGCCGAAAGCCGCGAGCAGCGCGATCTCCTGCTGGACATGGCCTCGGTGCGCGAAATCTTCGATCTGGCGCGCAAGGCGGCGATCGCGCTGGTCGGCGTCGGCTCGATCCAGACGCCGGGGTCGAGCTATTACGACCTCCACCCGGGCCTCGATCCCGACCGCGAAAAACTCGCCGCCAGCGGCGCAGTCGGCGAGTTCCTTGCGCATCTGATCCGCGACGACGGCACGCTGGCCGACTATCCGCCCAACGACCGCCTGGTGGCGCTGGCGCCTTCGGAGCTCGGTCGTTGCCGGTCGGTGATGGGCGTCGCTAGCGGCGCCGAAAAGGTCTGGCCGATCCGCGCAGCGCTTCGCGGCAACTATCTCAAATCACTGGTCGTCGACGAAGAGACGGCCAATGCAGTCCTGAGCAATGCGGGGAGCATACGCAATGTCGCCTGAAATGTTGACGCGCACCATTGGCGCGTCGGGAATATCCGCCTCCGCAATCGGCCTTGGCACCTGGGCCATTGGCGGCTGGATGTGGGGCGGTACCGACGAGGCGCAATCCATCGACACCATCCGCGCCTCGATCGATGAAGGCATTTCGCTGATCGACACCGCGCCGGCCTACGGCAAGGGGCTGTCCGAGGAAATCGTCGGCAAGGCGATCAAGGGCCGCCGCGACAAGGTCGTGCTCGCCACCAAGCTTGGGCTGATCTGGCATACCAAGAAGGGCAACCACTTCTTCGACTATGACGGCGCGCCGGTGCATCGCTATCTCGGTGCCGACTCTGTCGTCTACGAAGTCGAGCAGAGCCTGCGCCGCCTCGGCACCGACCATATCGACCACTACATCACCCACTGGCAGGATCCGACCACGCCGGTCGCTGAAACGATGGAAGCGCTCGACCGGCTGAAAACCCAGGGCAAGATCCGCTCCATCGGCGCCAGCAATGTCAGCGTCGCCGATGTGAAGGCCTATCTCGCGGCCGGCCAACTCGATGCGGTCCAGCAGGAATACAGCATGGTTGCGCGTGACATGGAACAGGATCTCTTGCCCTTCTGCGCCGGGAACAACGTGTCGGTGCTCAGCTATTCGTCGCTGGCGCTCGGTCTGCTCTCGGGCAAGATCGGTCCCGACCGCGTCTTTACCGGCGACGACCAGCGCAAGGACAATCCGCGCTTCTCGCAGCCCAACCGCCGCAAGGTGGCAGCGCTGATGGAAGCGATCAAGCCGAGTGCCGAGGCGCACGGCGCCAGCGAGGCGCAGGTGGTCATCGCCTGGACGCTGCAGCAGCCCGGCATCACCTTCTCACTCTGCGGCGCGCGCAGCCCGCAGCAAGCCAGGGAAAACGCGCAGGCCGGCCGCATCAAATTGTCGGGACAGGAGATCAACCAGATCAGTGAGGCCGCCAGCCGCCATCTGACCAATCTCGACGCCTGACCGCCACCAGTAACCCGAACCAAGTTGAGCTGCCGTCCACCGGACGGCAGAACGGCCCAACCTTGCCCGGCAAAGCCATGCCTGATCAGAGAACCGTCATCCTCGACACGATCCGCCGCAACGGCGCGTTCGATGTCGTTGTCATGGGCGGCGGCATAAACGGCATCGGCGTTTTCCGCGAACTGGCGCTGCAGGGTCTCCGAGTTCTGCTGGTCGAACGCAACGATTTCTGTTCGGGCTGCAGTGCGGCACCCTCGCGCATGATCCATGGCGGCCTGCGCTATCTCGAGAATGGCGAGTTCGGCCTGGTGCAGGAATCGCTGCGCGAACGCGACGCGCTGCTGGCCAATGCGCCGCATATGGTGCGGCCGCTGCCGACGACAATTCCGATCCGCTCCGTCTTCTCCGGGCTGATGAACGGCGCGGCAGGCTTTCTCGGCTTTTCGGAAACGCCTTCCAGCCGTGGCGCGCTGGCGATCAAGGCAGGCCTCGCGCTCTACGACTGGACGACGCGCAAGCGCCGGGTGCTGCCGCGCCACAGTTTCCGTGGCGCCAGGGCGACCTTCGCGCAATGGCCGGCGCTCGATCCCAACCTTCGTTTTTCCGCGACCTACTACGACGCATGGATAAGCTATCCCGAACGGCTCGGCATCGAATTGCTGCTCGATACCGCACGCCTGGCGCCCGACAGCCTCGCGCTGAACCGCGCCGAGATTGCGCGGGTAGGGTCGGCCTTCGAACTCATCGACACGGCTGGCGGAGAACGTTTCGCCGTGACCGTCAAGGCGATCGTCAATGCGACAGGCGCCTGGCTCGATTCGGCGATCGCCCGGCTCGACGCCTCCGACAGGCCTGCGGCGCCCCTGGTCGAGGGCACCAAGGGCTCGCACCTCATCCTCGACAACGAGCCGCTCCACCGTGCGCTCGGCGGTCACATGATTTTCTTCGAGAATGCCGACGGTCGCGTCTGCATCATGTTTCCCTATCTCGGCAAGGTGCTGGTCGGCTCGACGGATATCCGCGTCAGCGAAGCCGGGCGCGTGCGCTGCGAACCGGCCGAGACCGACTACATATTGGCGGCGGCGCGGTTGGTATTCCCGTCCATTCCGGTCCGTGCCGCCGACGTCGTCTTCACCTATAGCGGCATCCGGCCGCTGCCGAAGAGCGACCATGCCTTCACCGGCAGGATATCGCGCGGCCATTCCGTGCATCGCATAGCCGGCGGCATCCCGCAATTCTGCATGATCGGCGGCAAGTGGACGACCTTCCGCGCCTTCGCCGAACAGGCGGCCGACGAAGTGCTGGCCGAGCTTGGCCGCGAGCGCATTCGCGGCACGCTGGCGCTGCCGATAGGCGGCGGCCTCGGTTTCCCCGCAGATCCGGCATCGATGGCAGCCGATCTCGCCGCTGAGTTCGCGATCAGCACCGACCGCGCCGCGTACCTCGTCGATCACTACGGCAGCGGCGCGCGCGACATCATCCTGTTCTGCCTCGGACGTCCCGACGATATCAGGCTCGACGACAGGACCGAGACCACGGCTGCCGAGATCGTCTACCTCATCAGGCATGAGTTCGTGACCAGCCTGTCAGACCTTGTCCTGCGTCGCACCTCGCTTGCCATTTGCGGCGACATTTCGATGGCGATGATCGAGCGCATTGCCGATGCACTGGCTGCCGAACGCAGCTGGAACCGCCGCTATCGGGGCGACGCGGTAAAAAGCCTCGTTGTCGAACTCGGCACCTATCATGGCGTCTCGCAAGAGATGCTCGAGCAACGCACGATCCCAGGAGCAGAACATGAAAGTCAGCGCCAAGGCCCGGATGAACCGGATGTTCACCAACGGCAATTGCCTCGACGTGGCGCTCGATCACGGCGTCTGCAATGAACCGGGGTTTCTCGCTGGCCTGGAGGACATGCCACGTGTCATCGGCACGCTGATCGCAGCAGGACCCGACGCGTTGCAGCTCGCCTATGGCCAGGCCGATCTGCTGCAATCGCGGCCGGACAAGGACAAGCCAGCGCTTGTCATGCGCATCGACATGGGCAACCCTTACAATGCACAGCGCCACCGGGTGATGTGGTCGATGCTGCAGAACCATGACGAGCCGATCATCGGCGCGCTGGAAATGGATGCCGCCTGCGTCGTCGTCAATCTGTTCATGCTGCCCGACGAGCCGGAACTGTTTCGCCAATGCGTCGAAAACATCAGCAAGGTCCGCGCCGCCTGCCATCGCTACGGCATGCCGTTGATGATCGAGCCGCTGGTCATGCTGCCCAACGATATCAGGGGCGGCTACCAGGTCGACGGCGATGCGGAAAGGATCGTGACGCTGGTGCGGCTCGCCGCCGAAATGGGCGCCGACATCATCAAGGCCGACCCGACCGAGCACGCGGAAGATTTCCACCGCGTCGTCGAGGCGGCACGCGTGCCGGTGCTGGTGCGTGGCGGCGGCAAGGACGATCTCAAGACGGTGCTGGCAAAATCGTCAGCCCTGCTCGGACAAGGCGCCAAGGGGCTGGTCTATGGCCGCAACATCTATCAGCATGCCAATCCGAAGGCGGTAGTGAGTGCTTTGATGGCGATGATCCACAACCACGCCGGCGGCGAAGAGGCTTGGGACATCTACAACAATGGCTGATCAAGCCGCCTATCTGCTCGGCCTCGACGCCGGCAACACCATCATCAAGGCGGTGCTGTTCGATCATACGGGACGGCAGCTCGCCATGCATGCGGTCGCCGGCCGTTCGCACACGCCGCAGCCGGGCTATGTCGAGCGCGACCTCGGCGGCATGTGGGCCGCTGCGCGCGACGCCATACGCGCCTGCATTGCGCAGGCCGGCATCGATGCTCGCGGAATCGCCGCCGTCGGCTGCGCCGGCCATGGCAACGGCCTTTATCTGGTCGACCGTGCCGGCGAACCGCTGATCGGCATCCAGTCGCTCGACACCCGCGCCGCCGGCATGGCGGCGTCCCTGGCGTCGCGCAATGCCGAGGCACTGCACGCCATCTGCCTGCAAAAGCCGTGGCCGGCGCAGACGCCGACCTTGCTGGCCTGGGTCAAGCAGCATGCGCCCGACCTTTATGCCGCAACCGGCACGGCGATGCTGTGCAAGGATTTCATCACTTTCCGCTTGACGGGCGAGCGTGTCAGCGATGTCTCCGACATGTCCGGTTGCGGCCTCGTCCGCATGCCCGAAGGCGTCTATGATTCCGAGCTTCTCGCGCTCTACGGCATCGAGGACGCACAGGCCAAACTGCCTCGATTGCTCGACAGCGCCGACATTGCCGGGGCGGTCACCGCGCAAGCGGCTGAAGAGACCGGACTGGCGGAAGGCATGCCGGTCATCGCAGGCTATTTCGACGTCGTCGCCAGCGCCATGGGGGCGGGCGTCGTGCGCCCCGGCGAAGCCTCTGTTATCGCCGGCACATGGTCCGTCAATCAGGTCTTCTCCATCGCGCCGGTTGCCGACCCAGATGTTTTCATGGTGGCGCGCTTCGGTCCCGGCCGCTTCGTCAACATTGAATCCAGCGCCACATCGGCCGCCAATCTCGAATGGTATGTACGCGAATTCGTCGAGCGCGGTGCCCATCATGACGATCCGTTCGGCCACTGCAATGCGGCTGTCGGCGCGGTGACGCCGGCCTGGGACGATCCGATGTTCCACCCGTTTCTCTACGGCTCCGGGCAAGGGGCGGAGTTTCGCGCCGGCTTCTACGGCCTCGCCGGCTGGCACGGGGAAGGCCATTTGTTGCGCGCATTGTTCGAGGGCGTGATGTTCGAGCACCGGCGCCACATCGAAGTCTTGAAAAAAGCCGGCGTCGGCTTCGACAGAGCCGTGCTATCCGGCGGCGGCTCGCGCAGCGAACACTGGCCGCAGATCTTCGCCGACGGGCTTGGCGTGCCGATCACCGTCCCCGAAGCGCGCGAGACCGGCGCGCTTGGCGCGGCAATCGGCGCCGGGGTCGCGGCCGGCCTGTTCGCCGACTACGAGGCCGGCGTTGACGCCATGACCCGGTCAAGCGCCACCTACCGTCCGAACCCGGCCATGCAGGACCATTACAACAGGCGTTATCGCGCCTATTGCGGCCTTGCCGATACGCTGCGATCGTTCTGGGCCGAACAGGCGGCAGAACCGAGTAGAACACCGCCGAGTAAACCACCGCAATGACCCAACGGCTCGATGGCGACTACGACTACATCATCGTCGGCGCAGGCACGGCGGGCTGCGTGCTGGCCAATCGGCTGAGCGAAAACCCGGCGACGCGCGTGCTGCTGCTTGAGGCCGGCGGCAGCGACAATTATCACTGGGTGCATATCCCGGTCGGCTATCTCTATTGCATCGGCAATCCGCGCACCGACTGGATGATGAAGACTGCCCCCGAAGCCGGCCTGAACGGCCGCTCGCTGGTCTATCCCCGCGGCAAGGTGCTGGGCGGCTGCACCTCGGTCAACGGCATGATCTACATGCGCGGCCAGGCGGCGGACTACGATGGCTGGCGGCAGATGGGCAATGTCGGCTGGGGCTGGGACGATGTGCTGCCCTACTTCCTCAAATCCGAGGACCATCATGGCGGCAAGACCAAGCTGCATGGCTCCGGCGGCGAATGGAAAGTGGCGCGGCAACGCCTGGCCTGGCCGATCCTGAACACGGTGCAGGAGGCGGCCAAGGAATTCGGCATCATGCCGCGCGAGGATTTCAATGACGGCGACAATGAGGGGTCGGGTTTCTTCGAAGTAAACCAGAGCAAGGGCGTGCGCTGGAACACGGCCAAAGCATTCCTGCGCCCGGCGCTGCGGCGGCCCAACCTTCGGCTGGTCGTCAACGCGCATGTAGAGACGGTGCTGTTCGAGGGCAAGCGTGCTATCGGCGTCCGCTACCGCGCCGGCGGCCAAGCCATCGAGGCAAAGGCCAGCGAGGTGCTGCTGACCGCCGGCTCGATCAACACGCCGAAACTGCTGGAGCTTTCCGGGGTCGGCGAGCCGGATCGCCTCGCCGCGCTCGGCATCGATGTGGTTCACGCCAGCCCCGATGTCGGCGAGAACCTTCAGGACCATCTGCAGATCCGCACTGTCTACAAAGTGTCGTCGGCGCTGACGCTCAACACGCTAGCCAACAGCCTGAGCGGCAAGGCGAAGATCGCGCTGCAATATGCCTTTGGCCGCTCGGGACCGATGTCGATGGCGCCGAGCCAGTTCGGCATGTTCTCGAAATCCGATCCGTCGATGGCGACGCCGGACCTGGAGTACCACGTCCAGCCCTTGTCTACCGACCGGCTGGGCGACCCGCTGCACCCGTTCCCGGCAATCACCATGTCGGTCTGCAATCTGCGGCCCGAGAGCGTCGGCTCGGTGCACGCTACGACGCGCGAGCTGGCCGTGCAGCCGGAGATCCGGCTGAACTACCTCTCTACGGCGCGCGACCGCGAGATCGCGCTGCGTTCGGTGCGCCAGGCGCGCAGCATCATGACCGCCAAGGCTCTTGCCGGCTTCCATCCGGAAGAAATCCTGCCTGGTCTCGCCCACCAGTCGGACGAGGACCTGCTGCACCAGATCGGCTCGATCGCGACGACCATCTTCCACCCGGTCGGCACCTGTAGGATGGGTGTCGACGGCCGCGCCGTCGTCAGCCCGGACCTGCGCGTGACCGGTATCGAGGGGCTGCGGATCATCGACGCGTCGATCATGCCGCGCATCGTCTCCGGCAACACCGCCTCGCCAGTGGTGATGATCGCCGAGAAGGCGGCGGATATGATCCGCCGGCCTGCATGACGTCGCCGCCGCCTATGACCCCGGCACGTCGTAGATCGCCCTGACTTCGACGGTGCCGATTTCAGCCAGCGGAATTTTGCCGGCGATCTCCAGCGCCTTGTCGAGAGTGTCGGCTTCGATCATGACGAAACCAAGCAACTGCTCCTTGGTTTCGGCAAACGGACCGTCAGTGATCAGCCGCTTGCCTTGGCGCCGCCGCACCGTCTTCGACGTCTTCACCGATTGCAGCGCCTGCGCGATGATCAGCTTGCCTTGCTGGTCCAATGACCGGTCATAGGCCATCGAATCGGCGTCGAGCTTGGCCAGACGCTCAGGCGTCATGGCATGGAGGTCCTTTTCCTCGCCGTAGACCAGACAGACATATTTCATTTCCAGCTCCCTTGCTGTGACGAACCATAGGTGATCACGGCGCCGGCGGCATCCTTGCCGGCAGCAGCGTGGTCGAGCACGCAGACCGCAATGCCGATCACGGCGACCGCAGCAAGCAGCCGGCCGAAGCCGGAAGGTCGCGAGCACTCGATCTCGTGTAGACGCGCGCTTTTGTCGGCGTCGTTCCAATGGGCAGAAAACAGATTGTTCATCTTGGATCTCCATCCGCCACGAGAATCCGTGGACGCTCGCAGGACGGCCGGCGCCGATGCAAGTCGACATTTTTGCACGCACATTTTTTCAGAAAAATTTGCAGGGCACGCCGGCGTCGCATCCGGCCGAAACAGCGCGGTGGTCTTCCCCTGCCGCCGCGCTATAGTTGGAGGGAACGCCGCGTGGCCGGCGCTGTCGCTGTAATCAAGGAGAATTCTATGGACCGTACCGCAAACGCCGTCTGGAAAGGCAATCTGAAGGAGGGCACGGGCACGCTCGACAGCCAGAGCGGCACCTTGAAGGGCACGCCCTATTCGTTCAAGGCTCGCTTCGAGGACGAGAGCGGCAAATCCGGCACCAATCCCGAAGAGTTAATCGCGGCGGCACACGCCGGATGCTACGCCATGCAGCTGTCGCATTTCCTGGCCGAGAACGGCACGCCCGCCACCGAGCTCGACGCCAAGGCGGTGGTGACGCTGGTCCCCGGCACCGGCATCACCGGCAGCGCCATCACCCTGATCGGCAAGGTACCGGGCATCGATGCGGCGAAGTTCAAGGAATTGGCCGAGAAGGCCAAGGCCGAATGCCCGGTTTCGAAGGCGCTCGGCGCCATCAAAGTGTCGCTCGACGCGAAACTGGGGTGATCCGCCGATTTTGCCCGGGGTAGCGATTCTTCGCGCCCCCCTCTGCCCTGCCGGGCATCTCCCGGGGAAATTGGAAGCTCGGTAGCTGGCACTCTTCTTTCGACGTTCGTAATTGGCGAAGGCCGGCGTGACATCTGATCTCCCCACTTGAGGGGGAGATGGCCGGCAGGCCAGAGGGGGTGCTGTCCCGCCGACGTCTCGGATACTATTGGGCGCCCAGCGCATCAAGCCGGGCGCGAAGGGCTACGACTTCCTGCTCCAGAGCCTCCAATCTCGCTTCCAGGTCGGAAGCAGGCAAGGCCGGCGCGCTCCGCTGCACCGATAACGCCGCGACGTCCACCGGTCCTGCGAGCAGATGCATAAAACGGTCCTCGCGCTGCCCCGGCCCGCGCGGTATTTCCTGGACGAGCGGCGGGCGGCGGCCGATCAGCATGTCGAGTTCGCCACGCAGGTCCTCGACGGACGAAAACCGCGCCATGCGCTCAGCTCGCGCCAGCAACTCATGCGCCGTCTGCGGCCCGCGCAGCAAAAGCAGGCCGATCACCGCGGTCTGCGGCGTGGTCAGCGAGAAGCGCTGCGCCATCTGATGCTCATAGCGCTCGACGCGCGAGCCGAACATCTGACGCACCAGCCCCTTCTGCTCGAGCAGCTTGAGAGTCCGATGCACCTCCGTCTGCTCCAGCGCCATGACAGGCTCGCGCGCCGTCTTCTGGTTGGCGGCTGCAAGTGCTGCATTCAGCGTCAGCGGATAGACATCCGGCGTCAGCTCCCTCTTCTCGATCAGGCAGCCGAGCACACGGGCTTCGACGGGATTGAGAATGGGAAGGTCATCGCTCATTGAAGTTCAGCCTCCCGGCGGTAAAATTCGGTTGCAAGGGCATGTTTGCGCGCTTGGCCGGCTTTGTCCCTGACGGGGCCGACTAGGTTCATTTCGTGGTGACCATAGCGGGCTTCGAGATAGCGCGCGATTGCGGTCGGGATGAGGCCCGAGACCCATCTCCCGCGTCCGGCTTTTGCGCTCGATCAGGCCGCGGATTTCGTCGCTGGCTTGAGCCGGTATCTCGGTCTGATCGAGGCATTCGCCAAGGTTCATCGGCGGCAGGCTGGCAAAGCCGCGCTGTTCCATCCAGTCGAGCGCCACGAGCGGGCGGATCAGATAGAACAGCTTCTTCAGCTTCACCTCGCCGGAGAAACTGCCGATCTTGGCGACATGCGAACGCGCAAGGCCGAGATAGTGGTGCGATACCTTCGCCGGATCGACGATCTCGGCCAGCAAATCGAGAAGGCGCTGGCGAAACCCCGAAACCTCCTCATAGACGATCGGCGACTTCGCCCATTCGACTATGACGGCATTGCCGCCAAGCGCCAGCAGCAACGCCTTGCGCAGATCCCAGCCGCCGGCATCGATCTCGCCTTCGATCGGAAACTCGATCACATCGCGCGCCTGCTGCAGCACGAGGTGATCGGTTACCGGTCTGATATAGACAAAGCGGCAGTCATAATCGCTGTCGGGAGACGGAAACCCCCAGGCGCGGCTGCCGCTTTCGATGGCAAACAGGATTTTTACAGGCTGGCTTCGCACCAGATCGAGGCGGGCGCGCAGCGCCGCGACGGCGTCCGGCGAAAAGTCGGCGGGTAGCGACGGCGTCAGACTCTGCGCTCCACCATCATCTTCTTGATCTCGGCAATCGCCTTGGCCGGGTTGAGCCCCTTCGGGCAGGTCTGGGCGCAGTTCATGATGGTGTGGCAGCGGTAGAGCCGGAACGGGTCTTCGAGATCGTCGAGCCGTTCGCCCGTGGCTTCGTCGCGGCTGTCGATCAGCCAGCGATAGGCCTGCAGCAGCGTCGCCGGGCCGAGATAGCGGTCGCCGTTCCACCAATAGCTCGGGCACGAGGTCGAGCAGCAGGCGCATAGGATGCACTCGTAGAGCCCGTCGAGCTTTTCGCGGTCCTCATGGCTCTGCAGCCATTCCTTGGCTGGCTCTGGCGACACTGTCTTCAGCCATGGCTGGATCGAGGCGTGCTGGGCGTAGAAATTGGTGAGGTCGGGCACCAGGTCCTTGACCACCTGCATATGCGGCAGCGGGTAGACTTTGACGGCGCCGGAAATGTCGTCGCAGCCCTTGGTGCAGGCCAGCGTGTTGGAGCCATCGATGTTCATGGCGCAGGAGCCGCAAATGCCTTCGCGGCAGGAGCGGCGCAACGCCAGCGTCGGGTCGATCTTGTTCTTGATCCAGAGCAGCGCATCGAGCACCATCGGCCCACAATCGTCCATGTCGACGAAATAGGTGTCGATGCGCGGGTTCTCGTCATCGTCGGGCGACCAGCGGTAGATGCGGTATTCCCGCAGGTTGGTGGCGCCCTCCGGCTTCGGCCAGGTCTTGCCCGGCTGCACCTTGGAGTTCTTGGGAAGCGTTAGTTCGACCATTACCTCTGGTCCTTTCGGATGACGGGCTTCGGCACCATGGTCAGTACACCCTGGCCTTCGGCGCGATCTTGGCAAGGCTGATGCCGCCGTCCTTTTCCGCCACCAGCGGCTCGGTGTGCACGGGACGATAGCTGAGGCTCACCTGGCCGTCCTCGCTTAGCCGAGCCAGCGTATGCTTGCGCCAGATAATGTCGTCTCGGGCCGAAAAATCTTCGCGCGCATGCGCGCCGCGGCTCTCCTTGCGCGCCTCGGCGCCGTAGACCGTGGTGATGGCGTTGGCCATCAGATTTTCCAGCTCCAGCGTCTCGACCAGGTCGGAATTCCAGATCATCGAGCGGTCGGAGACTTTCAGGTCCTTGAGCTCGGTCCATATCTGCGAAATGCGCTTGCAGCCGTTTTCGAGCGACTCCTGTGTGCGGAACACGGCGGCGTCTTCCTGCATCGCCTTCTGCATTTTCTCACGCAGAACAGCGGTTGGCGTCGAGCCATTGGCGTGGCGCAGCCGGTCGAAGCGGTCCATGATCTTTTCGACCGAGGCTTCGTTGGGCGAAGGGATCGCCGAATTACGGTCGATGACCTGGCCGGCGCGGATTGCGGCGGCGCGGCCGAACACCACCAGATCGATCAGCGAGTTCGAGCCCAGCCGGTTGGCGCCGTGCACGGAGGCACAGCCGGCCTCGCCGACCGCCATCAGCCCGGGTGACACCCGGTCAGGATTCTCGACCGTCGGGTTCAGCACCTCGCCCCAGTAATTGGTCGGCACGCCGCCCATATTGTAGTGCACCGTCGGCAGCACCGGGATCGGCTCCTTGGTCAGGTCGACGCCGGCGAAAATCCTGGCCGATTCCGAAATGCCCGGCAGCCGCTCATGCAGCACGGCCGGATCGAGATGGTCGAGATGCAGGAAAATATGGTCCTTGTTCTTGCCGACCCCGCGGCCTTCGCGGATCTCCAGCGTCATGCAACGCGAGACGACGTCGCGCGACGCCAGGTCCTTGGCCGACGGCGCGTAGCGCTCCATGAAGCGCTCGCCCTCGGAATTGACGAGATAGCCGCCCTCGCCGCGCGCGCCTTCGGTGATCAGGCAGCCGGCGCCGTAGATGCCGGTCGGATGAAACTGCACGAACTCCATATCCTGCAGCGGGAAGCCGGCCCGTGCCGCCATGCCGCCGCCGTCGCCTGTACAGGTGTGCGCCGACGTCGCCGAGAAATAGGCGCGGCCATATCCGCCGGTCGCCAGCACCACCATCTTGGCGGAGAAGCGATGGATGGTGCCGTCGTCGAGGTTCCAGGCGACGACGCCGGTGCAGGTGCCGTCCGGTTCCATGATCAGGTCGAGCGCAAAATACTCGATGAAGAACTGTGCATTGTTCTTCAGCGACTGGCCGTAGAGCGTGTGCAGGATGGCGTGACCGGTGCGGTCGGCGGCAGCACAGGTGCGCTGCACCGGCGGGCCGTCGCCATAATTCATCATGTGTCCGCCGAACGGCCGCTGGTAGATCTTGCCCTCTTCGGTGCGCGAGAACGGCACGCCGTAATGCTCGAGCTCGTAGACCGCCGCCGGTGCCTCGCGCACCAGATATTCCATGGCGTCGACGTCGCCCAGCCAGTCCGAACCCTTGACGGTGTCGTACATGTGCCACTGCCAGGAGTCCGGACCCATGTTGGACAGCGACGCGGCAATGCCGCCTTGTGCCGCCACCGTGTGCGAGCGGGTCGGGAACACTTTGGTGATGCAGGCCGTGCGCAGGCCCTGCTCGGCCATGCCGAGCGTGGCGCGCAGGCCGGCGCCGCCGGCGCCGACGACCACCACGTCGAACTTGTGGTCGACAAAGGTATAGCCGGTGGCCGATTTCGCGTCCTTGGCCAAATCAGCCTCCGAATGCCAGTTTGAGCAGGGCGAAGATCGAGGCGACGCCGACCGCTATGGTGAAAAACGTGCTGAGTGCGATCAGCGCCAGCTTCATGCCTTCGGCATGCACGTAATCCTCGATAATGACCTGCATGCCGACACGCATATGGGTGAGACCGGAAACGAGCACCAGCGCCAACACCAGCGCCACGAACGGACTGGCGAGCGCCGCCCGCACCTCGGCGAAGCCGGCGCCATTGAGCGCGATCAGGAACCCGACGAAGAACAGTATCAGCGGGATGTTGGCAATGGCCGTCAGCCGCTGTCGCCAGAAATGCCCGGTGCCTTCGCGGGCCGAGCCCAGACCGCGGACCTTGGCCAGCGGCGTGCGCATATCGTTGTTGTTCGTGCCGCTCATCACAAGGTTCCCCGCGCCATGTAGCCGGCGACCCAGATCAGCAGCGTGAGCAGGATGGAACCGGCGAGCGTCGCCCAGGCGATCTTCGATGCCGTGTGTTTCTCCAGCCCGGCGCCGGTGTCCCAGACGAGATGGCGCACGCCGCCCAGCATGTGGTGCATCAGCGCCCAGGTGTAGCCGAACAGGATGAGCCGGCCGAGCCAGGTGCCGAAGGCCCAGTTGATCCAATCGAAAGCGCCTTGCGAACTCGCCGCCGCCATCAGCCACGCGGCGACCAGCAGCGTGCCGAAATACAGCGCCCCGCCAGTGATGCGGTGAATGATCGACATCGTCATGGTGATCGGTGGGCGGTAAATCGTCAGGTGCGGCGAGAGCGGCCGTTCACGTCTGGCGGTTCGGGTGGCTGGTGATTTGCTCATGGCTGCCCCAGTTCGATGTCCGGAGCCGCGGTGGAAAGCGGCACTTACCGCCTCGATATATGACTTCAGACAGCCGGTTTCTAATGCTCTTTTTGCACCGCGTCAAAGCCGGAAAATCGTTTTGAAAACGTCATTTAGTCTGACAAAAGGCTGCTGTTTCGCTTCAATCGATTTGGCCACCGTCGAAAGCCAGCGCACCGTTCGCTGCAGTGCGGCATTTCCTTTGCAATCGACGCCAGGCTATCGTTTGCAGGTCTGTGGTGTCGAGCCCCTCTTCATCACCAGCGCCTCGCGCGCGTCGATCACGATTGCGTCATGCGACGCAGCTTCCTGGTAGCGGCTGGACTGGTTGGCGGGTGATGCGGCAAACTCCTCGGTCGTGCCATCGGGCCTGACAACGCGCAACGCCGTGCCGAGGTTCTGGATGGTGATCATGCCGCCATTGCCGCATCTGTAAGTTGCCGTGCCGACAGCAGACCGCGGCGCGGTAAGGTCGGTGACGATCTTGGCTGAAGGTGCGGCAGGCGCTGTCGGAGCCGTTGCGGAAGCCGGGGGCGCCACAGGTGCGGCGGACTGCTGAGCCGGCACGGGCGCGACAGTGGGTGGTACGGTATTCACCGCCGTCGGCGCGCCGTTCTGCGGCACGCAGGCTGCGGCAGTCAGCAAGGGGATCGACAACAGCGTCACCCGAAACGTCCGGCGTAACGCCATATGCTGTCCTCCTGCGCGGCTAACTAGCCGCGATGTTCCACCAAGATCAAGCTCACCCGACGTCAGCGTAGTTGTGTGCGTCGCGGCCGATGGTGCGGGCAAGCATGGCCGAATGATGACGCCCGGGTTTCCATCCCGTCGGATATTAACCATGTTTGGCGAGAGATCGCCGCCGGATGCGCCTGCCCTCTTAACAAAGGTTAAGAAAAGGTTAATTTCCGATTCGATCGGGTCCACAGCAGAGAGGACACCATGCTTTCGAATTCAGGAAGAGCGCGCCTTGCGGCGCTTGTGCTGGCGACAGCCAGTCTCGGCTTCGCCGCCCCGGCAATGGCCTGGTCGCGCCATCATGACCGCGTCTATGCCGATTCCCTAGGCAATCTCGTCATCGACAGCGCCGCCGGCTACAAGCGCATCATTGTCGGCCAAGGCAGGCTGGCCAAGAAATTGTCCGACTACACCAGCGCCGGGCAGCCGGAAGCGGAACCGGAAGTCCTTTATGAAGACGAGGCGGATCACATCTCCAGGCGTGGCTGCTACCAGCCGCCGGTGTTCGTGAAGGGCCGCTCCTATATGTACGGCCTCTCCGATGGCGAAATGCCCAACCTCAGCCCTTGCCGCTGATGATCCGGCACGGCCGAGAGGCCGTTTAAGCGAGACGCTAACCGACGCTGCCTGTATCCGGGATGAACACCGTTTCCGCCCGCTCATAGGACAATCGCACGCTGTCGCGGCCGTTCTTCTTGGCCTTGTAGAGCGCTTCGTCGGCGCGCCGCATCAGCGGCTCCAGCCCTTCGTCGCCGGTGCGCGCCGCGACGCCGAAGCTCGCGGTCACCCTGGTGCCCGGCGGCAACCCGTCGACACTGCCGGCCGAATAGTGCGTGCGCACGGCTTCGGCAAACAGCCGCGCCGTGGCAAGATCGCTCAGCGACAGAAGCACAGCGAACTCCTCGCCGCCGATGCGGCCGGCAACCGCACGCGTGCCGGCGGCCGCGCGAAGCTTGGCGGCGAAGTCGGCGATCACCTGGTCGCCCGCGGCATGTCCGTATTTGTCGTTGAGCGCCTTGAAGTGATCGAGATCGGCCAGCACCAGCGCGACCGGCACCTTGGTAACAGCGCAATGCTGCAGCACCAGCAAGGCGCGCTCCTCGAAACCCCTGCGGTTGAGCAGGCCAGACAGCGGATCGGTGTGCGTCTCGGTCTTCAGCGCCTTCATCACGTCGAGCGCAGCTGCCGAGAACAGGCAGAGCGCGATCAGCAACGACAGCAGCGCGTGCGTCAAAAGCGCCGTCGTCCAGTAGGACGAGCCATAAAACCCGTCATAGCTGGTGAACGGCCCGTGCGAGATGACGACGAGCAGCGTGCGGCCGATGAAGTTCAGCCCGGACAGCAGCGACAACACGAACAGGATTTTTTCCGTCGGGCCGTTCTTGCGCACGGCGCGCAGCTCGGCAGCGACCAGCAGGCTGAGGCCGCCAAAGCCGAAATTGATCGACAGGATGCGCCAAGTCAAGTCCGGCTGGACGAACAGGAACCAGCAGAATGCCACCATCCCGCCACCCGCCAGAATGCCGATCGCGATATAGGGCACGCGCCTGCCGTAGCGTGAGATGATCGCACCGACGAGGCAACAGGCGGCGAGCGTGAAGCAGAGGTTGGAGACCAGCTTGGTCAGCACCATGCCGCCGGGCAGCGTGAAATACTGCAGCAGGAAGCCGGGCGCGGACACGCAATAGCTCGTGCCGAGCACAGCCAGATAGGGCCGGTGGCGCTGATAGAACCACAGCACGAGGAACGCCGCGCCGAGCGCCAGCGCGATCGTCGGATTGAGCAGCGCTATGAACAGGCCGGTGTCCAAAGGACGGTGACTTCCCCGCTTGACGTCAGGGAAGACCTTAGAGCGCAAGCCCCAACAAGCGGTTAAGCCGGGACGAATATGCAAGTCGCCACTCATGAAGCTGGTGCACGGAACCGGGACCTGAGGCCGGCGTTTCCTGACAGCAATCAAGGAGAAGTTGTTCATGGCCGACACGATCACGCTGACCGATCACGAAGCAATTCGCTCATGGGCCGCAGGGCGCGCCGGATTTCCGGCGATCGTCGATGTATCGCCCGAAACCGGAACGCAGCCGTTGCTGAGGCTCGTCTTCGGCCAGCACGCCTATCAGGACCAGGATCAGCCTGAACGCCCGGTCAACGCAGGGGGCTACGAGCTGGTCGAATGGGACGAGTGGTTCAAGATCTTCGACGAGCGCGAACTGGCGCTGGTGGTCGCGACCGACGAACCCGGCAGCCGGGAGGAATTTCATGAAATCATCCGGCGTGCCGGCTAGGGCATAATACCCCAAGGGTCTTAGAGCGGCGCGCTTTAAACAAAACCCCGAACGGTTTTGCCGTTCGGGGTTTTGCATACGCTCAGATCAGGCTTGAACCAGTCTGCGCTATTTCCAGTCGCGGATGTCGACGAAATGGCCGGCGATCGCCGCCGCCGCCGCCATTGCCGGCGATACCAGATGGGTGCGGCCCTTGAAGCCCTGCCGGCCTTCGAAATTGCGGTTCGAGGTCGAGGCGCAGCGCTCATGCGGCTTCAGCCGGTCGTCGTTCATGGCCAGGCACATCGAGCAGCCCGGCTCGCGCCAGTCGAAACCGGCGGCAATGAAGATCTTGTCGAGACCCTCGGCCTCCGCCTGTTCCTTGACCAGACCGGAGCCCGGCACGATCATCGCATCGACATGCGCACTCACCGTCTTGCCTTCGACCACCTTGGCCACCGCACGCAGATCCTCGATGCGGCCATTGGTGCAGGAGCCGATGAAGACGCGGTCGAGCGTGATGTCGGTGATCTTCGTGCCCGGCGTCAGCCCCATATAGTCGAGCGCGCGGATCTTTGACGTCCGCTTGTTCTCGTCCGTGATCTCTTCCGGATTGGGAACGACGCCCTGCACCGAAACGACGTCCTCGGGCGAGGAACCCCAGGAGACGATCGGCGGCAGCTTGGCCGCGTCGAGCACGATCACCTTGTCGAAATGCGCGCCCTCGTCGGACTGCAGCGTCTTCCAGTATTCGAGCGCGGCGTCCCACGACGCGCCCTTCGGCGCGCGCGGCTTGCCCTTGACATAGGCGAAGGTGGTTTCGTCGGCCGCGATCAGGCCGGCGCGCGCGCCGCCCTCGATCGACATGTTGCAAATCGTCATGCGGCCTTCCATCGACAGCGCGCGGATCGCCTCGCCGGCATATTCGATGACATAGCCGGTGCCGCCGGCGGTGCCGATCTCGCCGATGATGGCCAAGATGATGTCCTTGGCGGTGACGCCTTCCGGTAACTGGCCATCGACACGCACCAGCATGTTCTTGGCCTTGCGCTGGATCAGCGTCTGGGTCGCCAGCACATGCTCGACCTCGGAGGTGCCGATGCCATGTGCCAATGCGCCGAAGGCGCCATGCGTCGAGGTGTGGCTGTCGCCGCAGACAATGGTCATGCCAGGCAGCGTGAAGCCCTGCTCCGGCCCGATGATGTGGACGATGCCCTGGCGGATATCGTTTTCGGAGTAATATTCGACGCCGAAATCCCTAGCGTTCTTGGCCAAGGCCTCGACCTGGATGCGGCTTTCCTCGTTCTTGATGCCGAACTTGCGCTCGGGCGAGGTCGAGACATTGTGATCGACCACGGCCAGCGTCTTTTCCGGATGCCGGACTTTTCTGCCGGTCATGCGCAGACCTTCGAAGGCCTGCGGGCTGGTCACTTCATGGACGAGATGGCGGTCGATGTAGAGCAGACAGGTGCCATCATCCTGGCGGTCGACGACATGGTCGTCGAAAATCTTGTCGTAGAGGGTGCGCGGTGCGCTCATGTGCGTAAATCCGTCGATTTGCAAAAAGGGGAAGGGCAGACGCGCGAAGCCTTCGGCGCGGCGAAAGCGGCTTAGCTAAGTCGGCTGGTGAGCGCGCCGGAAATGCGCGAAGAGAAACGCGACGGCAGGCGTTTTCTGTCCTGCAGCACGAAACCCTTATAGGCCGGATCGCCAAAAAGCTCTTCCATGGCGTGGCTCATACCAATGTTTTGGCTTTTCGGCAATTGCGGCGTGTTTTCGCTTCTCCCCTTGTGAGAGAAGGCGAAGAGGGCGGCGCTCAAAGCACCTCGAACACAAAAGTCTTCACCAGCGCGTCCGGCTCGGCGATCGCATAGCAGCGGAACCATGGGCTTTGCTCGGCCGGCCGCCATTTCCCGGCCCGCTCCAGCCCGTCGAACACGTCCTGGAAGCCGCCGCTTTCGAAAACCTGGTCGCGCACGGTGAAGATGGCGTGGCCGCCTTTCCTGGTGATGCGGACAAGCTCGTGCAGGCCGGACGCCGGCGCATGGCCGATGGTGAACACGCCAGTCGAGAAGAAGGCGCGGAAATGCCCGTCCGGCCAGGGTAGCGGCCCGCCGAGCATGGCCTGCTTCAGATCGCCATAGGCATTGCGGCTGCCGGCGATCTTCAGCATGTCGTCGGAGAGGTCGAGGCCGGCAATGTCGTGATAACCCAGCGCCTTCAATGACGGGCCTGACAGGCCGGTGCCGCAGCCGGCGTCGAGCAGCGGGCCTTCACCCACCTTCACATGGCGCGCCACCCAGGCGGTGATCAGGAACGGCAGCAGATAGCCGAGCGAAGCGGTCTCGCCGTCATAGGTCGCGGCCCAGTCTGCATAGGCCTTGGCCAGCCCTTCCGGCGTGTCGGCCGAATAGACGGTACCCAGCGCCGCATTGGCCTTGTCGATCGTCATCGCCTGCATCCTCCGGAATCCTGTCCTCCGCGATCGTAGCCGTGCCCGCGTCGGACTTCTATTCCTGCTGCGCCCGCCGCAGTCGTTGCTCCAGCCCCCGCAGCGCCAGCGACAGGCTGACGGTGAGGATGAGATAGATATAGGCGACGATCGAATAGGTCTCGAAGAAGCGGAACGAGCCGGCGGCGTAGATCTTGCCCATCTGCGTGATGTCGGCGACGCCGAGCACCGAGACCAGCGAGGAATCCTTGACCATGGCGACGAAGTCATTGCCGAGCGGCGGCAGGATGGTGCGGATCGCCTGTGGGAAGACGATCAGCCGGAAGCGCTGCGTGCGCGTCAGCCCGAGCGCCTTGGCAGCCTCGATCTGGCCTTTCTCGACTGACTGGATGCCGGCGCGGAAGACCTCGGAGATGAAGGCGGAATAACCGATGGTCAGCGCCATGATCGCACGCCACAACAGCGACACGTCGCGCACCAAAAGCTCGCCGAGATAGCCGGCGTTTTGCAGCGGCGCGGTCAGCGCATTCCACGCAGCCACGAAGGCCGGCGCGCCGGCGAAGGCGATCCAGAACAACAGCACCAGGATCGGCACGCCGCGGATGATCTCGACATAGAAACGAGCGATCTGCTTGAGCCAACGCGACCCCGACAACCCCATCAGCGCAATGCCGAGCCCGACGGCGGAAGCCAGCGCGAAGGCGACCACGGTGACAAGAATGGTGATGCCGATGCCTTTGGCGACGGTGGCAAAAACCTGGGCGTAGAGATCGCTGGCGGCAATGGAGAGCGCAGCGACGACGGCGAGCGCGATCGCGGCGGCAAGCCACCAGGGAAAATCGGGTTTTGAGGTTGAGGCGAGCATCAATGCCCAACGCTGGTGAACAGCTGCGCTCGCAAGATCTGCCGATCTCCCCCCTTGCGGGGGAGATGTCCGGCAGGACAGAGGGGGGTGCTGTCCCTCCAACCTGTCAAACGGTTACAGTCACAACCTTTGGCCTCTTTGGAAAAGCTCAAAACAAAAGGGAGGCGATCCTTCACACCCCCCTCTGCCCTGCCGGGCATCTCCCCCGCAAGGGGGGTCAGCGGCCGTCGCGCCAAGACGGCCTACTGCCCCATCTTGTAGTCGAGAAACCACTTCTTGTTCAGCGCCTCGATCGTGCCGTCGGCCTTCAGCGCCGCGATCGCCGCGTTGACCGGCTTCACCAGGTCCGAGCCCTTCGGGAAGATGAAGCCAAAATCCTCGGTGCCGAGCGGGCCGCCGATCAGCTTGAGCTTGCCGCCGGAGGCATCGACATAGCCTTTGCCGGCGGTGCCGTCGGTCAGGACGACATCGACGTCGCCGGATTTCAGTGCCTGCACCGAAGCGCCGAAGGTCTCGAACTGCTTGATGCGCGGGTTCTGCTCATTGCCGTCGAGCACGCTGTAGACGGCGGTGTAGAACGGCGTCGTTCCGGCCTGCGCGCCGATCAACCCGTCGTTGAAGGCGGCGAAGGTCTTGGCGTCGGTGAAGCGGCTTTCATCGGCGCGCACCAGCATGAACTGCTCCGAACGCATATAGGGGTCGGAGAAATCGACCTTCTCCTTTCGGTCGTCCTTGATGGTGATGCCGGTCATGCCAATGTTGTACTGGTTGTCGGAAACCGCCTGGATCATCGCGTCCCAGGAGGTGTTCTGGTACTCCACCTTGAAGTTCAGCCGCTTGGCGATTTCGTCCATCGCGTCATACTCCCAGCCGATCTGCTTGCCGGTCTTGGCGTCGATGAACTGCAGCGGCGGATAGGCGTTTTCCGTCACCACCACGACCTTCTTGCCGCCGAGATCGGGCAGCGCATCGGCCGCCCATGCAGCGACGGGCGCGAGGAAACAGGCCGCGAGGGCGGCCAGCAGCAGCTTCGATTTGGTCATGACACGCTCCAGGATGAGAAGCCCGCTTGCAGCCGGGCTCGCATGAAAATCCAGGCGCGACTTTAGCCGTCCGCAGACGGCTTGCAAGCCGGTCCGGTGCTCAGCGTCCGGTGAAAGCGGATTCCAATGCCTTCAACCAACGCGGTTTTAGAACGCCCCGTGGTCGGAATTTATTCCGTGATTGCGCCGCCGGCAAACCAGACCCCTCCTGGACACGGGAACCCGTCAGATGACGGATCAGGATGGTGACGTAGCCTCACGCAGCTTGGCGACAAATCCGGTCAAGGTCCGGTGCAGCGACTTCAGCTCCTCGACTTCCAGCGGCATGGCGCAGGCAAGGCCTGCGGATACGTCCTTGATGCGGGCGCGCAGCGCCTGGCCCTTGGCAGTCGGCTCGACCAGCACGCGGCGCTCGTCGGCCGGATCGCGACGGCGGGTGACGAGACCAGCCGCTTCCATCCGCTTGAGCAGAGGCGTCAATGTCGCCGAATCCAGCCCCAGCGCCTCGCCGAGTTCGCCGACCGTGCTCGGCGCATGCTGCCACAGCGCCAGCATCGCCAAATATTGCGGATAGGTCAGGCCGAGCGGGTCAAGCAGCGGCCGATAGAGCTTGGTCATCAGCCCGCTCGCCGAATAGAGCGCGAAGCAGAGCTGTTGGTCGAGGCGCGGAACGGCGATCCTCCCGGCGGTGTCCGCCGGGACTTCGCTGGCCCTGGTTTCGGTCTTCGTCGTCATGCTGCCTTTGCCGGAAGCGCCACTGTCGAAAGCGCCACCTCGATATTGCCTTTGATCGCATTGGAATAGGGGCAAATCTGATGCGCTGCCGATACAAGCGCTTCCGCCACCGCCTGATCAAGGCCTTTCGTCTCCGCGGCGAGTGCGACACCAAGTTTGAAGCCTTCACCATTGGGAAGCAGGCTGACGGTGGCGCTCACCGCCGCATCCTGCAGCGGCAGCTTCTGCTTGCGCGCGACAAAGCGGATGGCGCTTTCGAAGCAAGCGGCATAGCCGACCGCGAACAGCTGCTCGGGATTGGTGGCGCCACCCTGTCCGCCGAGCTCCTTCGGCAAAGCGAGGTCGACCTTCAGCAGGCCGTCGCTGGTCTCGCCGTGGCCGGCGCGGCCGCCGGTGACGCGAGCCTGTGTGGTGTAGAGTGCCATGTCAGTTCTCCATTTGCTTTGTACGATCATTTAGTGTACAGGATAATTCGAGTCAACAGCCGCGGCGCAACTCTCGGCCGGCAATCGTTCACAGTCTGGTGAAACGAAAAAAGGCGGCCGAAGCCGCCTTTTCAAAATCCTTGGACCAGGTTTATTCGGCCGGGGTCGCTTCCGCCGCCTTTGCAGCCTCGTCGGCGGCCTTTGCAGCCTCGTCGGCGGCCTTCTTCTCGGCGGCTTCCTTGGCGGCCGTCTCGGCGGCCAGCGCCTGGGCAGCGGCAACCTTCTCGGCTTCGATGCGGGCCTTCTCGGCGTTCAGCGCGTCGCGCTCCTCATCGTTGAGCTTGCGGGCGCGCACGCCGGTGTTTTCCGAAATACGGGCCGACTTGCCGCGACGGTCGCGCAAATAATAGAGCTTGGCGCGGCGCACCTTGCCGCGGCGCACGATCTCGACGCCTTCGACCATCGGCGAGTAGACCGGGAAAACGCGCTCGACGCCTTCGCCGTAGGAGATCTTGCGGACGGTGAAATTTTCCTGGAAGCCCGCGCCGGCGCGGGCGATGACGACGCCCTCATAGGCCTGGACGCGGGTGCGGGTGCCTTCGGTCACGCGGACCTGGACGCGCACGGTGTCGCCGGGCTGAAACTCGGGAAGCTTGCGCTTGGCTTCGATCTTGGCGGCCTGTTCGGCCTCGAGCTGACGGATGATATCCATCTCAATAGTCCACTTCTTGTTCTTCCGACAGTCAGAGCGTCCGACACTCGCCTTGCAGTTCCATTGACCGCTCGGCTATGCCCTTTGTCCCCGAGACATCTTGTCTTCGAAACATTGGGCAGGGGCGACTACACCGTCATTGTTGACGGGTCCGGGAGATTTTTCTCGCCAGTACGGGCGGGCACATACAGCTATTTCACTGACTTGTCACGCCTTGGCCCTGTCTTTTTTGGTCGCATGCCACCACGCAATCGTCCAGTGCAGGGTTGCGCCGGCCCTTCAAGCTTCCTAATCCGGGAGCAGCACACTTGTCCGGCGGCCTCACAATGTCTGTTTTCGACGCAGTCCTGCTCTTCCTCGCGGGTTTTCTGTCAGGCGCCGTCAACGCCGTTGCCGGCGGCGGCACCTTCATAACCTTCGGCGCCATGACGCTGGCCGGCCTGCCGCCGATCGTCGCCAACGCCACCTCCTCGGTGACGCAGTTTCCCGGTTACATCACCTCGACGCTGGCTTACTGGACCGACATCAAGCATTTCTGGCGCGGCGCGCTGCTGCTTTGCCTGATCTCGGCTTTGGGCGCGCTGGCTGGTGCGCTCATCCTGCTGGCGCTCTCAAATCCGTCGTTCCGCGCGCTGGTGCCGTGGCTGCTGCTTGCGGCAACCGCCTTGTTCGCCGCCGGGCCGTGGCTCAAACCAACGCCGAAGCCTGGGCATGAAGCCACGGTCGGCTCTCTGACCGGTTCGCTGGCGCAGTTCGCCACCGCCATCTATGGCGGCTTCTTCGGCGCCGGCATGGGCGTCATGATGCTGGCGACGCTCGGCCTGACGCAATCCGGCGACTATCACCGACTGAACGCGCTGAAGAACATGCTGGCCGTGGTCATCGCCGCCGTTGCCATACTGGTCTTCGTTTCCGGCGGCGTTGTTGCCTGGCCGCAGGCAATCGTCATGATCCCCGGCGGCGCGCTCGGCGGCTATGCCGGCGTCTGGATCGCCAAGCGCGTGCCGCAAAACGCAGTACGCGGCTTCGTCATCGCCGTCGGCCTGTTTCTCGCCGTTTACTACTTTGCCAAGGGCTGAGCGGCGAGCAAATCCGGCCGGCGCTCCCTGGTCAGCTTCTCGGACTCCGCGCGCCGCCACGCGGCGATCTTCTTGTGATTACCGGAGACCAGCACGTCGGGGATGGGGCGGCCTTCGAACTCCTGCGGTCGCGTGTAATGCGGGTGTTCGAGCAGGCCGTTCTCGAAACTTTCTTCCTCGCCCGACACCGCATTGCCCATGACGCCGGGCAACAGCCGCACAACGGCGTCGAGCAGTACGAGCGCCGCCGGCTCGCCGCCCGACAGGATGAAATCGCCGATGGAGACCTCTTCCAGTCCACGCGCCTCGATCAGCCGCTGGTCGACGCCTTCGAACCGGCCGCAGACGATGACGGCGCCTGGCCCAGCGGCCAGTTCGCGCACACGTGCCTGCGTCAGCGGTTTTCCACGCGGGCTCATCAGCAAACGCGGCCGCGGATCGCCCGCCGGCGACGTGTGGTCGATCGCCTTGGCCAGCACATCGGCGCGCATCACCATGCCGGCGCCGCCGCCGGCCGGCGTGTCGTCGACGGTGTGATGGCGATCGCTGGCGAAGTCGCGGATCTGGATCGCTTCCAGCGACCATGTCCCGACTTCGAGCGCCCGTCCGGCCAGCGACAGGCCTAGCCCGCCCGGAAACATCTCGGGATAGAGCGTCAGCACCGACGCCTTGAACGTCACCGGTTGCCTCCGGCTTCGCGCGGCCCGCGCGGTCGGCCCTTCGCGCCGAAATCTTCTTCGCGCGGCGCGTCGCCATCCTCATCCTCGACAAGGCCGGCGGCTGCCGGGTCGACGCGGAGAAAACCTTCGGCAATCGAAACCTGAGGCACGGCGGCCTGGGTGAACGGGATCAGCACGCCTTTGCGCCCGCCGAGGGTAACGTCGAGAATGTCGCCGCCGCCGAAATTATGCACCGCCACCACCTTGCCGATGACCGCGCCCTTATCGTCGCGGACTTCAAGTCCGACGAGATCGGCGTGGTAGAATTCGTCCTCCTCGCCATCGTCGGGCAGCATCGAGCGGTCCACGAACAGCTCGGTTCCGGCCAGCGCCTCGGCGGCATTGCGATCGGCAATGCCCTTGAAGCGCACCACCACGACGGTGTTGGCCGGCCTTATGTCGGTGATCTGGAAAACGCGGCCGTCCTTGGCATAGAGCGGCCCATAATCGGCCAGCGCCATCGGCTCGCCAGTGAAGGTCTTCACCCGCAATTCGCCCTTGATGCCGTGGGCGGCGCCGATCACGGCCATTTGCACGGAGTTCTGGGGCTTCGACATGGCTGATATCCTTTGCCCTGCTCTAGCGCCCTACCGGCGTCATTTCAATGATCGCCCGTGGCCATTTCAATGACAGGTTCTTCACCGCTTCCTAACCCGGCTGCCTGACAATGGCGGCATGCAGGAATTTCTCATCCCGGCAAAGCCCGACCTCCAGGCAGCGCGCGAAAGCTGGCTGAAGATGCTGGCGCGCGAGCGCCGGCTGTCGCCGGCGACCGTCGAAGCCTATGAGCGCGACACGCGCCAGTTCCTGCATTTCCTCACAGGGCATCGCGGCGACTCGCCTGGTCTTTCCGACATCGCGACTCTCCGCCCGGCCGATCTGCGCGGCTTTCTTGCCGCGCGGCGCAACGCCGGCGCCGGCGCCCGCACGCTCGGACGCGGCCTCGCCGGCATCCGCTCGCTGCTGCGCTTCCTCGAACGGCGCGGTCTCGCCAATGCCGCCGGTGCCGCTGCGTTGCGCGCGCCGCGCCAGCCGAAATCGCTGCCCAAGCCGCTGACCGCCAGCGATGCCAAACATGTCGTGTCGGTGGAAGGCCAGCTGGCTGAAGAGCCCTGGATCGCCGCCCGCAACGCCGCCGTGCTGACGCTGCTTTATGGATCGGGCCTGCGCATTTCCGAAGCGCTGGGCCTCAGCGCCGCCGACCTGGCATCGGAAGCCGACACCGTGCTGCGCGTCACCGGCAAGGGTGGCAAGACACGGCTGGTGCCGGTGCTGCCGGTGGCGCTCAGGGCAATCGCCGAATACCGAAAACTGTGTCCCTACCATCTCGATCCCAAGGGCCTGCTGTTTCGCGGCGCCCGCGGCGGGCCGCTCAACCCGGCCATCGTCCAGCGCGACATGGCCAGGCTGCGCTCGGCGCTGAACCTGCCCGACACCGCGACGCCGCACGCGTTGCGCCATTCCTTCGCCACCCATCTGCTCGGGCGCGGCGGCGACCTGCGCACCATCCAGGAACTGCTCGGCCACGCCAGCTTGTCGACGACGCAGGTCTATACCGGCGTCGACACGGCAAGGCTGCTCGAGATCTACGAATCTGCCCATCCCCGCGCGTGACACTGTATAAGTCCAGGACAATTTCCCCACGCCGGTTAACCGTTTCGCCGCTTTTCAGTCCTAGAACCGCACCATGAAACGCGCCCTTGCCATCGCCGACCGCGCGGCCCTTGTGTCGCTGAAGCTGCTCGTCGCGCTCAACGCCCTGTTTTTCCTGTCTTTTCTCGTCGCGTTGCTGCTTGCCATGGGCAAGGCGCATGCCGAAGCCCCGGCCTGCGCCGGCGCCGATCTGCTATCGGCCCTGCAGAAGGAAGACCCCGCCGCCTATGCCAGGATCGAGACGGAAGCAGCAGCGACGCTGAACGGCAAGGGCCTGTTGTGGAAGTTGGAGAAATCAGGCGAAAAGCCGTCCTTCCTGTTCGGCACCATGCACATGACCGACCCGCGCGTGACCACTCTGCCGCCGGCAGCCAGGAAAGCCTATGACGCTGCCGGCACCATCATCATCGAGACCACCGACGTGCTCGACAAGCAGAAGATGATGGAGGCCATGCTCAAGGAACCCGAGCTGATGATGTTCACCGACAACACGACGTTGTCGTCGCTGTTGTCGCCGGAGGATGCGGCGGTGGTGAACAAAGGGCTCGATGCGCGCGGCATTCCGCCGGCGAGCGTCTCCAAGATGAAGCCGTGGCTGCTGTCGGCCATGGTCGCGCTGCCGGTCTGTGAGGTCGCCCGTCAGGCAGGCGGCGCACCGGTTCTCGACGTCAAGCTGGCGCAGGACGCCAAGGCTAATGGCAAGCCGGTGGAAGGGTTGGAGACCGCAGCCAGCCAGCTGCGCGCCATGGCCTCGCTGCCGCTTGCGTTCCACATCAAGGGGCTGGTCGAGACCCTGAAGCTCGGCGACAAGATAAACGACATCAACGAAACCATGATCGTGCTTTACCAGCGCGGCGACACCGGCACCTTCTGGCCGCTGTTGCGTTCGATCTCGCCCGACGAAGACGACGCAGGTTACGCCGAATTCGACCGGACGATGATCACCGGCCGCAACAAGGTCATGGCCGACCATGCCACACCGATCCTGGCCAAGGGCAATGCCTTCATGGCCGTCGGCGCCATGCATCTTCCCGGCCCCGAAGGCCTGGTCGAGGATTTTCGCAAGGCCGGCTATACCGTCACCGCCGTCGACTGAGCAGCGCCCGTCTTGAATACCGAATCACGTAAGCCCGGCTCTGTGCGGTGCGCAACTGATTCGCAAAGCGGAGGCGGTTGGCCCTATTTTTGGCGGAAAAGGCCAGCTAAGCTCGTTCTACCTCGTTCGTGATTGATTTTGCGGGGGAAATACAGGCCAACAAGCGGTTGCGAATCAGAATTTTCCTGCGTTCGTCAATTTGAAGGCCTAGTATGAACCCGTTCAACGGTTGCGCGTTGAGGGGTGTTGATTGATGCTTTTCATCCACGGAGGACACTTTTATGGCGAACCCTAACGATCCAGCGCCCAGGTCGGGTGGTGGCAGCGGCTGGCTGATTGCGCTGGTCGTCGTCATCCTTGCGATTGTCGCGTACTATGTTTTCGGCAGAAGCGGCGAACATCCTGCGCCCGCAGAGCCGCCGGCAGCCAGCACACCGGCGCCCGCACCTGCACCGGCTGAGCCGATGAAGCCCGCCGAACCGGCTCCCGCACCAGCCCCTGCGCCCGCACCGGCTCCTGCGCCAGCTCCGGCACCCGCGCCTGCTCCGGCGCCGAGCCCGTAATCTGGCCAACTGATCTGGCATCTTGTTCCAGCCAAGAACGGCCTGCTGAAAAGCGGGCCGTTTTGTTTGGGGCACCTATCGGCGAGCGTCGCGATTCTTCACCGCCCCCTCTGTCCTGCCGGACATCTCCCCCTCGAGAGGGGAGATCGGCAGTTCACGAACAGCGCCAGGTTAGAAACGTGAGAAACTTGAAAGCTCGCGACGCGGCGGTGAAGTCCAATCTCCCCCCTTGCTTGAGGGGGAGATTGCCGGCAGGCCAGAGGGGGGGGTGCTGTCCCTCCAGCGTTTCCTTAAATATGGATCGGCTTGAAGAACGTCGCCAGCGCCGCTTCCTTGACCGCTTCCGACATTGTCGGATGCGCGTGGCAGGTGCGGGCGAGGTCTTCGGAAGAGCCGCCGAACTCCATCAGCACCGCCGCCTCATGGATCATCTCGCCGGCGCCGAAGCCGACAATGTGGACGCCGAGCACGCGGTCGCTGGCTTTGTCGGCGAGGATCTTCACGAAGCCGTCTGTGTGCAGCATGGCGCGCGCGCGGCCGTTGGCGGTGAACGGGAATTTGCCCATCTTGTAGTCGATGCCGGCCTTCCTCAGCTCTTCCTCTGTCTTGCCGACCGAAGCGATTTCCGGGCTGGTGTAGACGACGCTCGGAATGACGTCGTAATTCACGTGGCCGGCCTGGCCGGCAATGGTCTCGGCCACCGCCACGCCTTCATCCTCGGCCTTGTGCGCCAGCATCGGCCCGGCGATGACGTCGCCAATGGCGTAGATGCCGGCCACGTTGGTCCTGAGATGCCCGTCGGTCTTGACCCGGCCGCGCTCGTCGACCTCGACGCCGGCTTCTTTCAACCCGAGGCTGTCGGAATAGGCCCGGCGTCCGGTCGAGATCAGCACCGCGTCGGCCTCGATGGTCTCGGCCGCACCACCCTTGACCGGCTCGAAGGTAACGGCGGCGCCCTTTTTGGCCTTGGTCACCCCTGTCACCTTGGAGCCGAGCTTGAACTCGAAACCCTGCTTGGAAAGCAGGCGCTGGAACTGCTTGGAGACCTCGCCGTCCATGCCGCCCAGGATGGTGTCGAGGAATTCGACCACGGTGACCTTGGCGCCGAGCCGTGCCCAGACCGAGCCGAGCTCCAGACCGATGACCCCACCGCCGACCACCACCAGATGTCCCGGCACTTTCTCCAGCGACAGCGCGCCGGTCGACGATACGATCACCTTCTCGTCGATGTCGACCTTGACGCCGGGAATGCCGGCGACATCGGAGCCCGTGGCAATAACGATATTTTTCGTCTCGATCTCCTCGACCTTGCCGTCCTCAGCCGTCACCAACACCTTGCCGGCCGCAACCACCTTCCCGGTGCCGCGGAAACTATCGATCTTGTTTTTCTTGAACAGGAAGGCGACGCCATTGACGTTGGCCGAAACGGTCGCGTCCTTGTGCGCCATCATCTTCTTCAGATTGAGTTTCGGCGCCGGTATCTCGACGCCCAGCGCATCGAAGGAATGGCCGGCCTCGGCAAACATTTCCGAGGCATAAAGCAGCGCCTTGGATGGGATGCAGCCGATGTTCAGGCAGGTGCCGCCGAAAGTGGCGTTCTTCTCGACCACCGCGACCTTGAGCCCGAGCTGTGCCGCCTTGATGGCGCAGACATAGCCGCCCGGTCCCGACCCGATGATAACGACATCATAAGCCATGTTCGTTTCCCTTAGCTTGGGGCTCAGCGGCCGCCGCTTACATTCAGGATTGCGCCCGTCGTGTAGGACGCTTCATCCGACAAAAGATAGAGAACGGCATACGCGACTTCATCGGCCGTGCCGGCTCGTTTCATTGGCAGCATGTCGCGGAACCGCTCGACCCGGTCCGGCTGGCCGCCCGAAGCATGGATCTCGGTGTCGATAATGCCCGGCCGTATCGCATTGACGCGCACGCCTTCGGTCGCGACTTCGCGCGCCAGCCCGAGCGTGAACGTGTCGATCGCCGCCTTGGACGCAGCATAGTCGACATATTCGCCGGGCGAACCGTGTATCGACGCCGCCGACGATATATTGACGATGGTGCCACCCTTGCCGCCATTCTTGCTCGACATGCGCCTGACCGCTTCGCGCGCGCACAGAAACGAGCCGATGACATTGATGCGCATCATGCGCTCCAGCCGCGCCAGGCTCATCTCGTCGACGCGCGCCTTGACGTCGACGACGCCGGCATTGTTGACCAGCGCGTCGAGCCGGCCATAGGCGCGATCGACGGCTTCGAACATGGCGACGATGTCGGCTTCGACGCCGACATCGCCCTTGACGGCAAATGCCTCGCCACCCGCCGCCTCGATTTCCTCGACCAGCGCCTTGGCGGCAGCCTCGTTCGAGGCATAGTTGACCGCGACCCGGTAGCGCGCCTTTGCCGCAAGCCGGCAGGTGGCCGCGCCAATGCCACGACTGCCGCCGGTGACCAGAAGCACCTTCTTGGACGCGCTCATTCCTGGCAACCTTTCAGCAGAAACACGTCCCATGGCAGTTTCGAGAAACCGTTCGGGCCGAAGGCCGTCGACATCTGCAGCGACGGCCCGAGATCGGGGAAGATCAGGCTCTGCGGCGCGTCCGTGCCTTCCGCCGCCAGAAGCGCGATGTTGCCCTTATCGTCGGCGCTGTAGATGACACCCTGCCAGACCGTGCAGGCGGCAAGCTCGTCACCGGTGACGTCGCCGGTCGGGCATTTGTACATCAGCGAACCTTGCGGTCGCGAAACACCGGATGTCCACATGACAATGCCGTCGAGAACGATGCCCTTGTCGAGCACCATCTTGAACGAGTTGGTGACGGTGACCGCATCCGTCGTCGGCCGGAAATCAATGCCGGCCTCGCTTTCGGCATCGCCATAGACAGCAAGCGCCAGCGGGCAGGCGGCATGCGCCTCGTAACCCGCTGCGAGAACAGCCAGCCCGGCCATAAATCCGATCATTGGCGAAGCGATGTTTGTCATGAATTGCTCTGGCTGCTCTCGCGGCCGTCGGCGTTTTCGAGCACCTCGAAATCGGTCATCAAGACCAGCGGCTCGCCGGCCGCATCCAGTCCCCAGAAGGAATGATAGTTCCCATCACCGAAGCCAGTGTCGAACATGGCTATATTAAGCGGATTTCCATCAACCGGATTATCCATGCGGAACTTGTCGAACGAGCATGCAACGTCAGCAAGATAGCTGTCGAGTTCCTCCTGGTCGGACATCAGCGTCAGAACCGACTTGTCCATGAACGAAGCAACATTATCATCGACAATAAATCCAGACTTCCAGGACGATGTGCCGACGTCGCGGACGAAGGCAGCCAACTCCCACCGCACCGGCAAGTCAGTGCCAAACCGCAATACCGCTGCACCAACACGGCCTTGCGCCTCAAGCAACGTGACTGGATAGCATCCCGGCCTGACCTTACGGCTAAACACAGGCCGTTCCAGCCCGGTAATCAGTGGATCGCAAGCGATGATTTCGCCGGTCGGTAGCTCAAGCTCACCGATCGCGGTGACGATGATCTTCCGCTCCGCCATTTCGGCTTCGCTGAGAGCGAAGACACCGAGATTGCTGCTCGCCGGCGCCGAATCCCATTCAGTCGATGTCGCCGGCGGAGAGATGGCGGCGGAAGCCGCCGGCCGGGAACGCCTCAATACGCTACCCGCTACTCGACCCAGCTTGAACCCAAACCGCGCCAGCCAGCCGCTCATGACGGATCAGCTCCGATCACAAATCAAGCACCAGCCGTTCCGGATCTTCCAGGCTGTCCTTGACGCGGACCAGGAAGGTCACCGCTTCCTTGCCGTCGACGATGCGGTGATCGTAGCTGAGCGCCAGGTACATCATCGGCCGGATGACGATCTGGCCGCCGACCACGACGGGCCGGTCCTGGATCTTGTGCATGCCAAGAATGCCCGACTGCGGCGCATTGAGGATCGGCGTCGACATCAGTGAGCCGTAAACGCCGCCATTGGAGATGGTGAACGTACCACCCTGCATGTCGGCGACCGACAGCTTGCCGTCCCGCGCGGCAATGCCCAGCCGGCCGATGTCCTTTTCGATCTCGGCAATCGACATTTGGTCGGCATTGCGCACCACTGGCACGACGAGACCCTTTTCGGTGCCGACGGCAACGCCGATATGGGCATAGTTCTTGAAGATGATGTCGGTGCCGTCGATCTCGGCATTGACCGAGGGGATTTCCTTCAAGGCGTGGGTGACCGCCTTGGTGAAGAAGCCCATGAAGCCGAGCTTCACGCCATGCTTCTTCTCGAAGATGTCCTTGTACTTGGTCCTGAGCGCCATCACCGCCGACATGTCGACCTCGTTGAAGGTGGTCAGCATGGCGGCGGTCGACTGCGCTTCCTTCAGCCGGCGCGCAATGGTCTGGCGCAGCTTGGTCATGCGCACGCGCTCCTCGCGCGACGCATCGTCGCCCGAGGACGGCGCACGCACGGCGACCGGAGCCGGTGCGGCTTTCGGAATTTCGGCCGGCTGCGACGGCGCGCCCTTGGAAATCGCGTCGAGCACATCGCCCTTCAGCACCTGGCCGCGCTTGCCCGAGCCAGAAACCTGGTCGACCGACAGATTGTTCTCGGCGATCAGCTTTGCGGCAGCTGGCGCCGGCGGCATTGTGCGCGGCTCGACCGGCCCGGCATCGCCGGCAATCTTGGCGGTCTCGGCCGCGGCCTGCTTGGTCGTATGTGCCGCGTCGGGGCTCGACGCCTGCGACACAGCTTGCGGCTTGGTCTCCTGCTTGGACGCCGGGGCGGCGGTAGCGCCTCCAGCCGAGATCGAACCCAGCAACGCGCCGACGCCGACGGTCTCGCCTTCCTTGGCGGTGATCTCGCCCAGCGTGCCGGCGGCGGCGGCAGGCACTTCCACCGTCACCTTGTCGGTTTCGAGCTCGACCAGCGGCTCGTCGACGGCAATGGCATCGCCGACCTTCTTGAACCACTTGCCGATGGTCGCCTCGGTGACGGATTCGCCGAGAGTGGGAACGCGGATTTCGGTAGCCATTGTGCTGTCCGTTTCTTCTCTGTCTGTTCTATTCGCCGGGTTTGTTCTATTCGCCGAGCGCGTCTTCGAGCAGGGCAGCGAGCTGCGCCAAATGCTTCGACATCAGACCGGTCGCCGGCGATGCCGCCGCCGGACGTCCTGTGTAGCGCACCCGCTGGTGCTTGGCGTCGATATGAGCCAGCACCCATTCCAGATACGGATCGATGAACGACCAGGCGCCCATATTCTTGGGTTCCTCCTGGCACCACACCATCTCGGCATTGCGGAAGCGCGACAGTTCGGTGATCAGCGCCTTGGCCGGGAACGGATAGAGCTGTTCGACGCGCAAGAGATAGATGTCGTTGATGCCGCGCTTCTCGCGTTCCTCGTACAGGTCGTAATAGACCTTGCCCGAGCACAGCACGACGCGGCGGATTTTGGAATCCTTGGTGAGCTTGATCGCCTGGTTCTGCAACAGCTGGGCGTCGTCCCACAACAGCCGGTGGAACGAGCTTTCGCCCGAAATCTCCGGCAGCGTCGACACTGCCCGCTTGTGGCGCAGCAGCGACTTCGGCGTCATCAGGATCAGCGGCTTGCGGAAGTCGCGCTTCAGTTGCCGGCGCAATATGTGGAAGTAGTTTGCCGGCGTGGTGCAGTTGGCGACTTGCATATTGTCTTCGGCGCAGAGCTGCAGGAAACGCTCGAGCCGGGCCGAGGAATGTTCCGGCCCCTGGCCCTCATAGCCATGCGGCAGCAGGCAGACCAGGCCCGACATGCGCAGCCACTTGCGCTCGCCCGACGAGATAAACTGGTCGAACACCACCTGGGCGCCGTTGGCGAAATCGCCGAACTGCGCTTCCCAGAGCGTCAGCGCCTTAGGCTCGGCCAGGCTGTAGCCATACTCGAAGCCGAGCACCGCCTCTTCCGACAGCATCGAGTTGATGACTTCGTAGCCGGCCTGTGCGGCCGAGAGATTGTTGAGCGGGATGTAGCGGGTCTCGTCGCGCTGGTCGTAGAGCACGGAATGGCGCTGCGAGAAGGTGCCGCGTTCTGAATCCTGGCCGGAGAGCCGGATCGGATTGCCGTCGAGCAGGATGGCGCCGAAGGCCAGCGCCTCGGCCGTCGACCAGTCGATGCCTTCGCCGGAGTCGATCGCCTGGCGGCGGTTTTCGAGGAAGCGGATGATGGTCTTGTGCGCCTCGAAACCTTTCGGCACCTCGGTCAGTTTCTTGCCGATGTCCTTCAGCACCTTGACCGGCACGGCGGTCTTGCCGCGGCGCTGTTCGTCCTGGTTGTCGGCGGTGCGCAGACCAGACCAGGCGCCGTCCAGCCAGTCGGCCTTGTTGGGCTTGTAGTGCTGGCCGACTTCCCATTCGGACTCCAGATGGGCGCGCCAGTCGGCCTTCATCTTGTCGAGTTCGGCCTGGCTGATATGGCCCTCGGCGATCAGCCGCTCGCCATAGATCTGCACCGTCGTCTTGTGGTTGCGGATGTTGGCGTACATGATCGGCTGGGTGAAAGCCGGCTCGTCACCCTCATTGTGGCCGAAGCGGCGATAGCAGAACATGTCCACCACCACCGGCTTGTGGAACTTCATGCGAAATTCGATCGCCACCTTCGTGGCATGCACCACCGCTTCCGGGTCGTCGCCATTGACGTGGAAGATCGGCGCCTCGATCATCTTGGCGACGTCGGACGGATAGGGCGACGAGCGCGAGAAGCGCGGATTGGTGGTGAAGCCGATCTGGTTGTTGATGATGAAATGCAGCGTGCCGGCGACGCGGTGGCCGCGCAGGCCCGACAGGCCGAGGATTTCGGCGATTACGCCCTGGCCAGCAAAGGCGGCGTCGCCATGCAGAAGCAGCGGCAGCACCTTGGCGCGCTCTTCCAGCGGCACGATCTCCTCGCGGCTGCGGCCGAACAGATAGTCCTGCTTGGCGCGCGCCTTGCCCATCACAACCGGATCGACGATTTCCAGATGCGAAGGATTGGCGGTCAGCGACAGATGCACCTTGTTGCCGTCGAATTCGCGGTCCGACGAGGCGCCGAGATGGTACTTGACGTCGCCCGAGCCCTCGACCTCGTCAGGAGCGGCCGAGCCGCCCTTGAATTCGTGGAAGATGGCGCGATGCGGTTTGGCCATCACCTGGGACAGCACGTTCAGCCGGCCGCGATGCGCCATGCCGAGCACGATCTCCTTCATGCCGAGCTGGCCGCCGCGCTTGATGATCTGCTCCAGCGCCGGGATCAGGCCTTCGCTGCCATCGAGGCCGAAGCGCTTGGTACCCTTGTACTTGACATCGATGAACTGCTCGAAGCCTTCGGCCTCGACCAGCTTCTGCAGGATCGCTTTTTTTCCCGTAGCGGTGAAGGAAATCTCCTTGTCGGCACCCTCGATGCGCGCCTGGATCCAGGCCTTCTCCTCGGGATCGGAAATGTGCATGAACTCGACACCGAGCGTCGAGCAATAGGTGCGGGTCAGGATCTCCAGCATCTGCCGGATGGTGCCGAATTCGAGGCCGAGCACATTGTCGAGGAAGATCGGCCGGTCGTAGTCGGCTGCGGTAAAACCGTAATTTTCCGGCGACAGCTCGTTATAGTCCTCAAGCGGCTTGGCGATGCCGAGCGGGTCGAGATTGGCGTGCAGATGGCCGCGCATGCGGAAGGCGCGGATCATCATGATGGCGCGCACCGAATCGCGCGTCGCCTGATGCACGTCGGCATCCGACAGCACGACGCCATTGGTGACCGCCTTGTCCTTGACCTTCTTTTCCAGATGCTTCTCGACGATGCCCCAATTGCCGTCCAGCGCCGACACCAGTTCGCCATTGGCCTGCAGCGGCCAGGACGGCTTTGCCCAGGAAGCGCCCTTGGCGTTCTTGCGCACATCGCCGGCGTCGTCCTTCAGCCCGGCGAAGAAGTCCTGCCATTCGGGGTTTACCGACTCTGGATCATCCTCATAGGAGGCGTACAGCGCGTCGATATAGTCGGCATTGCCGCCATAGAGGAAAGAGGTGAGCGAAAATTGGTCGTTGGCCTGATCTTGTCTTGCCATTTTTGTCCGCGGAGCCTGGCTCCGTCTCCTTTTCAAAAGCGAATAGTGAGTAGCGAATAGCGAGTAGGGATTTTTCCCGGGTCGCGCCGTTACTCTCTTTTCCCTATTCGCTATTCACTACTCGCTACTCACTTGGCCTTGATCGCCTCGACCAGCGTCGTGCCCAGACGCGCCGGCGATGGCGATACTTTAATGCCGGCCGATTCCATCGCCGCGATCTTGTCTTCCGCGCCGCCCTTGCCGCCGGATATGACCGCGCCCGCATGGCCCATGGTGCGACCGGCCGGCGCGGTGCGCCCGGCGATGAAGCCGGCCATCGGTTTCCTGCGGCCGCGCTTGGCCTCGTCCTTGAGGAACTGCGCGGCGTCTTCCTCGGCCGAACCGCCGATCTCGCCGATCATGATGATCGACTTGGTCTCGTCGTCGGCGAGGAACATTTCGAGCATGTCGATGAACTCGGTGCCTTTGACGGGGTCGCCGCCGATACCGACGGCGGTGGTCTGGCCGAGGCCGACATTGGTGGTCTGGAACACTGCCTCATAGGTAAGCGTTCCCGAGCGCGAAACAACGCCGACCGAGCCCTTGCGGAAGATGTTGCCGGGCATGATACCGATCTTGCATTCGTCGGGGGTGAGCACGCCGGGGCAGTTCGGGCCGATCAGCCGCGAGGTCGAGCGGTCGAGCCGCGCCTTGACCCTAACCATGTCCATCACCGGAATGCCTTCGGTGATGCAGACGATCAGCGGGATCTCGGCTTCGATGGCTTCGAGGATGGCTTCGGCGGCGCCCGCCGGCGGCACATAGACCACCGAGGCATTGGCGCCGGTCTTTTCCTTGCCCTCGGCAACGGAACCGAAGATCGGCAGGTTTTCGCCCTTGGCGCCGGTCCAGGTCTCGCCACCCTTCTTGGGATGGATGCCGCCGACCATCCTGGTGCCGTGATAGGCCAAGGCCTGCTCGGTGTGGAACGTGCCGGTCTTGCCGGTCAGGCCCTGAACCAGCACCTTGGTGTTCTTGTCGATGAGAATGGACATCGGAGCCCTTTTCTAAAAACCGTTGATCGAGGAAGGCGAAACGCGCCGGTAGACGCCGCTCACCATGTCTTGCCAGCTGTCGCTGCCGGCAGGTTTGAAATGCAGTCGCATCCGGTAGGCATCGGGAGTGTCGAAAATATACGTCACGCGCGCTGAGCCGCGCGGCGACGACCGCTCCAGAACCAGCTCATCGTCGTTCCACGTTCCTGTGGCCGGCGAGGCCGGCACAAAACCCATCGAGTCGAACTGGTGCATCGTGAAGAGCCTGTTTGGCTGGTCGAAGCCGAACACGCTGTGCGAGCCGAACGAGACCGTGCCGTCGCGGCGCTGGCGATAGCGCTGCACCACGAACAGGCCGCCGAACTGTGGCTCCGCCAGCACTTCCGACGTCGCCGGTCCACCATCGGCCCATTGTGTTTCCGCCACCTCTTCCTCGCCGCGCCACGCGCCGACCAGCGCCTGCAGGCGCTGGTGATCGGCCGAGAGCGAGGAGAACGCGTTCATGGTCAGAGCCGCTTCAGGTCGGAGACGGTGAGGTCGCTCTTGGCGTTGCCGGTGTTGAGCGTCGTTGCCGGCTCGAACATCAGCACCACCGGCTCGGCGGTCAGCGAGCGCGGCCGGTGCTCGACGCCCTTCGGCACGACGATGAAATCACCCTCGCCGAGTTCGACCGGACCGTCACGGAAATCGATGGCGATCCTGCCCCGCAGGACGAGGAAGGCTTCGTCCTCATGCTCATGCGCGTGCCAGTCGAAGGTCCCGCCGAACTTGGCGACCTTCGCCTGGCTGTCATTGACGTCGCCGGCGATATGCGGATCGAAGACCTTGGTGATCGTTCGATCCGCCGCCTCGACCAGGTTTATCTTGCGCGGAGGCATTCGCCTTCAGCCCTTCACCGCCGCCACGATCTTCTTGGCCGCGTCGTCGAGATCATCGGCCGACACGACGTTCAGACCGCTGTCGTTGATGATCTTCTTGCCGAGCTCGGCATTTGTACCTTCAAGGCGCACCACCAGCGGCACTTGCAGGCCGACTTCCTTGACCGCGGCAATGACGCCCTCGGCAATGATGTCGCACTTCATGATGCCGCCGAAGATGTTGATTAGTATGCCTTTGACGGCCGGATCCTTGGTGATGATCTTGAACGCCGCCGTCACCTTCTCCTTCGACGCGCCGCCGCCGACATCGAGGAAGTTGGCGGGCTCGGCGCCGTAGAGCTTGATGATGTCCATCGTCGCCATCGCGAGGCCGGCGCCATTGACCATGCAGCCGATATTGCCGTCGAGCGCGACATAGGCGAGGTCGTATTTCGACGCCTCGATCTCCTTCTCGTCCTCTTCGGTGGTGTCGCGCAGCTCCATCAGTTCGGGGTGGCGAAACAGCGCGTTGTTGTCGAACGACACCTTGGCGTCCAGCACGCGCAGGCGGCCGTTTTTCATCACGATCAGCGGGTTGACCTCGAGCAGGCTCATGTCCTTCTCGACAAAGGCCTTGTAGAGGATCGGGAACAGCGTGCCGGCATCCTTGGCGGCATCGCCAGTGAGGCCCAGCGCTTCCACCAATATGTCGACGTCGGTGGTCGTCACGCCGGCCAGCGGATCGATGGCGCGGGTGATGATCTTTTCCGGTGTGTCGTGGGCGACGCCTTCAATGTCCATGCCGCCCTCGGTCGAGACGACGAAAGCGATGCGGCCGACGGAGCGGTCGACCAGGATCGACAGATAAAGCTCGCGATCGATGTCGGCGCCGTCCTCGATATAGAGGCGGTTGACCTGCTTGCCGGCGGGGCCGGTCTGCTTGGTCACCAGCGTGTGGCCGAGCATCTCATTGGCGTTGGCAACGACTTCGGCAACCGACTTAGCCAGCCGCACGCCGCCCTTTGCGTCGGGCGACAGTTCCTTGAACTTGCCCTTGCCGCGGCCGCCGGCATGGATTTGGCTCTTCACCACATAGAGCGGACCGGGAAGCGCTTGTGCCGCGGCTTCCGCTTCGCTTGCCTTGAACACCGGCACGCCTTCGGCCACCGGCGCGCCAAAGCTCTTCAGCAGCGCCTTGCCTTGATATTCATGGATGTTCATCTGGATGGTCTCCGGAGGATTATTTCGAGGCGAGATGCGGGGCGATCTTGACGCAAGCCTCGGTCAGGCCCTGCACCGTCGCCACCGAAGCGTCGAACATCTTCTGCTCGGCCTTGTTGAGGTCGATCTCGATGATGCGCTCGACGCCGCCGGCGCCGATGACCACGGGAACGCCGACATAGGTGCCCTTGACGCCATACTGGCCCGAGAGATGCGCAGCGCAAGGCAGCACGCGCTTCTTGTCCTTGAGGTAGGATTCGGCCATCGAGATGGCCGAGGCTGCCGGGGCGTAGAAGGCCGAGCCGGTCTTCAACAAGCCGACGATCTCGGCGCCGCCGTCGCGGGTGCGCTGCACGATCTGGTCGAGCTTTTCCTTCGAGGTCCAGCCCATCTTGATCAGGTCCGGCAACGGAATGCCCGAAACCGTGGAGTAGCGGATCATCGGCACCATGGAATCACCGTGGCCGCCGAGCACGAAGGCGGTGACGTCCTCGACCGAGACCTTGAACTCCTCGGCCAGGAAATAGCGGAAGCGCGCGCTGTCGAGCACGCCGGCCATGCCGACGACATGGGTCTTGGGCAGGCCGGAAAACTTCTGCAGCGCCCAGACCATGGCGTCGAGCGGGTTGGTGATGCAGATGACGAAAGCCTTGGGCGCGTATTTCTTCAGCCCTGCGCCGACCTGTTCCATGACCTTGAGGTTGATGCCCAGCAGATCGTCGCGGCTCATACCCGGCTTGCGCGGCACGCCGGCAGTGACGATGCAGACATCGGCGCCCTCGATCCCGGCATAATCATTGACGCCGGTCAGCCGGGAGTCAAAACCGTCGACCGGCGAAGACTGCGCGATATCGAGCCCCTTGCCTTGCGGAATGCCCTCGGCAATATCGAACAGCACCACGTCGCCGAGGTCCTTGAGGCCGATCATGTGAGCGAGCGTGCCGCCGATCATGCCGGAGCCGATAAGCGCTATCTTGTTGCGTGCCATGTGAGGAAAATTTTCCCTTTGTCTGTGACGACGCCCAAATCTCTGGTGATCTGGTTGACGGCGTCGAGGAAGAGGCCGGAATGCTGTGGTCTCAGCGAGATTTCGCCGCATCCAGTAGCCCTGGTGGAAAATATATTCAATCGATTATTTTCGAGTGAATAATTTCAATCGGTTAGAAACATTGGGGTTTACGTAAACGTCAAAGTTTGTAAGCCGACTTGAGAGGTTTTACACAATGAACGTGGAAATCAGAAGACTCTATCCAGGCGATGACGCCCTTGTGAAGCGCCTCGCCGAAGACGTGTTCGACGAGCCGGTGCGGGCCGACAGGCTTGCCGCTTACCTCGCCTCGCCGGGTCATTTAATGATTGTCGCGCTGGCAGACGGCGTCGTCGTCGGCCAATGCGCTGCCATCATCCACCGCCATCCCGACAAGGTGACCGAACTCTACATCGACGAAGTCGGCGTCTCGCCGGCCTTCCAGCGCCATGGCATCGCGCGAAAGATGCTCGACGCCATGTTCGCGCTCGGCCGCGAGCAGGGATGCGGCGAAGTCTGGGTCGGCACCGAGCCGGACAATGTTCCAGCGCGGGCCCTTTATGAAACGCGCAGGGAGGTGCATGGGCCGGCGGAGTCGTTTGTGATGTATGTGTATGAGCTTTAGGCGTCGGCGGGACAGCGCCCCCCTCTGCCTTGCCAGGCATCTCCCCCACGAGGGGGGAGATCGGACGTCACGCGACCTTTCGCCAATCTCCAATGGCCGCAGGAATGAGCGGAGCGCCGAAACCGCCAATCTCCCCCCGTGTGGGGGAGATGTCCGGCAGGACGGAGGGGGGCGCGAAGGATCACTACATAATGACCTCTTCGAACCCTCAGACCTGCGCTTCCGCGTTGTCCTTCTGCCGTTCCGCCCAGTCCTCCAGCCAGTCGCGGCTTTGCATCTCGATCAGCCGCGAGGCGGTGCGTTCGAATTCGAACACCTCGACGCCGCGCCTGGCCGTATAGAGCTCAGGCGGCGAGGCGTCGGCGCTTACCACCAGCCGCGTGTGATGATCGTAGAGCGTGTCTATCAGGAGGATGAAGCGCTTGGCCTCGTTGCGCTTGCCTTCGCCCAGCACCGGCACGTGATCGATGAAGACGGTCGAGAAGCGGCCGGCAATGGCAAGGAAATCGCGCGCGCCGAGCGGCTTTTCGCAGAGGTCGGCGAAGGAAAACCGCGCCGCATTGCCGGCAGCACCCGGTATTCTCACCTGCCGCCCCTTGAGCGTCAGCGTGGTCTCGGCCGTTGCCGCCCCATGCGTCATCGCCTGCCAGGCTTCGTCGAGCATACGATCGGCTTCCGCATCCGCCGGGGTGACATAAACCGGCGTGCGGGCGAGCTTTTCCAGCCGGTAGTCCTTGTCGGCATCGAGCGTCAGCACATGGGCGTGGCGCTCGAGAATGCTGATGAAGGGCAGGAAGAGTTGGCGGTTCAGCCCGTCGCGATAAAGATCCTGCGGCGCGACATTCGAGGTGGCGACCAGAACCACGCCATTGGCGAACAGCGCCGAAAACAGCCGCGACAGGACCATCGCATCGGCAATGTCGGTGACTGAAAACTCATCGAAGCACAGCACCCAGGCCTGTTCGGCAAGCTGAAGCGCGACCGGCGGGATCGGGTCGTCCTCCTTGACGTCGCCGTTCTTGCGCGCCTGCCGGTGCTTCTGGATGCGGTCCTGCACATCGGCCATGAAGTCGTTGAAATGAACGCGGCGCTTGCGCCTGACCGGCAACAGCTCGAAGAACATATCCATCAGCATGGTCTTGCCGCGACCGACGCCGCCATGAATGTAGAGGCCCTTGACGACCTCGCGCGTCTCGCCCTTGCGGGCAAACAGCCAGCCGAGCGCGCTCGACTTGTGCGCCAGCCGCTTGACCGAGATCTCGTCGGTCAGCCGGTCGAGCGCGGCGGCGATGCGCTCCTGCGCCGCATCGCGCTCGATGGCGCCGGTTGCGACCAGATGGTCGTAGCGCTGCCTGACGGTCGCATGGGTCTGGAGGCCGTCACGCAGATGCATCGGTCACGTCGCTGTCTAGGGATAGGCAGCCTATCTTGTAAGCGATATCGGCAAGCCGTTGGTAGTCTGGCCGTCGAATTTCGAACCGCCCGAGGAATAGAGCCGCGCCAGCGTGCCGCCATTCTCGTCATAGAGCGTCAGCTGCTTGCCGGCGACGTTCCACGATTTGATGCCGTCGATGGGCGGCGGGCAATGCAGCGGCCCGGCGCGGAAGCCGGCGCCGAATTTGGTCTGCGGCGTCGCCACCTTGCAGCTCTGTCCGGACACGCTGGCGTTCCAGACGCCGGCAACGCTCGCAGCGGTAAGGTCGGAGGCTCCGGCCGGCGCCGATCCGTCCGGCGGCAGCGAGGCGACCTGCGCGCCTGCCGGCGCGGTCGGGAATTGCGATGGGTCGGTGGTGCCCGGCGCTGCCGGGGGCGGCAGTTGGCTTCCGCTCACCGTGCCGGCGGGCGCGGGCTGCAGCGGGGCGGGCTGCTGGTCATCCATCGATGAAAAACGCGAGGTCGAACAGCCGCTCGCAACGAGCGCTGCCAGCGATACGGCCATCAGCCCGCTTCTCGAAAAAATCATTCCAACCTCCGTCGGATCCGGCTGGGGGGAAGCCGTCCGCACAATCTCAGCCCTCACCAAGATGGAGAAGGTGGCGAAATTTCAACCCGATATGGTTAAAATAGGGTTTGCACCACGAATTGTTGTAAATTTGTCGCAAAATGGCTGGCGGACAAAAGGCATGTCTTCGCTCTAGCGCGGTTCCAACCGGTACATTGGTTGCGAAAGCGGCACCGGAGCCCGCAGCAGGTCGGCGCATCGGCGGTCGAGCGCAACTGCCGGCGCAAAACTGACTGAAGCGCTTGAGGCGCAAGGCCTGGCGCGTGAGCGGTTTCGCGCCTTCCGTCCGGGCGAGCTTTGGGACGTTCCCGAGATCGAGCGCGGCTGAAGTCTGCATTTGGCCGTTTACGGCACTGCCGTTTTAGCCGATGTTCTATCGCAACAGGGGGAACAGATGAAATCAATCTTGGCAGTTTTGATCGCGCTGGTAATTTCGACGCCGGCCGCTTTCGCGGGCGAAATCTCCGATCGCGCCGCTGAAGCCGAAAAGGCACTGCAGGCGGGTGATGGCGCCGGCGCGCTGGACAAATTCCGCAGCGCCGAGGACGCTCTGTGGCAAGCGATGCCGCTTGGCGTGCAAAATGTGAAGCATATCCTGTCGGCCAGCGGGTTCGGCGCCTACGCCGAGCGCCCGAACCATGTCTACAAGCCGGGCGAAGAGATTGTGCTTTATATGGAGCCGGTCGGTTACGGCTACGGCTCGGATGGGCTCGGCAACAACCAGATCGCGCTTTACGTTGACCTTACCGTGCTTTCCCAGTCGGGCGAGAAGCTGGGCAGCGTCGAAAAGCTTGGTCGGGTCCAGCTCGCCTCGCGCTCGCATAACCGAGAGATGTTCTTCAAATTAAACGTCTCCCTGGATGGCGTTCCCCCCGGCAAATACCGCGCGGATTTCCTCATGCACGACGAGAACTCGCCAAAGACGGCGCCTTTCACGACCGACTTCGAGATTGCCGAATAGCGCGCCCAGTCGGAAACAGCCTCGCGGCAACGGAACCAGAGCGCCGCAGATGCGTTCTTAAGCCGGCTGCAGGCCAGTCAATTTGCGAGGCATTGTCCATGATCAAATGGATCATCATTCTTCTCATCGTTGCTGCCGCCGCCAGCCTGCTCGGCATGCCGGCGCTGGCCGGTGCCGCCGCCACCGGCGCGCGCCTGCTGATCGGCATCGTTCTCGTCATCTTCCTGCTGATCGTGCTCGGCGTTTTCGCGGTAACCTAAACGCAGCCCACACTGGTAATTCCCGCCCGTTTCCGCCATATAGCGGCGAAACGTACAGGAATTACCTCAGATCATGGCAGGCACTGCCCCCTTCGCCAAGATGAACGGCATCGGCAACGAAATCATCGTCGCCGACATGCGTGGCCGTGCCGATAGGGTCACGGCGGCGTCGGCTGTCGCGCTGAACGCCGATGCGGCGACCAGGTTCGACCAGATCATGGCGATCCACGATTCGCGCACGCCGGGCACCGCCTTTTACATCGACATTTTGAATTCCGACGGCTCGGGCGCGCAGGCCTGCGGCAACGGCATGCGCTGTGTCGTCCAGGCGCTGGCCGCCGAAACCGGCCAGAAGACTTTCACCTTCGAGACCCGCGCCGGCATCCTCAACGCCGTCGAAAATGCCGACGGCACCATCTCGGTCGACATGGGCACTCCGCGCTTTGGCTGGCAGGACATTCCGCTGGCCGAGGAATTCCGCGACACCCGCATGATCGAGTTGCAGATCGGCCCCATCGACGCGCCGGTGCTGCATTCGCCTTCGGCTCTCTCGATGGGCAACCCTCACGCCATCTTCTGGGTCGACAACGATGTCTGGTCCTACGAACTCGAGCGTTTCGGCCCGCTGCTCGAAAACCATCCGATCTTCCCCGAGCGCGCCAACATCACCATCGCCCAGGTAACGTCGCCGGAGACGATGATCATCCGCACCTGGGAGCGCGGCGCCGGCCTGACCAAGGCTTGCGGCTCGGCCGCTTGCGCTTCCGTCGTCGCCGCTGCCCGCACCCGGCGCACCGGCCGCAGCGTTACGCTGATGACGCCCGGCGGCGGCTCGCTGCATGTGGAATGGCGCGACGACGACCACGTCATCCTGACCGGCGCTGCCGAATGGGAGTTTTCCGGCAATTTCGATCCGTCGACCGGCACCTGGGCCCGCGACACCGAAAGCGCGGCCTGATGTTTGCACTTGCCGATACCAAGGGCCCCAACTCCCAAGGCATAGACGTCGTCACCTTTGGCTGCCGTCTCAACACCTATGAATCCGAAGTGATGCGCCGCGAGGCCGAAAGCGCAGGTCTCGGCGCGCTCAAAGGCGGCGCCATTATCTTCAACACCTGCGCCGTCACCGCCGAAGCGGTGCGCCAGGCCAGGCAGTCGATCAGAAAGGCCCGCCGCGAAAATCCGGCGGCGCGCATCATCGTCACCGGCTGCGCCGCGCAAACCGAACCGCAGAATTTTGCCGCCATGGACGAGGTCGACCTCGTGCTTGGCAACGAAGAGAAGCTGAAGGCCAACTCCTACCGCGCGCTGCCGGATTTCGGCGTCAACGACAGCGAGAAGGCGCGCGTCAACGACATTTTCTCGGTGCGCGAGACCGCCGGCCACATGGTCGACGCCATTGAGGGCCGGGCACGTGCTTTCGTCCAGGTGCAGAACGGCTGCGACCATCGCTGCACCTTCTGCATCATCCCCTATGGCCGCGGCAACTCACGCTCGGTGCCGATGGGCGCCGTGGTCGAGCAGGTCAAGCGTCTGGCCGGCAACGGCTATGCCGAGATCGTGCTGACCGGCGTCGACATGACCAGCTTCGGCGCCGACCTGCCGGGCGCGCCGAAGCTGGGAAAGCTGGTGAAGACCATCCTGAAGCAGGTGCCTGATGTGAAGCGGCTGCGGCTGTCCTCAATCGATTCGATCGAGGCGGATGATGATCTGCTCGACGCCATCGCCACCGAACCCAGGCTGATGCCGCATCTGCATCTGTCGCTGCAATCAGGTGACGACATGATCCTGAAGCGCATGAAGCGCAGGCATTTGCGTGACCAGTCGATCCGCTTCTGCGAGGATGTGCGCAAGCTGCGCCCCGAAATCGTCTTCGGCGCCGACATCATCGCCGGCTTCCCGACCGAGACCGAGGAAATGTTTCAGAATTCGATAAAGATCGTCGAGGAATGTGGGCTGACGCACCTGCATGTCTTCCCGTTTTCGCCGCGCGAAGGCACGCCCGCCGCGCGCATGCCGCAGGTCCGCCGCGAACTGGTCAAGCAGCGCGCGGCCCAGCTGCGCGCCGCTGGTGAGGCTGCGTATGGCCGCCATCTGTCGTCGCTTCCCGGAACGCGCCAGTCGATCCTGGTCGAGCGCGACGGCCTCGGCCGCACCGAAGGGTTCACGCTTGCGGCGCTCGACACGGGCGCGCCGGGCGAGATCGTCGAGGCAGACATCACCGGCCATGACGGCGCGCGCCTGATAGCAGCCCCGCTCACTGCCCGCGCCGCCTGAGACGATTGAAGCATGGCCGGTTTTTTCAAGAACATATTTTCGTTCGGCAAGAAGGAAGTCGTCGAGGAGCGCATCGACGAAACCGCTCCCCTGCCGCCGATCAAATGGGATGCGCTTGAGGCGCTGAAGCCGGCGGCCGAGCAGGTCGTTCCGGAGTTCTTGAAGCGCGAGGAGCCCGAGCCGCCGACGCCCCACCCTCCCCTCGATGGGGAGGGCCGCCACGAAGTGGCGGGGAGGGGGGAGAGCGCCGACGCCGGCGCCACTCACCCCCAAGCTTCGCTTGGGGCCTCCCCCATCGAGGGGGAGGTAAAGCCTGCGCCGCAGTCGGCGCCAGAAGAACCGAAGCCCGAACCCGCGCCGACCATCCCGCCCGCGCCGGAACCGGTCGTCCCATCCGAGCCGGAACCGTTGCCGGAGCCCGCGCCGGAAGAAGCCCCCGAACCTGAGACGCCTGCCGAGCCGCCGGAGCCCGAGGAAGTTCCCGCGCCGCCGGCTGTTCCGAAGCCCGCGCCCGAACCGCAGCCGCAAGAAGTTCCGGCCGCACCGGCCAAGCCGGAGGTTGAACCAGCGCGCCCGGAGAGGCAGCCGGAACCGGCCCCCGTTGAAGTACCAACGCCTGCCGAGGAGCCGGCCGAAGCACCAGCCCCGATCGAAGTGCCGCAACCGTCCGCGCCTCCCGCACAGCCTACCTCAGAGGTAAGCGCCGCCCCTCATCCGCCTGCCGGCACCTTCTCCCCGTATAGCCACGGGGAGAAGGACGAGGCGCCCCACCCTCCCCTCGATGGGGAGGGTCGACGCGAAGCGGCGGAGTGGGGTGATGGCGCCGACGCCAGCGCAAATCACCCCCACCCCCAAGCTTCGCTTGGGACCTCCCCCATCAAGGGGGAGGTAAAGCGCACGTCGGTTGAAGCTGTACCCGCGCCGGTCGAAGCCAAGACCATCGTTGCCGAGCTAGCGCCCGCGCCGGCCCCGCAACCTTCGCCACAGTCAAAACCAGCTCCCGGCAAAGTCACCGTCACCAAAAAGGTCGAGCAGAAAGCCGAGCCGCAAAAGGCGCCCGAACCGGCGCCGCGACGCTCCTGGTTCCAGCGCATGCGCGACGGGCTTGCCCGCTCCTCGAAAGAACTCACCGGCAACATTGCCGGCGTCTTCACCAAGCGAAAGCTCGACGAAGAGACGCTACAGGACCTCGAAGACGTGCTGATCCGCGCCGATCTCGGCATGGAAACAGCCTTGCGCGTCACCGATGCGCTCGCCGCCAGCCGCTATGGCAAGGATGTCTCCGACGCGGATGTCCGCACCATCATGGCGGCCGAGGTGGAGAAGGTGCTGGCCCATGTCGCCATGCCGCTGGAGCTCGACCTCTCGCACAAGCCGCATGTCATTCTGGTGGTCGGCGTCAACGGCACCGGCAAGACCACGACCATCGGCAAGCTCGCCGCCAAACTGACCGATGGTGGCCTGTCGGTGATGCTGGCCGCCGGCGATACCTTTCGCGCTGCAGCCATCGAGCAGCTGAAGATCTGGGGCGAGAGGACGAAGTCTCCGGTCATCGCCTCGAAGATCGGCGCGGATGCCGCCGGCCTCGCCTACGACGCTTTCGAACGCGCCAAGGAGGCCGGCTCCGACGTACTGATCATCGACACCGCCGGCCGGCTGCAAAACAAGACCGAACTGATGGCGGAGCTGGAAAAGATCGTGCGCGTGCTGGGCAAGCTCGATCCGGAAGCGCCGCATACCGTGCTGCAGACGGTCGACGCCACCACCGGCCAGAATGCGCTCAATCAGGTCGAGATCTTCCGCAATGTCGCCGGCGTCAACGGCCTGGTGATGACCAAGCTGGACGGCACGGCGCGCGGCGGTATTCTGGTCGCGATCGCGGCAAAGCACAAACTGCCGGTCTATTTCATCGGCGTCGGCGAACAGGTCGACGACCTCGAACCATTCTCGGCCGGCGAATTCGCCAGGGCGATCGCCGGCGTAGCGTAACAGGCAATGATCCCGAAGAGCTGACGGCTTTTTGGACAAGATCATGCGTCAGAAGGAAGTCATGAACCCACCCATCCTCGAACGCGACCCGTCCGATCCGCGAAAGAAGAAAGAAAGCGTCAATCCGCTGCTCAAGCTGGTGCTGGAACTCGGGCCGCTGATGGTGTTCTTCTTCGCCAATGCACGCGGCGCCTGGCTGATACAGAAATTTCCTGTCCTGGCCGAATTCGGCGGGCCGATCTTCGTCGCCACCGGCCTTTTTATGGCGGCGACGGCGATCGCGCTGATCGCCTCCTGGCTGCTGCTGCGCACCTTGCCGATCATGCCGATGGTCTCGGGCGTCGTCGTCTTCATCTTCGGCGCGCTGACGCTCTATTTGCAGGACGACGTGTTCATCAAGATGAAGCCGACCATCGTCAACACCCTGTTCGGCGGCGTGCTGCTCGGCGGTCTGTATTTCGGCCGATCGCTGCTCGGCTATGTCTTCGATTCGGCCTTTCGCCTCGATGCCGAAGGCTGGCGCAAGCTGACTTTCCGCTGGGGCCTGTTCTTCCTGTTCCTGGCTCTTGCCAATGAAGTGGTGTGGCGGAATTTTTCCACCGACTTCTGGGTTACCTTCAAGGTCTGGGGCATCATGCCGATCACCCTGTTGTTCACCTTCAGCCAGATGCCGCTAATCCTGCACCATTCGATCGAGGATAAGGCCGAGAAGGTGGAAGAAGCCGGCAAGTAGAGCAATTCCAGGAAAAGTGTGAAGCCGTCCGGAATTGCGTCAGAATAAACGGAGACGGCCATGGAATTCGTCACCACGCGCGATGAACTGAGGACGATCTACAAGACGCCGCGGCCGACCGACACCTCGATGCGCAAGGAACTCAGGGCGCTCGACGGCCACTGCCGCTCTTTCATCGGCAAGAGCCCTTTCGTGCTGATCGGTTCTTCCGACGGCGCCGGCAATGCCGACGTGACGCCGAAAGGCGACAGGCCCGGCTTCGCCCTTGTCCTTGACGACAAGACCATCGCCATTCCCGACCGGCCCGGCAACAACCGGCTGGATACGCTGGAAAACATCCTGCTCAACGCTTCGGTCGGGCTGCTTTTTCTCATCCCCGGCATGAACGAGACGCTGCGCATCAATGGCGACGCCCGCATAACCGTCGATGCCGGTTTGCGCGAGCGCCTCACCGTCGACGGCAAGCAACCGCAAAGCGTCGTCGTGGTGAGCGTCAAGGCCGCTTACATGCACTGCGCCAAGGCCTTCATGCGCTCCGAATTGTGGAAGCCGGACAGCTGGCACGACCGCGCGACGTTGCCGACACTCGGTCAGATCCTGTCCGATCAGATGGCGCATGCCGAAACTGCCGACGATTTCGACCGCTCGCTGGACGAGGCCTACAGCAAGACCCTGTGGTAGATTTCGGGTACGATTCGCCATTGCGGTCCTTTGCCGGTTTCCCTAGCCCTGTTTCCCCATGATCGAACTCCTCGCCATCTCCGGCAGCCTGCGCGCCGCCTCGACCAATTCGGCGCTGCTGGCGGCGCTGTCCGCGAACGCGCCTTCGGATTGCCGCGTAACTGTCTATGACGGGCTCGGCCTGCTGCCGATCTTCAACCCGGATGACGAAGGCGAGCGCACACCGGCCGAGGCCATGCGGCTGATCGAGGCCGTCACCAGCGCCGACGGCATCATCGTCTCCTGCCCCGAATATGCCCATGGCGTGCCCGGCGGCATGAAAAACGCGCTCGACTGGCTGGTCTCGCGCGACGCCGCCGTCGGCAAGCCCGCCATGCTGGCCCACGCCTCCGCGCGCTCGCTCTATGCCCGCGCCGCGCTGGCCGAGATCATGCGCACCATGTCGTTCGCGCTTTGTGAGAATGCGGTTCTGGAGATTGCCTTGCTCGGCAAGAAACCGCCGGAGATAGAAGCGATCCTGGGAGAGGACGAGAACCTGCGGGCCATGCGCGAAGCGGTGCAGGTTTTCGCGAGTTTTATACGCGCAAACGTTGCCTCGTCATCCTAGGGCGGAGCAAGCAGCGAAGCGACGCGGCGCAGACCCTAGGATGACGAACGAAAGGGTGCGGCGCACCCCAACGTGCCGCAGTGCTACCCCTTCCGCAACGTCTCGACATCGGTCACACCGACATACCAGTCGCGCGCGTTGACCTCTTCGAACACCACCCAGACGTCGTCATTGCTAAGCCCGGTGGCGTCCATGATCGCCGCCGTGACCTTTTTGGCGATGTCGGCCTTCTTGCCAGCGGGATCAGCGGCGATCACTTCCTTGACGATGCGGATGTTGACGAATGGCATGACGTCCTCCCCTTGAATTGTGTCTGATACCGCCGCCGCTGGGCGGCTTCGAAATCCGCTCCGGCGAACCGCTTGGCGGCGGTTCCGGCGGCCGCCGCGCAACAGGCGCCGCGGACATGCGCAGAAACGCCATCAAGGGCCGCCAGAGAAGCGTTTCCAGCAACCTCAATACGTCTTCGCCCCGTTCACCATCAGCCGCACCATGTAGAGCGACGTGGTGCCGGCGATGTAGAGGCAGTTCAGCTTGTTGCCGCCGAACACGCAATTGGCGGTCACTTCCGGCACCTTGACCTTGCCGATCAGCGTGCCGTCGGGATCGTAGCAATGGATGCCGTCGGCGGCACTGGTCCAGATGCGGCCGGCCTCGTCGAGCCGGAAGCCGTCGAATAGGCCGGCCGTGCAGTCAGCGAACACCTTCCCGCCCGAGACCTTCTTGCCGTGCTTGCCGACGTTGAAGACCCGCATATGCGCGGGGTTCTGCGCGCCATGGGTGCGGCCGGTGTCGACGACATAGAGCTGGCTTTCATCCAGTGAAAAGGCAAGCCCGTTCGGCCGGACCATGTCGGTGATGACGGCCTCGACCTCGCCCGTATCCGGATCGACCCGGTAGACATTGCAAGCGCCGATCTCGCTTTCGGCCTTGTCGCCCTCATAGTCGGTGTCGATGCCGTAGCTCGGATCGGTGAACCAGATCGAGCCGTCGGATTTCACGACCGCGTCATTGGGCGAATTCAGCCGCTTGCCTTTCCATTCGGCCGCGATGGTGGTGACGGAACCGTCATGCTCGGTGCGGCTGACGCGGCGGCCGGAATGCTCGCACGTCACCAGTCGGCCCTGGCGGTCGACGGTGTTGCCGTTGGAATTGCCGGAGGGCTGACGGAAGACGCTGACATTGCCGTCGGTCTCGTCATAGCGCAGCATGCGGTTGTTGGGGATGTCGGACCAGACGACATAGCGGCCGGCGGCGAACCAGGCCGGCCCTTCCGCCCACTGACATCCGGTAAACAGCTTTTCCACCTGGGCGTTGCCGTTGAACAGCCGCGCGAAACGCGGATCCAGAATTTCGTAATAGTCTGCGGTCGCCATGCATTTCCTCCGGGCATCACGTGACGCGCGGATCAAGCCAGCCTGCGGGCGCGATGGCAAGGTGGCGCAGGCGCAATTTGTAAGACAAAAGGTGCTCGGCCGGCATGGCCCGCCAGCCTGTCCGGCCGTTTATGGTGTGTAGCGCTGTATTAACCCGCTATGCGCCCTGTGCAATGGTGCATTGCAACATCTTCTTTTTGCATCGCACCATTCCTATGTCATGTTGCGAACGACCAAGGGAGGAACAAATTCACCGCTGATATGCGGCACGAAAGGACCCTTGCTATGGCTTTTGACAACCTCTTCTCCCGCGCGCGCTCCTCCATGGCCAAGCGCCGCCACTACAACCGCCTCGTCGCGGAAATCGAAAACCTGACGAGCCGCGATCTGGCCGACCTGCGCGCCGACCGCTCGGAAATGCTCTACCAGGTTCACAAGCAGATCTACGGCTGAGCTTTCAGACGACTGTTCGACGGCACGACCCCCTCACCCGGATTGCCAAACCGAATTGCAAAAGCAATTCGGGCAATCCGACCTCTCCCCGAGGGGAGAGGAGCCAGCGCCGACGCCTTCCCTCTTCTCCCCTCGGGGAGAAGGTGGCCGCGTAGCGGCCGGATGAGGGGGCATGGCGCCGCCGTCAGCCCGGCGCCGCGAGCGCCTTTTCAATCTGCGGCAACAGCAGATCCCTCGCCGACTCCCCTGTCAGCGGCCCGACATGCTTGTAGGCAATCTTGCCGTCCTTGCCGATGACGAACGTTTCCGGCACGCCGTAGACGCCCCAGTCGATGGCCGTGCGGCCGGCCTCGTCGACACCTATCGCCTGGAACGGATTGCCGAGATCACCAAGGAACCGGCGCGCGTTTTGCGCTTGGTCCTTGTAGTTTAGCGCGGCCATGACGAAGCGCTTGTCCTGGGACAGCGCCAGGAGCACCGGATGCTCTTCCCGGCACGGCGCGCACCACGATGCAAAGACGTTGACCAGCGTTACCTTGCCGGCGAAGGCTTTCGAATCCAGCCCGGGCAGGTTTGACCCTTCCAGCGCCGGCAGGTTGGTCTGCGGCGCCGGCAGGCCGATCAGCGCCGACGGCACTGCCGCCTCATCGCGTCCCGACAAAAGCTGCGACAGGAACAATCCGGCGAGGCCGAGAAAAACCAGCAGCGGCAACAGCACGATCAGGCGGCGGCGCGGCGACGCCGGCGTTTCGCTTTCCGTGCTCATGGCTTGCTGGCCCCAGTGCTGGCCCCAGTACCGGCTTTGTCCGAGCGACGCCGCACGCCGGCCGCTTCGAGGTCTGCCAGTTCGCGCTTGCGGGTCCGCTGGTCGAGCAGGATCCAGCCGATCAGCCCGGCCAGCACGATCACCGTAATGCCATAGGCGGCCGCGACATAGAGTGCGTGTGCACTCATGCGCTTCGCTCCCCTTCCACCGTCACTTCGTCGTGCTCGATCATGGCCTTCCCATGGCTTTGCGGCTTTCTTAGCTTTGCGGCTGGGGCTTCGCAATTGATCGTCGCGCCGCAGCGGTCATATCAATCCGTTCCATGCCGCAGCGCCAGTGCTGCCGCCACCGGACCCAGCACGGCAAGAAACAGCGTCAGCGCGGCAAGAATGAGGAAGGGCTGCAGGAATGGATCAGGATCGGCCACCGCGCCGTAGCTCGCCGACACCCCGAAGATCAGCACCGGGATGGTCAGCGGCAGCACCAGCACCGAGATCAGCAGCCCGCCACGCGGCAGCGCCACCGCCACCGCCGCCCCGACCGCGCCGATGAAAGTGATCGCCGGCGTGCCGACCAGCAGCGTGAGCGCGGTGGCGCCGATGCTGAGCGGCTCCATGTTCATGAACAGACCGAGCAGAGGAGCGGCGACCACCAGCGGCAGAACGCTGCCCATCCAGTGCGCCAGGCACTTCACCAGCACCGTCAGCGCCAGCATGTGGCGGTCATTGCCGAGCACCAGAAGATCGAGAGAACCGTCTTCGCGATCGGCCTGAAACAGCCGGTCGAGCCCAAGCAGGCAGGCGAGCAGAGCGCCGATCCAAAGGATCGCCGGACCGATGCGGGCGAGCAGCTTCAGGTCCGGCCCGACACCGAAGGGGATGGTGGCGATGATGGCGAGGAAGAAGATGACGCCGGTGAGCGCCCCGCCCCCGGCACGGATTGAGAGACGGATGTCGCGCAGGAAAAGGGCTAGCATTGGCGAGCCGCGCCTGCGGTTTGATCGCCATCTTGCCGAAGGTGGCGTTCCTTCACACCCCCCTCTGTCCTCCCGGACATCTCCCCCGCAAGGGGGGAGATTGGCAGTTCCGTTGCTGACGCCTCTTTTTCAATGCCGGTGATTGGCGAAAGCCGGCATGACATCTGATCTCCCCCCCTGCGGGGGAGATGCCCGGTAGGGCAGAGGGGGGTGGGCGGGAATGCCGACATCACCCTATTGCTCCCATCCTCAATTCCTTCGCCCCATCCAATCCCAGCGGCAGGTGCGTCGCCGCGACAATAATCCCGCCCTCCGCGCAATGCCTCGTCATCAGCCCCGCAAACCGCGCCTCCGAAGCCTTGTCCAGCCCAGCCGTCGGCTCATCCAGCAGCCACAGCGGCTTATGACTGACCAGCAATTTCGCAATTGCCGCGCGCCGCCTTTGCCCGGTCGACAGATAGCCGAAAGGCAGATGGCCGATGCCGCCGAGACCAACCGTCTCCAGCGCCTCCCCCACACCCGACTGCCCGTCGCCGTTGAAATCGCGCCAGAAGCGCAGATTCTCCGCCACGCTGAGCGCCGTCTTCATTGCATTGAGGTGGCCGAGATAGTGGACCGCCGAAGCGGTCGTCGGAAACGTCTCGCCGCCGCCCTCGATGCGCACATCGCCTTGCGCCTTCGGCAGCAGCCCGGCGATGACCCTGAGCAGCGTCGATTTGCCTGAACCGTTCGGCCCGGTGACGACCAGCACCTGGCCCTTGTCGAGCGCAAAACCGATGCCGGAAAAGACCGTCTCGCCGCCGCGTTCGCCGCCCAGATTTTCGGCAATCAGCCGCATGCCTGCTCGTCCCGAAAACTTTACCGCGCGATAGCTGCCGCATCGCACAAATTTGCTCCGCAACTGTCTAGAACTATTCCAGAAAATTCTCTATATGCGGGACATCCGTGCCAGCGGTCGGCACGGGAACAGAATTTGCGCCGAACCAGCGCACGCGCCGCCTTGAACGGCTCGGGTTGGCTGGGAACGGACAGCGGAAATGGCCGTACCCGCACCTTTGCGCGTGATTGCATGCCCATCGGCGTCCGTTCCCTTTCAGGCTGAACAGACAAGGACGGACCGCACGTGTCAAAATCCCTCGACAGTTTCAATTGCCGCCGCACCCTCACCGTGGGTGGCGCGGACTATGTCTATTACAATCTGGTCGAGGCCGAGAGGAACGGCCTCACCGGCATTGCCCAGCTGCCTTATTCGATGAAGGTGCTGCTGGAAAACCTTTTGCGCAATGAAGACGGCCGCTCCGTCACCAAGGACTCTATCCAGGCTGTGGCCGGCTGGCTGACCGACAAGGGCACCGCCGGCGTCGAGATCGCCTATCGCCCCGCGCGTGTCCTGATGCAGGATTTCACCGGCGTCCCGGCGGTGGTCGACCTGGCCGCCATGCGCGACGGCCTCAAGGCGCTCGGCGGCGATCCGCAGAAGATCAATCCGCTGGTGCCGGTCGACCTCGTCATCGACCACTCCGTCATCGTCGACGAATTCGGCACGCCACTGGCCTTTGCCAGGAATGTCGAGCTCGAATATGAGCGCAACGAAGAGCGCTATAAATTCCTGAAATGGGGCCAGCAGGCGTTCCACAATTTTCGCGTCGTGCCGCCCGGCACCGGCATCTGCCATCAGGTCAACCTCGAATATCTCGGTCAGGTCGTCTGGACCAACACGGAAGACGGCGAAACCACCGCTTATCCCGACACCTGCGTCGGCACCGATTCGCACACCACCATGATCAACGGCCTTGGCGTGCTCGGCTGGGGCGTCGGCGGCATCGAGGCCGAGGCGGCGATGCTCGGCCAGCCGGTTTCCATGCTGTTGCCCGAAGTCATCGGCTTCCGCCTCACCGGCAAACTCAGGGAAGGCATCACCGCCACTGACCTGGTGCTGACCGTCACCCAGATGCTGCGCAAGAAGGGCGTCGTCGGCAAGTTCGTCGAGTTCTTCGGCCCGGGCCTGTCCAACATGACGCTGGCCGACCGCGCCACCATCGGCAACATGGCGCCCGAATATGGCGCCACCTGCGGCTTCTTCCCGGTCGATGGCGAGACCATCCGCTACCTCACAATGTCGGGCCGCGAGGAAAGCCGCATCGCCCTGGTCGAAGCCTATTCCAAGGCGCAAGGCATGTGGCGTGACGCCGGCTCGGCCGACCCTGTCTTCACCGACCTGCTCGAACTCGAGCTCGACAGCGTCGTGCCGTCGATGGCAGGTCCCAAGCGTCCCGAAGGCCGCGTTCCGCTCGAAGGCATTCCGGCCGGCTTCGCCAAGGCGATGGAGACCGAGTACAAGAAGGCTGCCGAAATCCACAAGCGCTATGCCGTCGGAGGCACCGACCATGATCTCGGCCATGGCGATGTCGTGATTGCCGCCATCACGTCCTGCACCAACACCTCCAACCCGAGCGTGCTGATCGGCGCCGGCCTCTTGGCGCGCAACGCCAACCGGCTCGGCCTCAAGCAGAAGCCGTGGGTGAAGACCTCGCTGGCGCCGGGCAGCCAGGTGGTCGCCGAATATCTGGAAAAGTCCGGCCTGCAGAAGGAGCTCGACCAGATCGGCTTCAACCTGGTTGGTTTCGGCTGCACCACCTGCATCGGCAATTCCGGCCCGCTGCCGGCGCCGATCTCCAAGACCATCAACGATAAGGGCCTGATCGCCGCCGCAGTGCTCTCCGGCAACCGCAACTTCGAAGGCCGTGTTTCACCTGACGTGCAGGCGAACTATCTGGCGTCGCCGCCGCTGGTGGTAGCCCATGCTTTGGCCGGCACCGTCACCAAGGACCTGACCACCGAGCCACTCGGCGAAGGCCGCGACGGCAAGCCGGTCTATCTCAGGGATATCTGGCCGAGTTCGGCCGAGATCCAGGAGTTCATCGAGAAGAACGTCACACGTGAGCTATTCGCCCGCAAATATGCCGACGTCTTCAAGGGCGACGAATACTGGCAGAACGTCAAGGCGCCGGAAGGCCAGACCTATGCCTGGGACGACAACTCGACCTATGTGCAGAACCCGCCCTATTTCGCCGGCATGACCTCCGGTTTCGGCAAGATCGGCGACATCAAGGGCGCGCGCGTGCTCGGCCTGTTCGGCGACAAGATCACCACCGATCACATCTCACCGGCGGGTTCGATCAAGGCCGCTTCCCCGGCCGGCAAATACCTCACCGACCATGGCGTCGGCGTTGCCGACTTCAACCAGTACGGCACAAGGCGCGGCAACCATGAGGTGATGATGCGCGGCACCTTCGCCAACATCCGCATCCGCAACCACATGCTGGGCGAGAACGGCCGCGAGGGCGGCTACACCATCCACTACCCGTCGAAGGAAGAGGAATCGATCTACGACGCGGCGATGAGATACAAAAAGGAAGGCGTGCCGCTGGTCATCTTCGCCGGCGTCGAATACGGCAACGGCTCCTCGCGCGACTGGGCAGCTAAAGGAACGAATCTCCTCGGTGTCCGTGCCGTCATCGCCCAGTCCTTCGAGCGCATCCATCGCTCCAACCTGGTCGGCATGGGCGTCATCCCCTTCGTCTTCGAGGAAGGCACCTCATGGGCCTCGCTCAACCTCAAGGGTGACGAGCTGGTCGAGATCGACGGCATAAGCACCATCAAGCCACGCCAGACGATGATCGCCAAGGTGACCTATGGCGACGGCACCGTGAAGAACGTGCCGATCATCTGCCGCATCGATACGCTGGACGAACTCGACTACTTCAAGAATGGCGGCATTTTGCAATACGTGCTGCGCGATCTGGCCGCGTAGCGGCCAGGGCTTAGGCAGTAGGGATTGGGCGGTAGCGGGGAACGACATCCCCTACTCCCTACTCCCTACTCCCTACTCCCTACTCCCTACTCCCTACTCCCTACTCCCTACTCCCTACTCCCAGTCTTTCCAAAGCATTGCCCGACCCGATCGAAGCCCCGCCCTGTACGACAGGAGTAAAAACCGGCTGGGCTCAGCAAGATCTGCCCCACGCTCCTGATGCCATGCTCCCGATCGAACCGGGCGGTGAAGTGCTCCCCCTGTGATGGCCATACCCATGGTTGCGGCAGCAAAAATTTCACCGCAACGTGACTTCCCGTTGACTGTCGCTTCTGCCACAAATCTGGGCAAACCAGAACAAGGCCGGCGTCACCGGCGGGAATCGGAACGATCATGGCACCTCGACACCCTCTCCGGCTTGCGGCTTTTGCGCTGGCCTTCTCGGCGCTTGCCGGGACCGGGTTCGCCGAGGAATCGGGAACGACCCAGACCGACAAACCGCAGATTGACAGGCCCTTGGGCGTGGTCGAGCTGTTCACCAGCCAGGGCTGCAATTCCTGCCCGCCGGCGGACGCTTTCTTTGCCGAGCTGGCGGCCAAGGACAACGTCGTCGCGCTCGCCTACCACGTCAATTACTGGGACTATCTCGGCTGGCAGGACACGCTGAGCAGCAAGGACAATACCGACCGGCAATATGACTATATGCGCGCCTTCGGCACCCGCTCCGTCTACACGCCGCAAGCCGTCATCAATGGTCGCAGCCATGTCAACGGCGCCAGCCGCAAGGAGGTCGACGGCGCGCTTGCCCGCATGGAGAAATCCGGTGAAGGCATGCGGGTCAGCGTCAAGGTCAGCCGCACCAGCGATCGCGTCATGATCGATGCCGGCGACGCCGGTAGCGGCCCCAGCGACGCCCATGTCGTCATCGTCTATTTCGAACCACCGCAGACGGTGACCATCGCCAAGGGCGAGAACACCGGCCGCAGCATGACCTACTGGAACGCTGTCACCGGCATCCAGACCGCCGGCATGTGGCACGGCAAGGCGCAGCGCTACGAATTGCCGATGACCGAGATCGCCAAGAAAGGCGGCTGCGCCGTGCTGCTGCAATCGGTCGGCAAGGACGGCCTGCCGGGGCCTATTCTGGGCGCGGCGTTTATTCACAAGCCTTAAGAGGCTGGTCCATATCTTTTGATATCGGCGGGACAGCACCCCCCTCTGGCCTGCCGGCCATCTCCCCCGCAAGGAGGGAGATTGGCAGCTTCNGGACAGCACCCCCCTCTGGCCTGCCGGCCATCTCCCCCGCAAGGAGGGAGATTGGCAGCTTCGCCACATCCGCCATCCTGTCCCACGTTTGAGATTGGCGAAAGCAAACGCGAAATCTGATCTCCACGCTTGCGGGGAGATGTCCGGCAGGACAGAGGGGGTGTGAAGGATCACGACGACAAGTGTCTGGCGCCGCCCAACAAAAAAACCGACGTCAGCTTGCTTCTGACGTCGGTCATTTAGGCTTTGGGATCGTCGCACCCGGTCTCTCCCTGAGGAAAGTCCGAGGTTGGTTCGATCCGACGCAGACCCGTGGGCGGGGGGCTTGGGGTTTACGAGCCGGTGCCGGACCGAACCGTCTCAGGCAACGCCCGTAAATTCGTCGGACATTGGGGCATGAGCGCGGATAAAAAAAGGCGGAAATGTGGCGAGGCATCACCAATTCAAACACCGCGTTTTATAAAAGTGACTGGACGTTGCGAAAACAGCGCGGTCCCGGGATGGTTAGCCGGGCCTTGCAATTCCACGGCGAACACGCCAACTTCTGCAAGCGAGATTCATTTTCAAAGGGATCGCGGGATGACCGATCGCAGCGGTGGGACGGAGGATGGGGACGCATCCGCAATATTGATCCCGCTGCACGAGGCGCGACGCGAACGCCTCGACCAGCCGGTCCGTTTCGACCGGCGTGAACTCGACGAGATCCTGAGGCTGTACGGACGCATGGTCGCCGCCAACGAATGGCGCGACTATGCCATCGATCATCTGTCTGATCGGGCTGTGTTTTCAGTCTTCCGCCGGGCCAGCGAAGTGCCGCTGTTCCAGATCGTCAAGGATCCGAAACTGGCGCGCCGGCAAGGCGCCTTCGCCGTCATCGCCGCCGGCGGCCGAATCCTCAAGCGCGGCCAAGAACTCGGTCGCGTGCTCAACGTCTTCGATGCTAAGCTGAAGATTGTCCAGGCCTAATTGAGAATTGGGGAATTGAAGAACTGAAGAATTGAAAAGAGGATGTAACGGTCGAAATACCGCCGGGTTTGTTCTCAGCTATTCAAATCCTCAATTCTTCAGTTCTTCAACTCCTCAATTCCCCCTCCTCAGGCTCTCACGAAACTTCCGCTCCGGCAGCGAATGCGGATCGGGCGGAACCGTTACGCCGCCATTCAGCGACAGCTGCATGAACACCGTGTCAAGCCAGCGCCCATGCTTGTAGCCGGAGCCTTCCAGGCGACCGGAATGGCGAAAGCCGAGCTTTTCATGCAGCCGCACCGAGGCGCTGTCTGCATGGCCGTCGCCGATCACCGCGACGATCTGGCGAAAGCCCGCCATACGGCAGGCTTCAATCAGCGCCTGCATCAGCAGCAGCCCGACGCCCTGGCCCTTCGCATCAGGCGCGACATAGACGGAATCCTCTACGATGAAGCGGTAGGCCGGGCGCGGCCGGAACGCGCCGGCATAGGCGTAGCCGAGCAGCGCGCCACCTCGTTCCGCCACCAGATAGGGAAAGCCCCCCGCCGTCAGGCTGTCGAAGCGCCCACCCATCTCAGTGCGGCTGGGCGGCTCCAGCTCATAGCTCGCGGTGCCATGCGTCACGGCATCGCCGTAGATCTCGGTGATTCGGCCGAGGTCGCCTTCCAAGGCCGCGCGGATGGAAATAGTGCTCATGATTTATGCAGACGATTCATCTGCCTCCATGACAGCAAAGGCCGGCACAAAAGAAAAGGGCGGCCGTTGGCCGCCCTCTTGATATCAGCTGGTCCAGTTGCCTGATGGGAAGACCGCCTAGCGGCGATCGCCCATGAACTGCAGCAGGAACATGAACAGGTTGATGAAGTCGAGATATAGCCTCAACGCGCCCATGATCGCCTTGCGGCCGGCAACGTCGGCCTGATCGCCTTCGTAGTACATTTCCTTGATGGTCTGCGTGTCATAGGCGGTGAGCCCGGCGAAGATCAGCACGCCGATCGCCGAGATGGCGAAGCCGAGCGCCGACGATTGCAGGAAGATGTTGATCAGCATGGCGATCACCAGGCCGACCACGCCCATGACCAGGAACGAGCCGAAGGCCGAAAGGTCGCGCTTGGTCGTGTAGCCGTAGAGCGACAGCGCGCCGAAGGCGGCCGCCGTGGCGAAGAACGTCTGGGTGATCGACGCGCCGGTGTAGACCAGGAAGATGGTCGACAGCGACAGGCCGACCAGGCCCGAATAGACCCAGAAGGTGGTTTGCGCCGCGGCCACGCTCATCGACTGGATCCTGAACGACAGGAAGAAGACGGCGGCGAGCGGAGCCAGGATGACCACCCAGCGGAAGGCGCTGGCATAGATCAGCGTGCCGAAAGCGGTCAGCTGTCCGTCGCCGGTGACGGCGAGCTGGAAAGCGCCCCAGGCGGCGACGCCGGTGATGAGGAGGCCAAGCCCCATCAAATTGTAGACCTTGAGCATGTAAGTGCGCAGGCCTTGGTCAATGTCGGCGCGCGCGCCCGGCACGGCCGAAGTCTGGTAGTTGCGAATGGGCTCAGCCATTGGAATCCTCTGTTGCTTCTGCCCCGTACGGTGTCAGGCCCTTTCGGACCTGGGCGCCGCTGGCGGGGCTCCAGCATGCCTGTGGCGAAATATGATGTTTCTTGACGTCAAGAACAAGACCGTAACGGGCTGCAACGCTTGGTGAATCTCCGGAAGCCGGTTTTCTTGGGCTTCCATGACTGCACATTACCAAGATTTAATCGGAAACGGCAGATTCGGCCAACCTTGCCGCTTGGGGCCTAGAGGTTGCGCAGCACCGGCGCCGCCCTGTGGCCGAGCACCCGCCAGGTGCCGGCAAGGCCGATGCCGACCGTGATCACCAGCGCAAACACCAAGGTCGCCACTGCCACCTCCGGCATGAAATGCGACGGCAGTGTCATGATGCGGGCAACGATGTACCAGGCGGAGACGCCGCCGGCAGCCAACGCGAACACCGCGGTGGCCAGGCCGATCAGCATGTATTCCAGCGAAAACGCCGTGATAAGCGTGCGCCTCGTGGCGCCCAGCGTCTTCAGCACCACGGCATCGTGGATGCGGGCGCGATTTCCCGCGGCGAGCGCGCCGGCAAGCACCAGCACCGAAGCGATCAAGGCAACGCCGGCCGCGGCCCGGATCGCCGTGCCGAGCTGGCCGACCAGCCGGTTGACGACATCGAGCGCGTCCTTGACCCGAACTGTCGTCACCGCCGGGAAGGCGCGGGTGACGGCGTTCAGCAGGCGGGCATCCTCTGCTGCCGTGGCATCCTTTTCGGTCAGCGTCGCCAGCCAGCCATGCGGGGCGCCGGCAAAAGTGTTGGGCGAGAACACCATGACGAAGTTGATGCCCATCGTCTCCCATTGCACCTCTCGGAAATTGGCGATCCTGGCCGTCACATTGCGTCCGAGCACATTGACGGTGACGGTATCGCCAAGCTTCAGGCCGAGCGCCTTGCCTTCATCGTTGGAGAACGAAACCAGCGGTTCGCCGCTGTAATTCTCCGGCCACCAGATGCCTTCGGTCAGTGTCGCATTGGCCGGCTGTTTGGCGTCGTAGGTCAGGCCGCGATCGCCGCGCAGCACCCAGGCGCCTTCCGATGGCACATTGGCCTTGTCGACACTAACGCCGTTCAGCGCCATCACCCGGCCGCGCAGCATCGGCACCTTGACCAGCGTTCCCTTCGGCGCCTCTTTGCCGATCAATGTCGAGAAGGCATCGACCTCGCTATTCTGGATGTCGACGAAGAAGAAATTCGGCGCCCGTTCCGGCAGACTGCCGGAGATCTGCTGCCTGAGATTGCCGTCGACCAGCGCCAGCGTCACCAAAAGCGTCAGCCCGAGCCCGAGCGACAGCACGACGGACGGCGTCAGCGCGCCGGGCCGGTGGATGTTGCCGATGGCGAGCCGAAGCGCGACCGAGCGCACACGCGGGCTTTTGCGCGCCACCCACTGCACCAGAGCACCGACCAGGCGCAACACCAGAAAGGCAAAGATCGTCGCGCCGACGAAGATCAAGGCGATGCGCCGGTCGCCAGAAAACAGGATGGCCAAAGCCGCCAAAGCGAGCGCGATGCCGACCGCCGTGGCAAGATAGGGCAGGCGTGGAAAGCCTCGGCCCTCAAAACCCATTTCGCGAAACAGCGCGGTCGCCGGCACATCGCGGGCGCGGCCGAGCGGCAACAGCGCGAAGGCCAGCGTCACCAGCAGCCCGAACAGCGCGGCAAGAGCCAGCGCACCGGGATAGAAGCCGCCTTCAGCCGGCACCGGAATGACCGACTGGAGCGCAGCGCTGGCTGCAAACGGCATGGCGGCGCCGAGGATGAGGCCAAGCGCGATGCCGAGGCCGGCGATCATCAGGATTTGCACGAGATAGACGGTGAAGACGAAGCCGCCCGAGGCGCCAAGGCTCTTGAAGGTGGCGATGACGCCGCGCTTGCCGTCGAGATAGGCGCGCACCGCATTGGCAACGCCGACGCCGCCGACAGATCGGAAGAGCACACGTCNGCCGTCAGCCCGACCAGCGTCAGGAATTGCGAGAAGCGCTCGATGTTGGCCGACAGCGCCGGCGCCGCATTGGAACGCGTGCGGATCGACCAGCCGGCTTCAGGGAAATCGCTCGCCGCCCGATCCTGGATGGCTTTGAGATCGGCTTGGCTGGCGCCGGCCGGCAGCCGAACCTTGTAGGCATTCTCGACTAGGCTGCCCGGCTGGATCAGGCCGGACGCGGCAAGCCCCGCGGTCGAGACCATCAGCCGCGGCGCGAAGCCGAAACCGTCCGACACCGCATCCGGTTCGCTCACCAGCCTGGCCCGCAATTCGAATGTCGCGCTGCCGACCTTCAGCCGGTCACCGATCTCCACATTCAGCCGGTCGAACAACAGGTCGGGCGCGGCGGCGCCAAAGACGCCTGATTTCTCGCCGAACAAATCCTTTCTGCCAAGCTGCGGCGCGGTCTCGATCGCGCCATAGAGCGGATAGGCGTCGTCGACGGCCTTGGCCTCGACCAGCGCCTGGTCGGAGCCGTCTTCCAGCCGCGCCATCGAGCGCATATTGGCGCTGTGCGACACAGTGCCGAGGCGGTCGAGGAAGGTGCTTTCGGCTGGCGTCGCATCGCGCTGGTTGAGCTGGAAGCGCAAGTCGCCGCCAAGCAGCGTCTGGCCCTGGTCGGCAACGCCTGCGGTGATCGCCTGCGCCACCGAATTGACCCCGCCGATTGCAGCGACGCCGAGCGCGATGCAGGCAAGGAAGATCATGAAGCCGGACAGTCCGCCGCGCATCTCGCGCAGCGAAAAGCGGAACGCGAGCTTCAGCGTCTGCGACAGTGGCATCAGGCCGGCACCTTGACCTGCGCTACCGGCGCATCCTCGATGCGGCCGGAGCGCATCGACACCTGGCGCGAGCAGCGCGCCGCAAGGGCCGGATCGTGCGTGACCAGCACCAAGGTCATGCCGCGCTCGGCCGCTTTGGCGAACAAAAGGTCGGCGACCTGCCGCCCCGTCGCCTGGTCGAGATTGCCGGTCGGCTCGTCGGCGATGAGAATGCGCGGCGACGGCGCCAGCGCGCGGGCGATCGCCACGCGCTGCTGTTCGCCGCCGGACAGCTCGCCCGGATAGTGGGTGACGCGGTCGCTCAAGCCCACCGCTGCCAGCTCGCGCGCGGCGACGCCGAACGGATCGGCATGGCCGGCCAGTTCCAGCGGCACTGCGACATTTTCGAGCGCCGTCATGTTGGGAATGAGATGGAAGGACTGAAAGACGATGCCTATGTTTCGGCCCCGAAACGAGGCGATCTGGTCCTCGCTTTGGCCGTTCAGCAATTCGCCGGCAATGCGCACCGTGCCCGAATCGACCCGCTCCAGCCCGGCCAGCACCATCAGCAAGGTCGACTTGCCGGAACCCGAAGGGCCGACAATGCCGGTCGCCTCGCCGCGCGTCACGTCAAGGCTGACGCCTTTCAGCACATGCACAGACGAAGCCCCTTGGCCCAGGGTCAGGGATATGTCTTTCAGCGCGATGACGGCTTCTGTCACAATTAAAGCGTCCTATATCAGGATGAAGGCTCTGCTTGCCGGAAGCCGTCGCCGGAAGAATCCTCGGGTATATGGGGCCTGCCACATGTCTTTCAAACGCAAGATGTCTTTCAAACGCTTGAATGCCGCAGGGCTCGTCTTTTTCGTCACCCTTTGCGGCGCCATTTCGTCGGTACGCGCCGAGACGTTCACCATCGTCGGGTTCGGCGACAGCCTGATGGCCGGTTTCGGCCTCGGGCCTGGCGATGGCTTTACCGACAAATTGCAAGCTGCGCTGCGGGCCAAAAGCCATGACGTCACCGTAGCCAACGCCGGCGTTTCAGGCGACACCTCGAGCGGCGGCTTGGCGCGGCTTGACTGGTCGGTGCCGGATGGGACAAGGCTGGTTATCCTCGAACTCGGCGCCAACGACATGCTGCGCGGCGTCTCGCCCAGCATTACGGAAAAGAACCTGGACGACATGCTGGCGAAGCTGAAAGCGCGCAAGATCGCGGTGCTTTTGGCCGGCATGCGCGCCGCTCCCAATCTCGGCGCCGACTACCAGAACGCCTTCGATGCGATCTATCCAAAGCTTGCCGCGAAATACGATGTGCCGCTCTATCCGTTTTTTCTCGATGGCGTCGCCGGGCAGTCCGGCCTGCAGTTGGAGGATGGCCTGCATCCCAATCCGAAGGGCGTCGCAGCGATGGTCGAGCGCATCCTGCCCGCCGTGGAGAAGGCGATTGCGGCAGTTCAGGGTGGCGGTTGAACGCCGGCGTGACGAGAATAACACGCGGCGATCATTTTGACCGGTGTGGCCAAAAAGGACATATAGCCTCCAAAAGGAGGGTCATATGGCCATTATCATCAAGAGAGAGGACGCTGTTCGCCTCGCGCGAACTTTGAAACAAAAGACCGGGCTGCAGAGGGCCCGGGTCGCCTGTTCGTAAAAATGCCTGCAACCAACAAACCACTTGCCCCGTTTGACTATCGATGATTCGCTAGGGGCACAGTTCGATTCGAGGAAGGGAGGCTCACCATGCCGCGTCTTTTCACCGCCCTCGAAATACCGCGTGACGCCGCTCTTTCGCTGTCCCTGCTCAGGGGCGGCCTGCCCGGAGCCCGCTGGATCGATGTCGAAAACTACCATCTGACGCTGCGCTTCATCGGCGACGTCGAAGGCCATGTCGCCGACGAAATCGCCAACGCACTCGACCGGGTGCACCGCCCATCCTTCTCGCTCACCCTGTCCGGAGTTGGCGCTTTCGGCCAGAAGAAGCCGCACGCCGTCTGGGCCGGCGTCTTCGCCTCGCCCGACCTTTCGGCGCTGCAGAGCGAAATCGACCGCATCTGCCAGCGGCTCGGCCTGCCCGCCGACCCGCGCAAGTTCACCCCGCATGTTACGCTGGCACGCTTGCGCAATTCGAGCCCGCTCGACGTCGCCCAGTACCTGTCGGCGCGCGGCAATTTTGCGACGCTACCGTTTCGCGTCGGCCGCTTCGTGCTGATGTCGTCGCGCGATTCGGTCGGCGGCGGTCCCTACATTGTCGAGGAGGCGTGGCCGCTCTCCGGCGTCGACGCCCGCGCCACCAATCTCGTCGCCAGCGCCTCCGACGCTTCGCGGATCATGCGGTAGACCGAAGCGAACGCTTCGGCCCCGTCATAATAGGGATCCGGCACGTCGCGGGTTTTGCCCTGCGCAAACTCTGCCAAGAGATGAATACGTTCGCGCGCACCGGCCGGCGCCAACGCCTTGAGGTCGCGGACATTCTGCCGATCCATGCCGAGGATCAGGTCGAAGCGCGAAAAATCCCCCGGCCTGACCTTGCGTGCCCGCTGCCCTGATATGTCGATGCCGTGGCGGGCCGCAATCGCGATCGAGCGCGGGTCGGGCGCTTCGCCGAGGTTCCAGCCGCCGGTCGCCGCAGAGTCCAGCACAATACCGTCCAGCACCATGTCGCGGCCGCGCTCCGCCAGCACGGCGCGAAACACGCCTTCGGCCAGGGGTGAACGGCAGATGTTGCCGAGGCAGACGAAGAGTATGGAATTTATCGGCTTTACGCTCATTCGATATGCGCCGTTCGTGCATTTGGAAGCCCAAAACGCAAAGGACTTTTGGGCGACTTGCATTATGGTGAGGGTCGATATCTGGGATAGCACGGGAAATCATCATGAAGAGAGAGAAACTCAGCAAGGACGCCATCGCCGCCGCACTGGCCGAACTGCCTGGCTGGTCGCAGGCAGCCGATGGCGCCTCCATCAAGCGCAGCTTTGTCTTCAAGAATTTTTCCGAGGCCTTCGCCTTCATGACCCGCGTCGCGCTGGCCGCCGAGAAGATGGACCATCATCCCGACTGGTCGAACGTCTACAAGACTGTCGACGTGACGCTCAACACCCATGATGCCGGCGGTGTCACCGCGCTCGACATCGCGCTGGCCAAGAAGATGAATGGGTATGCTGGCGGCTGAACGCTGGGGCGGCAACGCCAAATCGGCGCCATCCTCTTGCAGTGGACCGGGACTTTCACCACATTTTCCGTGGCGGCCGCGCGCAACGCGTAGCGCGACGGCCGGCAAGGAGAGGATTGATGGCGCAGCAGCCCGGTTTTGATTTCTTCGGCTTCGGCAGCAAGCTCGGCGACGAGAGTGAAGTGCGCGCCAAATTCTGGCGCACGGCCAAAAAGGCCGCCCGGCAGATTCCGTTCATGGAAGAGGTCGTCGCCGGCTATTATTGCGCGCTCGACAGGAAGACGCCTTTGCGTGCCAAGGGCATATTGCTGGCAGCGCTTGGCTATTTCGTGCTGCCGGTCGACGTCATACCCGATTTCGTCTTCGGCCTCGGCTTCACCGACGACATCGCCGTGCTGACCGCCGCGATCTCCGCGGTAAGCGCCCATATCACCCCTGCGCACCGCAAGGCCGCCAAGGAGGCGATCGCCGACAAGAGCTGAATCGGCGTCGCGTTGGCAACTGGGTTCAGAAGAAATCCTCCGCTCAAACAGGACGATAGCGGCTTGGCTTCGGGTTCCGCTGCGGCCGTTGGAAAAGTCAAACTCTTGCCGCTTTCGTGGCCTCCAAGTCGCCGCAGGGACATTGCGAAAGCCGTTTTTTCAAGAAGCGGCGCGGAAATGGCGGTGGTTTCCATGGGTGAATGTCCTTTTCCAAGGGAAATTCACCGTTTGGTAACCCAGATTAAATCAAAATGAAGCGACGGGCAGGACGCCAAGCCGGCCTGCCCCGCACCATTTGGAATACGGGAAAAGCGATGCGCGGATTGATTGCACTAGTCTCGAGCCTGGTCCTGGTGGCCTTTGCCGCGCCGGCGCTGGCGCAGCAGGCGACCAAGATCGGCCAGCACAATGCCTGGGGCACCTACAGCTACCAGGCGCAGGGCGGCAAGGTCTGCTATGTGCTCACCGTGCCGACCGACAAGCAGCCGCCGACGCTCGATCACGGCGACATGTTCTTCTTCGTCAGCCAGCGCCCGGGCCAGCAAGTGTCCTACGAGCCGCAATTCATCGCCGGCTACACATTCCAGGAAGGCTCCAAGGCCACCGTCACCATCGACAAGAAGACGTTCTCGATGTTCACCCGCGGCAAGTCGGCCTGGGTCGAGAACGCCGCCGAAGAGCCGGTGCTGATCGCCGCCATGAAGACCGGCACCGACATGAAGGTCTCGGCGAAGTCCGGCCGCGGCAATCCGACGACCTATGTGTTTTCGCTGAAAGGCATCTCGGCCGCGCTGACGTCGATCGCCAAGTGCAAGTAGGCTGGCGCGGTTCCCGCCGCATGACTCTCGCCGCAACCTGTGCTATGCGCCGCGCTTCTTTTCGGCACGATGGATGAAATCGGCCGCAATTCGCTTATATTGGCGCTGATATGACCCTTTCCTTCGATCTCACCACTGAGGGCGCACGCGACGCGTTGCGCACTCGCGCCACGCCCGAGAAGCCGTCGCTGATCGGCCTGACCCGGACCGAGCTCGGCGAGGCCCTCATCAGTGCCGGCATCGTGCCCGAGCGCCAGGCGAAAATGCGCGCCCAACAGCTCTGGCACTGGATGTATGTGCGCGGCGTCTCCGATTTTGCCGGCATGTTCAACATCTCCAAGGATCTGCGCGCCGAACTCGACAAGCATTTTACCGTCGCCCGGCCCGAAATCGTCGAGGAGCAGATTTCCTCCGACGGCACGCGCAAGTGGCTGTTCCGCTTTCCGCCGCGCGGTGCCGGCCGTCCCGTCGAGATCGAGACCGTCTACATCCCCGAAATAGGCCGCGGCACGCTCTGCATCTCCTCGCAGGTCGGCTGCACGCTGACCTGTTCGTTCTGCCACACCGGCACACAGAAGCTGGTGCGCAATTTGACGGCGGAAGAGATCCTGGCGCAATTGCTCACCGCCCGCGACCGGCTCGGCGATTTCCCCGACCGCGACACACCCGACGGCGCCATCGTCCCTGCCGAGGGCAGAAAAGTCTCCAACGTCGTCATGATGGGCATGGGCGAGCCGCTCTACAATTTCGAGGCGGTGAAGAAGGCGCTGCTGATTGCCTCCGACGGCGACGGACTGTCGCTGTCGAAGCGCCGCATTACGCTCTCGACCTCCGGCGTGGTGCCCGAGATCTTCCGCACCGGCGAGGAGATAGGGGTCATGCTGGCGATCTCGCTGCACGCCACCAATGACGATCTGCGCGACTTGCTTGTGCCGATCAACAAGAAGTATCCGCTGAAGGAACTGATCGAGGCCTGCCGCGCCTATCCCGGCCTGTCCAACGCCAGGCGCATCACCTTCGAATATGTGATGCTGAAGGACGTCAACGATTCCATCGAGGACGCCAAGGGCCTGATCAAGCTGCTCAAGGGCATTCCAGCCAAGATCAATCTGATCCCGTTCAACCCGTGGCCGGGCACCAACTACCAGTGCTCGGACTGGGAGACGATCGAGAAGTTTGCCGACTACATCAACAATGCCGGCTATGCCTCGCCGATCCGCACCCCGCGCGGCCGCGACATCCTCGCCGCCTGCGGCCAGCTCAAATCCGACTCCGAACGCATGCGCAAGGTCGACCGCCTGGCGCTGGAAGCCATGATGATTGCGGGGCATGGCGAGGCGTGAGCCGCCTCTTCGCCTATATCCTCCGTTTCGCTGTCATCCTGTTCGGCTATGTCGTCGCCTCATTGGCGGCGAGCGCCTTTCTCAACGTGCTGTTCCTGGCTTCCGTCGGTTATATGCCGGACGATGCGCACCCAGCGGCGGCCGCGGCGCTGTATTTTTCGATCCCGTTCGTGGCGCTGTTTGTCGCCTATTTCGCTTTGATACCGGCGGTGGTCGCAATCCTGATCTCCGAGGTCCTCAGCCGCCGCGACTGGCTGTTCTATGCACTCGCGGGCGGCGTCGTGGCCGCGGCCTTCCTCGGCTTCGTCCACCAGAACGTGGATTTCGACGTCACCGAACCGCGCGCCATCGCCGCGGTGATCGGCTGCGGCATGGTCGGCGGCATCTTCTACTGGCTAAGCGCCGGCCGCTGGGCCGGAAGCTGGTGGCAGGCCGCTACTTCGCCTGAGCGGTCAGGATCTTGAGCGCGAAGGCCGAAAACACACCGGCAAAGAGATAGTCGACGACCCGCGTCACCCGCGGGCTGGCCTTCATCGCCGCCGAAAACCTTTCCGCGGCAAACACCATCGGCGCCGTCACAGGGATCGACAGCACGATGAACATGAGGCCGAGGAAGAACAGTTTTCCCGGCGCGTTCGGATCGTGAGCCGAGACGAACTGCGGCAGAAACGTCATGAAGAACAGGATGATCTTCGGGTTGAGCAAATTGACGCCGAGTCCGGCGGCCCAGCTGCGGAACAGCGAAATCTGCGGCCCGTTCTTCTTCTGCGGTGAAAACGCCGAGCCCTTGGTCATCGCCTGCCAGGCCAGGAACACCAGATAGGCGGCGCCGAAGATTTTCAGCACCAGGAAGGCCATCGGCGAGGCGACGATCAGCGCCGAGATGCCGACCGCCACCAAAGTTGTATGGATCAGCGTGCCGAACAGAGCACCCGCCAGCGAGGCAAAGCCGGCGGCGCGGCCCTGGCTCAGTGTTCGCGAGACGAACAGCGTCATATCCGGCCCCGGCGTGATCGCCAGGATCATGGTGGCGATGGCGAACTGGATCAGTGTTGTGGTGTCGGGAATGAAGGACATCGGTGGCCCCTGGCGAATGATCGTCGGTCTATAACGCAGCCTCCCCGCTCACGCCAGCAACTGACTGGCGTGGGCATCTGGTCCAGCGGCTGCGGCGGCCGGCGCCCGTTCATCCCTTGCGCTGGCCGGAAATGCCGTGATACCTCGCCCGCGAAACTCACGCGCGGAACCGCCAAAATGTCCCCAGCAATGCCCAAGACAAAAGACGTCAAGAAGGTCGTGCTCGCCTATTCCGGCGGTCTCGACACCTCCATCATCCTGAAATGGCTGCAGACCGAGCTCGGCGCCGAAGTCGTCACCTTCACCGCCGATCTCGGCCAGGGTGGCGAGCTGGAGCCGGCGCGCAAGAAGGCCGAGATGATGGGCATCAAGGATATCCGCGTCGTCGATGTGCGCGAGGAATTCGTCTCGGATTTCGTCTTCCCGATGTTTCGCGCCAACGCCGTCTATGAAGGCACCTATCTGCTCGGCACCTCGATCGCCCGCCCGTTGATTTCCAAGCACCTGGTCGAGATCGCCCAGGAGGTCGGCGCCGATGCCATTGCGCACGGCGCGACCGGCAAGGGCAACGACCAGGTCCGCTTCGAGCTGTCGGCCTATGCGCTGAATCCCGACATCAAGGTCATCGCGCCATGGCGCGACTGGTCGTTCAAGTCGCGCACCGACCTGATCAACTTCGCCGAGCAGCACCAGATCCCGGTGGCCAAGGACAAGCGGGGGGAGGCGCCGTTCTCGGTCGACGCCAACCTTCTGCACTCCTCTTCCGAGGGCAAGGTGCTGGAAGACCCGTGGAGCGAGCCGCCGGAATTCGTCCATCAGCGCACCGTCTCGCCGATGGAGGCGCCGGACAAGGTCACCGAGATCGAGATCGAATTTTTGAAGGGCGATCCGATTGCACTGAACGGCAAGAAGCTGTCGCCGGCCGCCATGCTGACGGCGCTTAACGATCTTGGCCGCGACAATGGCATCGGCCGGCTCGATCTGGTCGAGAACCGCTTCGTCGGCATGAAATCGCGCGGCGTCTACGAGACCCCCGGCGGCACCATCCTGATCGTCGCCCACCGCGCCATCGAATCGATCACGCTCGACCGCGGCGCCGGCCACCTCAAGGACGAGTTCATGCCGCGCTACGCCGAGCTGATCTACAACGGCTTCTGGTTCTCGCCCGAGCGGCTGATGCTCCAGGCGATGATCGACAAGAGCCAGGAAGACGTCGAAGGCACGGTGCGCCTGAAACTCTACAAGGGCAATGTCATGGTCACCGGCCGCAAATCCAAGAAGACGCTCTATTCCGACGCACTGGTCACCTTCGAGGATGACCGCGGCGCCTACGACCAGAAGGACGCCGCCGGCTTCATCCGCCTCAACGCGCTGCGGCTGAGGACGCTGGCGGCAAGGAGCCGCAAGGGTTGAGTCCAACTACTATTCCGGGCAACCCGGCGGAGACTGCCAAGAGGGGCTAACGCTGGGCTCTTGATTATTCGCATGGCCATGCACCAACAAAAAAGCCCGGCGTTGGCCGGGCTTTCATGTCGAATGAAGATTATCGTTCAGCTGCCGTCGATCGCGTCGGCGATCTGGGCGATGGCCTGCTGGTAGACGCTGGCGGAATTCCAGCCGGCGATGGCCCCCATATTCGCACTCGCGCTCGCACCGGCCCGCCAGCCATGAGCCTTGAGGAAGTTGGCCGTCGAAGCCAAGGCCGTCGCCTTGTCGCGCAGATTTCCGTTGCCGACGCCATACTTCAGGACATTGCCGGGCAGGAACTGCGTATGGCCGATCTCGCCATGCGCAGCCCCAACCGACGAGGCGCTCAGCGCGCCGCGATCGACCAGCTTCAGCGCCGCAATGGCATGCGGGTAAAAGAAGCCCGGGCGACGGCAATCATAGGCAAGCGTCAGAATGGCGGAGACCGTGTTCTGGTTGCCCAGGGAGGCTCCGAAGCCGGTTTCCATGCCCCAGATGGCCAGCAACACGCCCGGCGACACCCCATAATTGCTCTCGATCCTGTCGAACATCGCCGCATTCGACTTCTTCAGCGCACGGCCTCTGGAAATGATAGCAGCTCCGCCACGGCGCTTCATGAAGGCGTCCACCGAACCGCTGAACGCCTTGTGGATGGCGCGGTCGACGGAGATTGTCTTTGTCGCGTAGCTGGCACCGGCCAGAGCAGCCAGACCCTTCCCGCCGACACCTTCGGACCTGGCCTGCGCGGCAAAGTCCTGCTTCCACGCTTCGAAGCCCGCGCCGGTCTTGCCGCAGCTGGCCGCCGCCTGCGCGCCCGTCGCCAGCGCAAGTACCGCGACCACCGCGGCAGCAATAATCTTTCCCTTGGCAAGCAATGCCATGCTTTCTCTCCTGATTGCCTGAATCACGTCCCGGTTGCGAACTTGCCAGCGAAACGCGCCATTGTCACCGTACCCCCGGCGCTACGCTGGCCAATGCAGCGGAATTTGCTTACGATCAAGTGCTTATTGTGGCCGAAACGCCCGGGCGCCGGGCAGGCGAATTCGCTGCTCGGGTAAAAAGAGGCGACGGGGGCATGGAACGGCGGCCCGTGGCGGGCGTTTGGGCGAGGCGCCGCTCCGCACCATATTCCTCCTCTGACGCCATACGCCAACGCCTGACGCATCGAGATCGACATGAAACTGTTCGACTGCCCGCATTGCGGCCACCGCCTCTACTTCGAGAATGCGCAGTGCCTGAATTGCGGGAGTCTCGTGCTTTACGATCCCGAGCATGCGCGCTTTGCCTTGTCTGACGTCGACGGCATCTTCCACTGCACCAATGCGGATGAATGCGCCTGCAACTGGATGGCCGAACCGGGCCATACCTACTGCCGCGCCTGCTTGCTGAACCAGCTGATCCCCGACCTCTCCGTCGACGGCAACCGCCGCCGCTGGATACGCGTCGAGGCGGCCAAGAAGCGCGCCGTCTATTCGCTGCTCGCCTTCGGCCTTCCGGTCGCGCCCAAGCACAAGCACGGCGACGAAATCGGCCTCGCCTTCGACTTCCTTGCCGATCCGATCGGCGGCGGTCCCGGCGGCGAACGCATCCTTACCGGCCACGACAACGGCCTGATCACGCTCAACGTCGCCGAGGCGGACTCGGCCGAGCGCGAGCGGCGGCGCGTCGAGATGGGCGAAAATTACCGCACGCTGCTTGGTCATTTCCGTCATGAGCTTGGCCACTACTACTGGGACCGGCTCATCCGCGACGTGCCGCAACGGCTCGAAGCCTTCCGGGCGCTGTTCGGCGACGAACGCCCGGACTACGAGCGGGCGCTGAAGGCCTATTACGCCAATGGCGCTGCGCCCGACTGGCAGCAGAACCACATCTCCGCCTATGCGACGTCGCATCCATGGGAAGACTGGGCCGAGACCTGGGCGCACCATCTCCACATCACCGACACGCTGGAGATGGTGCACGCGCTGAATTTTCCACTCGGCCAGCTTGAGACGATGGAGACCAATGTGCTGCCGCAAGGCGACACCGGCGGCCGGTTGCAGGCGGCGCCCGCGGAACCCAACGCCGTGCCCGAGCCGTTCGGAAAGATTCTCGCCCGCTGGCTGGTACTCTCGGAAGCCTCCAACTCGATCAACCGCTGCATGGGCCTGCCCGACCTTTATCCCTTCGTCATTTCGGACGTGACGGCGCAGAAACTCAGCTTCGTGCATGAGCTTTTGACCGGTTTGCCGAAAGAAATCGGAACAAATCGTGAGCTGGCGTCGGTATTTTAGCCGGAACGCATGCGCTCTGGTTTCGTTTGGTGTCGCGAGGGACCATGAAAGGGAGAGAAATCATGAGACGCATATTGTTTCCGGCCGTCGCCGGGGCGCTTGTCGCGATGTCGGGTGCGGCACTCGCCGATACCGCCGTCTCGGCCGTCACCGACCTTAATGTGCGCGCCGGCCCCGGCCCGCAATATCCTGTGATCGGCGTGCTCGCCGCCGGCCAGTCGGCGACGCTCAATGGCTGCATCGAAAACAGCAAATGGTGCACCATTGCCGAAGCCGGAGGCCAGGGCTGGGTCTATTCCGACTATGTCACGGCCGATTTCGGCGGCAACCGGGTCGTTCTGACACGCCGCCCCGCCGACGCCGCCATCACCGTGGTTACACCGCCGCAGGATGATTATCCCGATACCTATACCGGTACGATTCTGTCCGACGACGGCCCCGTCGACCCCATCGACAGGCCACCGGCGGAAGTCGGCACCTATGTCAGCACGCACCGGCTCGATCCGGTCTATCTCGAGGGCGAGGTGGTGACCGGTGCTACCTTGCCCGACACGGTCGAACTACGCGAAATCCCCGACTACCGCTACCGCTACGTCTATGTGAATGGCCAGCAGGCGCTGGTCGACCCGCAGACACGGCGCATCATGTACGTCGTGCGCTGATTTTGCCTAGAAAGAATGACAAGTGAACTCGTGCCGCCCTCCTGCCGAGGCTGAGGGCGGCACAAGGGCTCGCTGAAACAGCAGCAATTGCGCGAGAGCCGACGATCCCCTAGATCATGCGACCCGATGCGTTCGGCAGAGGAACTCGCGTGATATCAGATCCAACCGCCTTCGAGCGCTATCGCAACACGGCCACCGAAAAGACGAACCTGCCGCGGCTGATAATCGGAACGGCGGTCGTCGTCCTGTTCTGGGTGGCGATCACCCTGGTTGTGGTGCTTGGCGGCACCTATGTCGCCATCCTCTGGCATGTATTGCCGGGCGATCCGCGCGGGCCGCTTCAGGGCTTTCTGGGCTCGCCCATCGGCATACTCACCGCACTCACCTCGTTTGCCGGCATCTGGCTCGGCCTCTGGCTTGCCATGCGTTTCGTCCATGGCGAGCCGCTCTCGGCGCTTTTCGGTGCCAGCCGCCGCGTGTCCTTGTCGGGCTTCCTCAAGGGCCTGGTCGCGGTGCTGATCACATCGGCGCTTTCCGAAATCCTGCTCTACTGGCTACAGCCCGAAATCGCCCGCGGCACGATCAACCTGTCGACCTGGCTGCTGTTCCTGCTCCCGATCGTGGCGCTGACCCTGCTGCAGACCTCGTCCGAGGAGATGCTGTTCCGCGGCTATCTGCTGCGCGGCCTGGCCAGGCGCTTCGAGAGCCCTTACGTGTGGGCGCTATTGCCCGCTTTGCTGTTCACCTCCTTGCATTGGAGCCCGGGCTCGACCCCCGCCATCAACGCCTGCGTGCTGGCCTCGATCGCCGCGTTCGCCTTGCTGTTGACGCTGGTGGTTTATGTCACCGGCAATCTCGGCGCCGCCTTCGGCGCCCATCTCGGCAACAATCTCACCGGCTTCCTGCTGATCTCGCATCAGGAGAACTACAATTCCTTCGCCCTGTTCAACGCCAAGCCGCTGGAAGGTCCGGACTGGACGACGACGGATGCCGTCATCATCGCCGGCATCGGTATCGTCTGCACCTTGCTGACGATGCTGCTGCTTCTGCACCCGCGCTCGCCGCTGAAGGTTACGGCCGACCCTCGGGATGCAGGGTGAACTAAACAGGGACCGACCCAGAGACCGGCAAGCCGCCCTTGTCTTGACTCTTCGGCCGATTTCCTGTCTACAGCCCCGAAATCCGCGACGAGTATCCCTCCGAGCAAGCCGACCAGGACGCCAAACCTTTTGAGGTGGGTGCTGTAAACAGATCCTGGAGGCCAACACCCGGCAGCGCTGAGCGCCCCCGGGTGCTTTTTGGTTTTGAGCTTTGCTTGGATGAGCGGCGCGAACGCACTACCTCTCGGGCACCATCGGGGTGCCTGAGAAAAGGAAACGGAATGTTTGAATCGCTGCAGGAGCGCACAAGAGGCGTGGAGGGCCATCGGCCCGACAGGGATCACCATGAATCCAAGGCGCTCTCGCGCGGCGGGTTGACCAATGTTTGAATCACTTCAGGAGCGCCTTGGCTCCATCCTGAACGGCCTGACCGGCCGCGGCGCGCTGTCGGAGGCTGATGTCTCGGCGGCGTTGCGCGAGGTGCGCCGTGCGCTGCTCGAAGCCGACGTTGCGCTGGAAGTGGTGCGTTCCTTCACCGACAAGGTGCGCGAGAAGGCCGTCGGCGCGGCTGTCGTCAAGTCGATCAAGCCCGGACAGATGGTCGTCAAGATCGTCCATGACGAGTTGGTCGACATGCTCGGCGCCGAGGGCGTCGCCATCGACCTCAATGCGCCGGCGCCGGTCGTCATCATGATGGTCGGCCTGCAGGGCTCCGGCAAGACGACGACCTCCGCCAAGATCGCCAAGCGCCTGACCGAGCGCCAGAACAAGAAGGTTCTGATGGCCTCGCTCGACACGCGGCGGCCCGCGGCGCAAGAGCAGCTGCGCCAGCTCGGCGAGCAGGTCAAAGTCGCGACCCTGCCTGTCATTGCGGGCCAGAACCCGGTCGACATCGCCAGGCGCGCCGTCCAGGCAGCCAAGCTCGGCGGTCATGACGTCGTCATCCTCGACACCGCCGGCCGCACCCATATTGACGAGCCGCTGATGGTGGAGATGGCCGACATCAAGAAGGTGTCGAGCCCGCACGAAATCCTGCTGGTCGCGGATTCGCTGACCGGCCAGGACGCCGTCAACCTTGCCAAAAGCTTCGATGAGCGCGTCGGCATCACCGGCCTGGTGCTGACTCGCATGGACGGCGACGGCCGTGGCGGTGCCGCGCTTTCGATGCGCGCCGTCACCGGCAAGCCGATCAAGCTGATCGGCACCGGCGAAAAGATGGACGGGCTGGAGGAATTCCACCCCAAGCGTATTGCAGACCGCATCCTCGGCATGGGCGACATCGTCTCGCTGGTCGAAAAGGCCGCCGAACACATCGACGCCGAGCAGGCGGCGGCGATGGCCAAGAAGATGCAGTCGGGCAAGTTCGACCTGAACGACCTTGCCGGCCAGCTTCAGCAGATGTCGAAAATGGGCGGCATGGGCGGCATCATGGGCATGATGCCCGGCATGGGCAAAATGAAGGACCAGATGGCCGCCGCCGGCCTCGACGACAAGATGTTCGGCCGCCAGCTCGCCATCATCTCGTCGATGACCAAGGCCGAGCGCGCCAATCCGGACATGCTGAAACATTCGCGCAAGAAGCGCATCGCCGCCGGCTCAGGCACGGATGCGGCCGAGATCAACAAGCTCTTGAAAATGCATCGCGGCATGGCCGACATGATGAAGGCGATGGGCGGCAAGGGCAAAGGCGGCGGCCTGATGCGCGGCATGATGGGCGGCCTTGCCTCCAAGATGGGCCTCGGCGGCATGATGCCGGGCGGCCCCGGGGGCATGATGGGCGGCGGCATGCCCGACCTCTCCAAGATGGATCCCAAGCAGCTCGAAGCCTTGCAGAAGCAGATGCCCGGTCTTGGCGGCATGAAGGGCCTGCCCACCCCGAGCGGCGGTGGCCTGCCCGGTCTGCCCGGCGGCATGAAGCTTCCCGGCCTTGGCGGCGGTGGTCTGCCCGGCCTCGGAAGGAAGAAGTGAGGACGCTATGAACGAAGAAAAAGACATGGCCGACGCACGCACCATCCTGGCCGGCTATCGCGCCTCGATCGACAACATCGACGCCGCCCTCATCCATATGCTCGCCGAGCGCTTCCGCTGCACCAAGGCGGTCGGCGTGCTCAAGGCCGAGCATGGCCTGCCGCCCGCCGACCCGGCGCGCGAGCAGGAGCAGATCACCCGCCTTCGCCAGTTGGCGGAGGACGCCCATCTCGACCCCGATTTCGCGGAAAAATTCCTCAACTTCGTCGTCCGCGAAGTGATCCGCCATCACGAGCAGATCGCCGCGTCCAACGGCGCAAGCAAAACCGGCTAACAAAGTGCATGTCGCCCAAAAGTGCGCAGCGGTTTTGGGACAACGACCTGCACCAGACAAAGCCATTAACCCAACACTGAGATCAGAAATTTTAGGAGAAATGAAATGCCCTTGAAGATCAGACTGGCCCGTGCGGGCTCGAAGAAGCGCCCTTACTACCACGTCGTCATCGCCGACGCCCGTTCGCCGCGCGACGGCCGGTTCATCGAGTCGATCGGCTCGTGGAACCCGCTGCTGCCCAAGGACGGCGAGCGCGTCAAGGTCGACGCCGACCGCGTCAAGCATTGGCTGTCGCACGGCGCCCAGCCGACCGACCGCGTGCTGCGCTTCCTCGATGAGGCCGGCCTCCTCAAGCGCGAAGCCCGCTCCAACCCGAAGAAGGCCGAGCCCGGCAAGAAGGCACAGGAACGCGCCTCTCTGCTGAAGAAGGCCCAGGAAGACGCTGCCGCCGCCGTTGCCGCCGCTGCTGCAGCCCCGGCCGAAGCGGAAGCCGCCACCGCCGAATAAGCATCGCGTCATCGCATTGCTAATGTGCGGCGATGTCATATGCGTTCGAACGAAAGATGACTGAGCGGACCGTCACGGAAGAGACCCTTTTCGGCGGCGTAGCCGGAGCGCTGTTGCGATGCGCCGGCGCCACGACAGGCGTCGTCGTGCTCAGCGGATCGAGCGGCCGCATCGACGTCACCCGCGCCCGGCTCTTTGCCAAGGAAGGAGCATCCGCTCTCGCGCTGCAATGGTTTGGCGGCGAAGGTCAGGTGCCCGGCATTTGCGAGATCCCGCTCGAAACGTTTTTCGCGGCGACCGACTATCTTGTCCAAATGGGATGCCGGCGCATCGTCTATGTCGGGACCTCGAAAGGCGCCGAGGCCTCCCTGCTTGCGGCGGCTCATGATCCACGCATTGACGCCGTGGTTGCGATCAGCCCGACATCGGTGGTCTGGGGCAATATCGGGCCGGGCCGCGACGGCGTCAGCTGGCCGGAACGATCGTCGTGGACGCTCGAGGGGATTCCTTTGCCGTTTGTCCCAAGCAATCCCGCTTGGAACGCTGAGTATGTCGATGGTCTGGTGTCCTACCGGGGGCTCTTCCTACGTGCCTTGCAAACCTTCAAGGACGCAGCGGCCAAGGCTGCCATTCCCGTCGAAGCTATTTCAGCCGACATTGTTCTGGTTGCAGGCGGCGACGACGCGCTATGGCCATCGCTGGATTTTGCCCAGTCGATCGTTCGGCGTCGCCAGGACACCGCAATGACCACCTGCCTCGTCTCAGTGCCCGACGCCGGCCACCGCATTCTGCTGCCGGGCGAAATCACGCCGCGCTCGAGGCTGCATGCCCATGGCGGCAATGACGACGCCGACACGCGCCTGGGCCGCCTGGCTTGGGAGCATATCCGGGGATTGCTGTAGCGCAGCCAGCCATGGTCCAGCTGCCTTGGGCAACAGCGAAACCGGCGATCTATAGCCGCCGGTTTCCGATGTTGGACCTGGCTGTGTTCAATAACCGTCGGGGCAGCTGGCGATATAGGTGCGCCCGTTGCGGCCGCGGTAGCGACATTGACCGCTTTCGCTGGCACGGCCGATCAGCGCGCCGGCTACGGCGCCGACGGCGCCGCCGACGACGGCGCCCTGAACCGGATCATTTGCCACAGCTGCGCCAACCGCCGCGCCGCCGAGACCGCCGACCGCGGCACCCTTTTCGGTTTGCGAGCACGCACCCAGTGCGGTCGCCAGTACCAGAATGATCATCGCTTTTTTCATTGTCGTTCCTCTCTCACGCGGATCGCCGTCCTCGCCGCCACGGCTCTAACTCCCAGACAGCTGATTTGATCCCGAAGACGTGAGAGATCCCGGTGCGCCCGCCTGTCACATTCGTAACGACCGCCGCCGAGCTTGTTGAAATGCAGGACGTTTTACCTTTCAGTGGCCTTCTTCAGATTGGCGAGGCCAGCCTCGAAATCCTTGCCGATCAGCGTATCGAAATTCATGAAGAGGCCCAAAAGCTTGGCAATGAAGGGCCGGCTGCCGCGCATTGCCCAGGTGACTGCGGTGGTGTCGCCCGAGGGCTTCAGGGTGAAGTCGACGCTGTTGTTGGCCCGGAACGGCTTCTCGAAGTCGAGCTTCAGCGACACCAGCGAGGATGGCACGGAATTGACGATCTCCATGCGTCCCTTGCCGGCCTTGGCATTGCCTTCCCAGGCGTAGGCGGCGCCCTTGCCGGCATCAGCGCCCGACAGCGTGCGCTTCATCTCGGGGTCGAGCTTTTCGTAGGGTGACCACTCCGGCCAGTGCTTGAAATTGTTGATCAGCGGAAAGATCGCTTCCGGCGCGGCCTTGATGCTGGCGGTGCGGGCGGTGACGAAATCATTCGACCTCGTCGCCGCATAGATGAGCACGGCGGCGATGATGACGACCAGGATGATGAGAATGGTGCTGAGCATGTTTTTCTCCTCGCTTAACGGCTGAACGGGATCAGGGCGCGCACGTTTGGGTCGCGCAGATAGAGACCGCCCCACAGGATGATGCCGAGATAGACGCTAAACAGCGTGTGCGAAAACAACGGGCTGCCGACGCGCATGTTTGTGGCGATGGCGCCGCCGAGATAGCCGGTGAGCAGGATGGCGCCGGGCACCGAGGTGCGGGGCAGCGCATAGAGCGCGGTCGAGATCAGCCCGACAATGCCGAGCGTGCGCGCGACATTGACATCGGCCGGCCAGCCGAGCGGCACCATGGTCTGGGTGACGACATCGAGCGGCGGCAGCTTGATGACGCCGTCGAAGATCATGAACAGGATGATGAGGCCGCTGAGCACGCGGCCGGTCCACAGGGCGCCCGATGAGACGGGCATGGTTTGAGAAATACTCACGGGTGTTCCCTCCTAAGCGGCTCGAGCCGTTTGCTGGCTTCGGACCAAGGACGAGCGATGGGGCGGCGATCCTACAGGGTGCGGATTCTTTTTGGGTAGCAGCAAGCAAAAGCCGCTGCGTGGCGATCCTTCACACCCCCCTCTGGCCCGCCGGCCATCTCCCCGCAAGGGGGGAGATTACACGCTCGACCGCTTCGGCAATGTTCCATGAATGAGCGGAGCATCGAAACCGCCGATCTCCCTCCTTGCGGGGGAGATGCCCGGCAGGGCAGAGGGGGGTGCTGTCCATTGACGGACTATCGACATCCACCAGTCACGGCTATTGATAGGGCTGGGAGAGAGACGAGCGAATGGCCGGCGAGACTGATCTGAAAAAGCTGCTGGCGGCGATGACGCCGGAACTGCTGCCGGACGTCTACGTGTTCGCTACGCTCACACCTGGAATCAGCCGGCAGGCAGGCCTCGATCCCGTGATGGTCTTTCGCGAGCGCGAGGGTGTGACACTGATCGTGACCGAGGACGCGGCACGGGCGGCCGGGCTGACCGCTTCGTTCCGCTGCCGCATGATCACCCTGAACGTCCACTCCTCGCTGGAAGCCGTCGGCTTCCTCGCCGCCATCACCGCCCGGCTGGCCGCCGCCGGCATGGGCGTCAATCCGGTCTCTGCTTTCTATCATGACCATCTGTTCGTGCCCGCTGAGCGGGCCGAGGAAGCGATGGAGTTATTGCGCCAACTGGCCAAGGATAACGCCGGCTGAATATCAAGCTCGACGCACGTAGAGAATATCCGGCAGGCCTTCTTCGTTGGTGGTGCCCGCGCCGAACGCCTCGGGGCGAAAGCCATGGCGCTCGTAGAAGCGACGCGCGCCGGTGTTGGCCTGGAAGCAATGCAGTTTAACGATCCGTAGCGCGGCGGTCGCTTGCACCAGCAGCCGGCTGCCGATGCCTTGCCCCGTCCAGGCGGGGTCGAGATAGAGCTGTTCCACCCAATCGCCGCTCAGGGCAATGAAGCCGACAATGCCGTGCCGGCCTCGGCGACCGTCACCTGCTGCCGGGACAGCACGATCTCGCGGATGAAGGCAAGATCCTCATCCGGCGTGTGGATGACCGGCATCCAGGAGAACGAGCCAAGTGCGGCCCGCATGACAATGGCGATGGTCGCGGCATCCAAAGCCGTGGCGGGGCGCAGCACGATTTTGGTGGGATCGTTCAAAGGCGTTTCTCAACAAAGGTCAGCGCTGCCCTCATCCCCCTGCCGGGACCTTCTCCCCGTGAACGGGGAGAAGGAAGGCTTCGGCCGAAGGCCGAGCCCGCGACTGCGGGCCGCCGGCTTTCCGGCGCCCCCGCGGAGGGCCCGCCGCGGCAGCGGCGATACGGCCCGTGAGCGAATAAACTATGCCGCCTTCTTCTTCGGCTGGATCAGGCCGCGCTCGACCAGCAGCTCGGCGATCTGCACCGCGTTCAGCGCCGCGCCCTTGCGCAGATTGTCGGAGACAATCCACATCGACAGGCCGTTGTCGATGGTCGAATCCTCGCGGATGCGCGAGATGAAGGTGGCGTCCTCGCCGGCCGATTCCAGCGGCGTGATGTAGCCGCCATCCTCGCGCTTGTCCAAGACCTGGCAGCCCGGCGCTTCGCGCAGGATGTCGCGCGCCTCGTCGGCGGTGATCGGCTTTTCGAACTCGATGTTGACGGCTTCGGAATGGCCGATGAACACCGGCACGCGCACGCAGGTCGCCGTCAGCTTGATCTTGGGGTCGAGCATCTTCTTGGTCTCGGCGACCATCTTCCACTCTTCCTTGGTCGAGCCGTCGTCGAGGAAGACGTCGATATGCGGAATGACGTTGAAGGCGATGCGCTTGGTGAACTTCTTGACCTCGACGCCATCGGCGACGAACACCGCGCGCGTCTGGGTGAAGAGTTCGTCCATGCCCTCCTTGCCGGCGCCGGACACCGACTGATAGGTGGCGACGACGACGCGCTTGATGGTGGCGACATCGTGCAGCGGCTTCAGCGCCACGACCAGCTGCGCCGTCGAGCAATTCGGATTGGCGATGATGTTCTTGCGGGTGAACAGCGAGATCGCATCCGGGTTCACTTCCGGCACGATCAGCGGCACGTCCTGGTCGTAGCGGAAGGCCGACGAGTTATCGATGACGACGCAGCCCTGCTTGCCGATCTTCGGCGACCACTCCTTCGAGACGTTGCCGCCGGCCGACATGATGCAGATGTCGGTGTCGGAAAAATCATACTGGTCGAGCGTCTTGACCTTCAGCGAACGGTCGCCGAACGACACTTCGGTGCCCTGGCTGCGCCGCGAGGCCAGCGCCACGACTTCGCTTACCGGAAAGCCGCGCTCTTCCAGTATGTTGAGCATTTCGCGACCCACATTGCCCGTGGCGCCGACTACCGCAACCTTGAAACTCATCAGAAATCTCCTGTCCCTCTCCGCTTGGTTTTTGGAGAAAACCCGCCGGCCAATGCGGGTTCCGTCCCCCGGGCCGGACCCGGGAGAGGGTGGTTAGGCCAAGGGAATCACACCGTGGTGGTGGTTTTTTTGGCCATGGTTTTGCTGGAACGGTAAGACGCGCCGACGCGCCCGGCCCCATGATTGTGGCCGGGGAAGTCGAAGGCAAGAAGAGCCATCAGAAGGCCGCGCATCGAAAATGATCCCGTTCGATGCCGGCTTTTACGCGGTTTGCGTCAGGAGTCAATTGCGGCCAGGCACACGCCTGCCCTGTACAATAGCGGCCGCAAGAAGTACGAACGCCCAAATAGTGTTTGGCTGGCGTGCGTCAGCCCCGGCATGTGCTCCATGATGAGCCCAGACCCTGAATTCCGAAAGAGTGAGATGTCCAATTTCGAAGCTATTGTTCCTGCGCTGGCAGAAGCGCTGGAAAAACGCGGCTATACCGAGCTGACGCCAGTGCAGAAGGCCGTGCTGGAGCTCGGCGAGTCCGACGCTCTGGTGTCGGCGCAGACCGGCTCAGGCAAGACCGTCGCCTTCGGCCTCGCTTTGGCGCCGACCCTTCTTGGAAGCGCCGAACGTTTTGACCAGGCTAGCGCACCGCTGGCGCTGGCCGTGGCGCCGACGCGCGAGCTCGCTCTGCAGGTGATGCGCGAATTGCAATGGCTCTACGCGCCGACCGGCGCCACCGTCGCGTCCTGCGTCGGCGGCATGGACATGCGCTCCGAACGGCGCGTGCTGGAGCGCGGCGCCCACATCGTCGTCGGCACGCCCGGCCGCCTGCGCGACCACATCACCCGCAACTCCCTCGACATGTCGGCGCTGAAAGCCGTGGTGCTGGACGAGGCCGACGAGATGCTCGACCTCGGCTTTCGCGAGGACCTCGAATTCATCCTCGATGCCGCACCGGCTCAGCGCCGCACGCTGATGTTTTCGGCCACCGTGCCGCGCTCGATCGCCACGCTGGCGCAAGGCTATCAGCGCGACGCCGTACGCATCTCGGCCGGCGGCGAGGAAAAGCAGCATCTCGATATCGAATACCGGGCGCTGAATGTCGCCTATCCCGACCGCGAGAACGCCATCATCAACGTGCTGCGCTTTTACGAGGCGAAGAACGCGCTGGTGTTCTGCAACACCCGCGCCGCCGTCAATCATCTGACGGCACGCTTCAACAACCGCAATTTTTCCGTCGTCGCACTGTCGGGCGAGCTCAGCCAGAACGAACGCACCCACGCGCTGCAGGCGATGCGCGACGGACGCGCCAAAGTCTGCATCGCCACGGATGTCGCCGCGCGCGGCATCGACCTGCCCAATCTCGAACTGGTCATCCATGCCGATCTGCCGACCAATCCCGAAACGCTGCTGCATCGCAGCGGCCGTACCGGCCGCGCCGGCCGCAAGGGTGTCAGCGCGCTGATCGTGCCCAACGGCGCCCGCAAGCGCACCGAGCGCCTGCTGCAGAATGCAGGGCTGAAGGCGACATGGGCGAGCCCGCCCTCGGCCGACGACGTGATCAAGCGCGACGACGAGCGCATCCTTGCCGATCCAGCCTTCGACGAGCCGGTGGCCGAGGACGAGCGCGGCTTCATCGACGCGCTTCTGGCCAGGCATGGCGCCGAACAGATTGCGGCCGCCTTCGTGCGCCAATGCCGCGCCAGCCGCTCGGCGCCCGAGGAGCTTACGGATGTCGCACCGTTCACGCCTTCGCGTGACAAACCGGCGGGCGAAAAATTCGAGCGCCGCGATGAAGCGCCAGGCCGGCGCGACGATTTCGGCGACAGTGTCTGGTTCTCGCTGTCGATCGGGCGCAAGCAAAATGCCGAGCCGCGCTGGCTGATCCCGATGCTGTGCCGCACCGGCAACATCTCCAAGCGCGAGATCGGCTCCATCAAGATGCAGCAGGATGAGACCTACGTGCAGATCGCGGCCGACTGGGCCGATCGCTTCCTCGCCNTCGGCTCCATCAAGATGCAGCAGGATGAGACCTACGTGCAGATCGCGGCCGACTGGGCCGATCGCTTCCTCGCCGCCGTCGGCCCCGACAAGAAATTGCAGGGCAACATTGCGGTGAAGCGCCTGGACGGCACGCCCGACCTGTCGCGGGCCGGCTACCAGGCGCCGAAGCCCGACAAGAAGCCGCATCGCGGCAAGCGCCCGTTCGAGGCGCCGCAAAGCGCACACAAGCCGAAATTCGAGAAGCGGGAACGGCCCCCCGGCGATGCAAAGCCTTGGGCCGGGAAACCGAAATTCGACAAGGCTGGACCGCCGAAGAACAAGAAACCGAAGAAGCGGCCGGTTTGAGGCTCTTATCGGCCAATTACAGATGCAGGCGCTGCCCCTCATTGCCCTGCCGGGCGTTTCTCCCCGTATAGTGACGGGGAGAAAGGGCTGACCGCAGCCTTGGCGCTCTCTTGCAACGTTGGCGATTGGCGGAATCGTCGATAACAGCGACCCCTCTCCCCGCCACTATACGGGGAGAGGATGCCGGCAGGCAGGTGAGGGGCAGCGCCAACGCACCGGAAAATAAAGCAACTCATGCCTGAACCGTTCGCCCTCCATTTCGTCCACCCCCTTGCAGTCCGCCGCAACTTTGAACAGTCTGTGCCTGCACGGGGGCGAGGCTAAATGCGCGGCGAAGTTCTTCACTATGACGAGGCCCAGGGTTTCGGCTTCATCACCGGGGCGGACGGCAACCGCTACACCTTCGCGCGCGAGGATCTGCGCCGTGATACCGTGATCGCGAACGGCGCTGTGGTCGAGTTTCTGCCGGCAAGCGGTCAGGCGCGCGACGTTTTTTCAATCCGCGCCCAGCCCGCCAGTCCCGCCACCGCTGCGCCAGCGGCAAGCGCCGCGCCGCCCAAGGCGGCTGCCGGTTCAGCCGCCCCACAGCATTTCGGCCGCCTGGCGGAAGACGGCGCGGTTCGCGATAGCGGACTGCCGGGTTATTTCTGGCGAGGCGTGACGCGCAACTACATCAACTTCGCCGAACGCGCCCGCCGCAAGGAATTCTGGGGCTACTGCCTGTTCTGGACCGTCAGCTTCATCCTGGTCGGAATTGCCGGCGCCCTCGCCGACCAGGCCGTCGGCAATTTCGATGCCGGCAACTGGCCGATTGTGATGATCGGCGTCTGGGGGCTGTTTTGGCTGGCGACGTTCCTGCCCTGGGTCGGGCTCGTCGTGCGCCGCTTGCACGACATCGGCCTGACCGGCTGGCTGGCAATACCTTACTTCGCAATCACCTTCATGTTCGCTCCGGCTACGCTGATCCTCGCGCTGATACTCGGATTGATCCCGACCCAGGCCCACGAAAACCAGTGGGGGCCGGTGCCTGGAGGAGGCGGAGCCTAGACCCGCACCAAGAAATGAGCAGCCGGCTGTTTGCGGACAGCCGTGCTATAACAATGGCTTAGGTCGCAGCCGGGAAGGCAGCTGCTGTTTTGACCGAACGAACGAAATATTTCTCTTGCCATTTAGTCTGTGCATAGATAATCTGTGCAATCATCAAATCGACGATCGAAAACGGATGATGGAGCCAAGACAAATGTGGACCAACGAGTACACCGCAATTTCCCCCCTTTCGGCGCAGGCCATCTGGAACGCGCTCAAGGCGCTGCACGAAGGCCGCCTCACCTACGAAGGGTCCGATACCTTCGTGCTGCACGGCCCGTTCGCCAAGGGCACCCGCGTCTCTGTAACGCCCGTCGGGCAGGACACCTTCGAATCGACGATCGTCGACCTCGTCGACGCTGTAACCTATGCCGACGAGACCTCGTTCGGCGACACGAAACTGCTGTTCAGGCATACGCTGACGCCGGTCGAGGGTGGCACTCAAGTGACTCATCGCCTCGAGATTTCCGGCCCATCGGCCGCCGAGGTCGGACCAGAGCTCGGGCCGCAGATCAGCGGCGATTTCGACACTTCGATGGCCAAACTGTTCGAGCAGGCAATGGTGTTGGCGAACGGTGGCTGATCAAGGGGATCTGAACACGCGCTTCAGCGGACCATCCGAGAGCCCCGGCTTGCTGCTCTGGCGAACCACCATGCGCTGGCAGCGCGTCATGACGGCGGCGCTGGCCCCGCTTGACCTTACCCATGTCCAGTTCGTGCTGCTGGCTTCGGCGATGTGGCTCGGCCGCTATGGCGAGCCGCCCAACCAGGTCCAACTCGCCGCCCAGGCCGGCACCGAGGTGAAGATGACGTCGGACGTCGTCGCCCGGCTTGAGGCAAAGGGACTGATTGTGCGGGACACCGACCCGCGGGATTCCCGCGCCAAGGTGATCCGCGTCTCCACGACGGGGACGGCCGCAGTCCAGCGCGCTATCGTCGCCGTCGAAGCCGCCGACGCTGCTTTTTTCTCAACCGTGGATGAGGCGCAACTCGTCGGCCTGCTGAAACGGCTGGCCGGCGAGATCCGCTGAGTCGGCCGCTAAGCCAGGAACTTGGCGATGATGGCATCGCCCATTGCGACAGTGCCGACTTCGGTCATGCCCTCGGACAAAATATCCTTCGTCCGCAGCCCGTCGTCGAGCACGGCGGCTATGGCGCCTTCGAGCTTGTCGGCCTCATCGACCATGCCGAAGGAGTAGCGCAGGCACATGGCAAACGACGCGATCATGGCGATCGGGTTGGCGATGCCCTGTCCCGCAATGTCGGGCGCCGAGCCATGCACCGGCTCGTACAGCGCCTTGCGCTTCCTGGTCTTCACATCGGGCGCGCCGAGCGAGGCCGACGGCAGCATGCCGATCGATCCGGTCAGCATGGCGGCGATGTCGGACAGCATGTCGCCGAACAGATTGTCGGTGACGATGACGTCGAACTGCTTTGGCCAGCGCACCAGCTGCATGCCGCCGGCATCGGCCAGCATGTGGTCGAGCTTGACGTCAGCATAGCGAGTCTTCTGGGTCTGGGTGACGACCTCGTTCCACAGCACCCCGGATTTCATGACGTTGCGCTTTTCCATCGATGTCACGTGGTTCTTGCGCGTGCGCGCCAGCTCGAAGGCGACGCCGGAAATGCGCTCGATCTCGAACGTGTCGTAGACCTGCGTGTCGATGCCGCGCTTCTGGCCGTTGCCGAGATCGATGATCTGCTTCGGCTCGCCGAAATACACTCCGCCGGTAAGCTCGCGCACGATCAATATGTCGAGGCCCTCGACGACTTCCTGCTTCAGCGAGGACGACGCGGCCAGCGCCGGATAGCAGATGGCGGGCCGGAGATTGGCGAACAGCTCCATATCCTTGCGCAGCCGTAGCAACCCGGCCTCGGGACGCACCTCGTAAGGCACCTTGTCCCATTTCGGCCCGCCGACGGCGCCGAACAGCACGGCGTCCGCAGCCATCGCCTTTGCCATGTCGCCATCCGAAATCGCCGCGCCATGCGCGTCGTAGGCACAGCCGCCGACCAAGCCTTCATCAGTGGCAAAACCGCTGCCGAGCTTTGCGTTCATGGCCGCGATCAGCTTCTTCACCTCGGCCATCGCCTCGGGGCCGATGCCGTCGCCGGCGAGCAGGAGAAGATTTTTCGAAGCCATGGAGAACCGTCCGATGCTGTTTGGAGAAACCGCGGCCTTGCTAAACGCCAAGAGCTTGCGGCGCAAGGGGATGAAGAACGCTACGACGGCGCCCGCCTCTCAAGACCTGGGTTCCTCGCCGTGGCCAGAGGCGGGGGAGAGGAACAAATCACTTGTGCGACAAAATATTCACCAACCGGCCGAACGGATCGTGCACATAAAACCGCCGTACGCCCCACGGCTCGTCGGCCGGACCGTATTCGACGGCAAAGCCGGCGGCCCTCATGCCTTGCAGCGCCGCATCGACATCGTCGACCTCGATGGAGAGGTCCGGCACCGGCGTGCCGGAGCCGCCCTGGGCCATGAAGCTGATCTGCACCTGCATCCGTTCGTCGGACCCGTAGGTGACGATCCAGCCCTGATCCATCAGCACATCGAGGCCAAGCACGTCCTGATAGAAGCGTTTCGCCGCCGCCGCGTCCTGCGTCCCGATATTGGCTACGATGCGCCGGACCGTCATGGCTTTGGCCTCCTCAAGCCGTGCGCCGCAGCGCCGTGACTTCGATCTCGATCTTCATTTCCGGCTTGTTGAGCTGGCACACGATCATCGTCGCCGCCGGCCTGATGTCGCCGAAAGCCTCGCCGAGGATGGGGAAGACGACGTCCACGATGGCCCGGTCTGTGATGTAGTAATGCGCCCGCACCACATCGGCCATGTCGAAGCCGCCATCCCTCAGCGCCTCCGCGATGGTCGCCAGGCAATTGCGCGTCTGCGCCTCCACCGTTTCCGGCATGGTCATCGTCGCATAGTCGTAGCCGGTCGTTCCCGACACGAAGCACCAGTCGCCCTGCACCACCGCGCGCGAATAGCCGGCGGTTTTTTCGAAGGGCGAACCGGTGGAGATGAGTGTGCGCATGGAGCCTCGCTGTGGTTTCGGACACTTTGCAGGAAAGGACCGGCCAGGCCATGGGCCAAGTCAGGTGCAAATCTTGGTCGTCGGCGGGACAGCACCCCCCTCTGGCCTGCCGGCCATCTCCCCCTCAAGGGGGGAGATTAGCAGTCCGGACGCCTTTCTCGCTTTCCACATTTGCGATTGGCGAAAGCCAGAGTGACGTCTGATCTCCCCCCTTGAGCGGGAGATGCCCGGCAGGGCAGAGGGGGGTGTGACGGATCGCGACGGAACAAGCATGAACACCGAGTGTTCGCCGCGCTGCCGCGAACTCTAGTTCCCCGACTCCTGCGCCTTGTCCATTGCTTCCTTCACATCCGCAGGCCAGGTCTTCACGTCAGGCCACGCCTGCGGCTCGCCATTGTCGCCGCGCCGGGCGAAGTAGAGCGTGTGCTTGGCCGGGTCGACCGCCATGAAACCGTCATTGCTGCCGCATGCGTGCGGCACGCAGCCGGTGGCGTAGAAGGCGCCCGACGCCGTCTTTTCGGTGCCGCCGCCGACCAGCAGGCTGGTCGCCATGTCGGGCATGGTGTCGCCGAGTAGCGTCTGCGCCGCCTTGTAGACGGCCTCATTGTGGAAGGCGTCGATGATGTTCTGGTATTTGGCCGGATCGACGTCCTTCCAGTCCGTACCCGGCTCCGGCGCGTAGGTCAGGTCGCCGGAGATCGTCAGCCCGTCGCTGGGCGACCATTGCAGCGCTTGCTTCGTATCGCCCGGCAACAGATACGGCACGAAAAAGATGGCGTTGTCGGCCACCGCCGCCGGCGGCGCGCCGCATTCGTCCTGTTCGACCTTGAGGCTTTGTATCTCGCCGCCTTCCGGCTTCCAGACGATGACCTTGGCCGGGCCGCACTGGTTGCCGCCGTCGCCGACATCGACCAGCGCCACGTCGACGCCGCCGACCTTGACTGTTCTGTCGAAGAACACGTCGTAATTGCTGGCCAGCTGCTTGCCGTCATAGGCCAGCACCTTTTCGCCATCCTGCTCCGGCTGGGTGATGGTCAGCTGCCCGCCCTCGAACGGGACCGGCCCTTGGCTGTCATCGTCCGCCAGGGCCGCATTGCTCGACGCGCCCGGATCGGCGGCGGACGGATCTTCTGCCGGCACGAGGACCGTGTCGGTCTGTGCTTGCGCGCCGGCCACCGGCATCAGCATCCACGCCAGCGCGCAGGCGCCGGCAAGAAGAAAACGTGTCATGACTGTCCCCTCCGTTCAGCCGCCACGAACCCGGCTTTGTGGCGGCCGGGCCATCTCGTACCACTCAGGCCCAAGGACGCTCGGCAGCGTTCTTCTTCTCGAACGAGGCGATGGCGCCGGCCTTCTCCATGGTCAGGCCGATATCGTCGAGACCGTTCAGCAGGCAGTGGCGCTTGAAGTCGTCGAGGTCGAAGGTGACCACGCCGCCGTCGGGGCCGCGGATTTCCTTGGCCTCGAGGTCGACCGACACCGTCGCATTGGAGCCGCGCGAGGCGTCGTCCATCAGCTTCTCCAGGTCTTCGGGGCTGACGGTGATCGGCAGGATGCCGTTCTTGAAGCAGTTGTTGTAGAAAATGTCGGCGAACGACGTCGAGATGACGCAGCGAATGCCGAAATCGAGCAGCGCCCACGGCGCGTGTTCGCGGCTCGAACCGCAGCCGAAATTGTCGCCGGCGACCAGGATCTCCGCCTTGCGGTAGGCTGGCTTGTTAAGCACGAAGTCGGGGTTTTCCGAGCCATCGTCCTTGTAGCGCATTTCGGCGAACAGGCCGCTGCCGAGCCCGGTGCGCTTGATCGTCTTGAGATAATCCTTGGGGATGATCATGTCGGTGTCGACATTGACGATCGGCATCGGTGCGGCGACGCCGGTGAGCTTGGTGAATTTTTCCATGGCTTTTGCCCGTTCTTGATCGAATTCGTTGCGTCAGGGTTTGCTGCGCCCGGTTTACACAAAGCCGCCGGCAAATAAAAGGCAACTGTTGGTGCGCGGCCCGATCGAAAGATCGGCGGCAAACGTCTTTAAAACCGGCCGCCGCTGGTGCACCTTGCGCCCATGACCACACAATCGAATATTATCTATGCCAGTGAGCCTGAGCTCGACGTCGCTGAATTCCGCCGCGTTCTGGTTGAATCCACGCTCGGCGAAACACGCCCCGTCGATGACGACGCCCGGCTGCAGGCGATGCTTTCGGGCGCGAACCTGGTGCTGACCGCGCGGCTCGATGTCGAAGGCACGCCGCTGATTGGGGTTATCAGGGCATCACCGATTTTTCCTGGGTGTGCTACATTTCAGAGCTCGCCGTATCCCAATCTGCGCAAGGCCTCGGCATCGGCAAAGGCCTGATGGACGAGGCCCGCCGGCAGCTTGGGCCTTCGGTCGCCATCAGCTTGATCTCGATGCCCGACGCCGTCGGCTTTTATGAGCGTATCGGCATGAAGCGAATGGCCGACGCGTTCTGGTTCTCCCGCGAGCACTGACGCGCGTCGGGCGCAATTGCCGATCGGGTTGGGGAGTCAAGGCGGGCAAGGTTCTCGGGCAATGCGGAACGGTGTTCAGGACCCCGCGGAGCAACGCCTCCTTGTCGCCCTTGACCCGCGCTTCATCCGGTCCAAATCCGCAGCATGGGAAATCGCCGATCTCTGATAGGCACCGCCGGATGGGGAATTCCGTCTCGATACAAGGCTGACTTTCCGCAGCCCGGGTCGCATCTCGAACGTTACGCAAAATGCTTTCCGGTCGTGGAAATCGACACCTCCTTCTACAAACCGCACCGCCGCGAGACCTATGAGCGCTGGCGCACGCCGTGCCGGAGCACTTCCGCTTCGCGGTCAAGGCACCGAAGAGCATGACCCATGAGCATCGCCTCGCCGATTGCGAGGGGCTGACAGAGGACTTTCTCGGGCAGGTCGAAGGTCTCGGCGAAAAGCTGAGCGTGCTTCTGGTGCAGCTGCCGCCAAGCCTGCCCTTCGAGCCGGAGGTCGCCGGCGGCTTCTTCGACATGTTGGGCAGGCGTAGCCTGGCAAGGCTGGCATGCGAGCCGCGCCATCCCAGCTGGTTCGGTGCCGAGGCGGACGCACTGCTCGCCGGTCACCAGGTCGCACGGGTCGCCGCCGACCCGGCTTCGGTTCCGGAGGCAGCAGGGCCGGGTGGCTCGCCCGGCCTTGCCTATTTCCGCTGGCACGGCGCGTCGCGCATCTACTATTCGGGTTACGATGCCGAAACGCTCGACCGGTTTGCGCGGCAAGTGGAAGCAGCGGCCGCTTCCGGTGCCGAGGTCTGGGGCATTTTCGACAACACGGCCGCCGGGCATGCACTGGGCAACGCGATGGCTGTCAGTGCGATGGTTGCTTAGACTCTCGCGGGACAGCACCCCCCTCTGGCCTGCCGGCCATCTCCCGCGCAAGGGGGGAGATCAGATGCCGCGACCGCTTTCGCCAATCGCCGACGTTGCAAGAATGGCGCCTTCGCCGAAGCTGCCAATCTCCCCCCTTGCGGGGGAGATGCCCGGCAGGGCAGAGGGGGGTGGGCGGGAACTCGACAGTGAGCTTTTGCCGCCTCAAATCACGTTCAATTCCCGAAACGCCCTTCCCTCAGCCACTCTGGCGTACCCAAACGCCGAGCAATCCACCGTCCGATACCCGCCATGCACCAACAACTCCGCCAGCGCCTTGCCGACCGCCGGCGCCTGTTGCAGGCCGTGGCCGGAAAATCCGTTGGCGAAGATGAAATTGCCGACCTCTGGATGCGGCCCGATCACGGCGTTCTGGTCGAGCGTGTTGTAGTCGTAATGGCCTGCCCAGGCGCGGGTCGGCTTGATCGCCTCGAAGGCGGGGATGCGGGTTGCCAGCACGGGCCAGATCACCTCTTCGAACAGCGGCCAGTCGACGTCGAAATCCCTGGGGTCGGCGGGGCCATCGCCCTCCTCCGGTTCGGCGCCGCCGGTGAGATAGACCGAGCCTTCCGGCCTGACATAGATGCCGGAGGGATCGACCAGCAGCGGCATGTCGGCGTATTTTTCCCGCGCCTCGAAGACGAAGACATTGCGCTTGCGCGGCTCGACCGGCAGCGCGAGCCCGGCAAGAGCGGCGATCTTGCCGGCGTTTGGACCAGCGGCGTTGACGACGATGCCGGCTTCCAGCTTTTCGCCATTGTCGAGGCGCACGCCGGTAACGCGGTTGGCCTGGCGCTCGATGCCGGTGACATCGGCGGCGATGAAATCGACTTGTCTGTCACGCAATGCCTTGCGAAACAGCGTCAGCATGGCATGCGCGTCGAACCAGCCCTCGCCGGTGCGGCCGAAGGCGCCGGCGCTGATGCCTTCCGTCGACAGCCAGGAAAAACGCTTTGCCAGCTGGTCGGCATCCTCGAGCAGAATGTCGGCGCCCTCTGCGACCTGCGCTTCGTGATTGGCTTTCAGGATCGGCAGCCCGGCCTCGCCGGCCAGGATCAGATAGCCGCCCTCGCGAAAGCCGATATCGGCATCGGCGCCGAAGGTCTCCTTCAGCCGCCGGAACAGGTTTAGCGTGAACTGCGACAGCCGGATGTTTTCCGGGATCGAGAATTGCTGACGGATCGAGGCCATGGACAGCGTCGTTGCCGCATGGGCGAATTGCGGATCGCGTTCGATCAGCGCAATCGAGCCGGTAAAGCCTTCCTCGCGCAGATAATAGGCGACAGAGGAGCCGACGATGGCCCCGCCGATGATGACAATGTCGTAGCGCACGTTTTCTCCGATCCGGCCGCCGGTATGCTTCACGCCGCCGGCACAATGATCTCGAAGCGCGTGCCGCGTCCGGAGTCAACCAGCGCGATCGTGCCATCATGCGCTTTCAGGAGGGCCAGCACGATGCCGAGGCCCATGCCGGTGCCGCCGGACTCACGGCGCGTGGTGAAGAACGGCTCGAAAATGCGGGCCCTGTTGCTCGGCGAAATACCGGCGCCGTCATCGCTGACCGCAACGGTCGCCTTGCCGTCGGCGGTGGCCGCAGAGAGAAGAACCTGGGTGGCTCCGTGCCTGGCCGAATTGTCGATCAGATTGGCAAGCACGATCGCCGCATTCTCGGCTGATATCCGCAGGCCGATTTCGCCACCCGCCTCAATGTTGACCGCCAGCCGGCCATCGACCGGAAGCAGCGCCAGCGCTGCATCGAGCGATGTGCTTTCGCCGCTCGGCGCCAGATTTTCGGCGCGCGCCAGGTCGAGCAGGCGACGCACCAGCAGATTGAGCCGGCCGGCGTCATTGACGATGTTGCCGGAGAACCGCTTGCGCTCGGCGGCATCCATCGCCTCGCCGGAATCGCGCAGCAGCTCGGCCGCGCCCTGGATCGCCGTCAGCGGCGATTTGAGCTCGTGCGAGACATGGGTGGCAAAAGTCTGGATGCTGTCGGAGCGCGCTTGCAGCTTTTCGGCCATGTCGAGAAAGGCGGCGGACAGCTCCGCCATTTCGCGCGTGCCGTGATGGTCGAGCGGCCGGATCGCGTCGCGGTCGCCGGCGGCGATGCGCCTGGTGCGCTCCATCAGCGCGTAGATCGGCCGGCTGACGGTGCGCAGGAAGACCAGCGCGATCAGCAGCGTGCCGAACAGCATGGCAATGGCCGCCAGCGTCACCTTGCCGCGTTCGCCATAGAGATGTTTGACGATGTTGTTCGGCGTCCGGGAGAGATAGATCACGCCGGCGACGTGGCCAGCGACCGCAATCGGCATGGCGACGAAGACACGAACTTTCGTGCCGCGGCTGACCGAATAGAGCGGCGGCGGCGGCTGATCGGGGATTCGTTGCCTCAATGCGCTGGCATAGCGGCCGGCAAGGGCCTCGCGCACCTCCTCGACATTGGCCAGGGATAGTCCGACCTCGTCGCGCCCGGCAATGACGACGCCCTTGGGATCGAGCAGCCGGAAGCCGGCCAGCGTGGTTTTTTGCGTCGTGTCGAGAATGCCGGACAGTCGCGCGCCGATGGCCGTGAAGGCTGGATCGGTGGCGGCGGCAATGCCGGCGGGCCGGGTCGGCAGCAGATAGTCGGAAGCGAGATCGAGGCTCGGCTCGATCGGCTGGTAAGGCGAGTCGTCGCCGCGGCTGGCATCGCCGCTGTCAGCCTGCATCGGCACCCCTAGCTTCTCCGGGGCAATGGCGGCGTCACTGATATTCTGTGCATAGATGGCGGCGATGACGGCGCCTTGCGCGATCAACTCGCCCTCGGTCTGGCGGATCAGCTGGTTTTCATAAAGCCGGAAGAAGAACAGGCCGACCAGCGGCAGCGCCAGCACCATGATGAGGATGGCGAGGACCACCGTGGCCAGCCTTGGCCGCCATTTGGTGCCGATCCATTTGGCGTCGCTCAGGCGCCGCATCGGCCGAGCCGGAAACCAACGCCATGCACGGTTTCGATGGCGTCGAGACAGCCCGCCGCCGCCAGCTTGGCGCGGATGTTGCGGATGTGGCTATCGACGGTACGGTCGGCGACATGGATGTTGGCGGCATAGGCGCTGGCGACCACCAGGTCGCGGCCCAGCACATGCGCCGGCCGCGCCAGAAATCCTTTCAGGATCGAGAATTCGATCGCCGTCAGCGCCAGCGCCTTGCCGTCGAAACTGGCGCCGTGGCTGGCCGGCACCAGGCTGAGCTTGCCATGCGCAAAGTTCTTGTCATCGGCGGGGTCCGGCGCCACCGGGCGGGCGCGGCGCAGGATGACGTTGACGCGCGCCACCAGCTCGCGCGGGCTGAACGGTTTCGTCACATAGTCGTCGCCGCCCATTTCGAGCCCGAGGATGCGATCGATCTCCTCGTCTCGCGCCGACAGGAACAGTATCGGCACATCGGAGCGCTGCCTCAGCCGCCGGCAGACTTCCAGCCCGTCCATCTCCGGCATGCCGATATCGAGCACGACGAGGTCGGGCTCGCGGCCTTCGATCGCCTGCAGGGCGGCTGCGCCGTCAGCGACGGCCTGCGTCTTCATCCCGGCCCTCTCCAGCGCAAAGCAGATGATCTCGCGAATGTGCGGATCGTCGTCGGCGACCAGGATCTGATGCGGCATGGATCTAACGGTCCGGCACTGAAGGTTGCGAGGGCTGGGTAGGTGGAGGAAGCACGAGCGGACCTCTCTTGTCGAGAACCTGCAGGAGCCTCCAGCCGCGAAAGCTCCAGGCGCGCCACTGCTTCTGCTCGGCGATAGTGTCGTCGATCATCATTTGGTCGGCCAGACAGGTGGTTTGGTTTCCGAATTGGTGCATGTAGAGGCGGTCCAGCGCCGGCATGGCGGCAGCGCCGAGCGAGCGCAGATATTCGGTATCGATAGGCGTGCCGTCGCCGGTCATTTCAAGGGAATGGTCGACATTGAAATTGGCGATCATTGCGGCGAAGTTGATGAAGCAGCAGGCATAAAGCGTCGCCGATAACGTCGCAAGATTGGCGGAGAGCAGCCATTCGTTGGATTTTCCAAGCGCGATGCGGGCAATGATCAGTACAAGCCCTGACGCCACCAACCCCATCCAGACGAAAGCCGCGATGCGCCAGTAGGTCAGTGCATAGACGCCGATATAGAGATCGAGCCTGAGAATCGACGAAATGACCAGCACGATGTTCTGCGCCACCCAGGCATAGACCAGTCGGCGGATCAGCGGATCGCTTGACGTTTCGCTGCCCGGCCGCAGCGCCGCCAGCACGAAGCCGGCGGCCAGCAGCGCGGTGGCGATCAGCGGATAGGCGCCGCGATGCGCATAAGCGGCATAGCTCAACCCGTCGGGAAGGGCGACCCCGCCCCAGAGATAGGCGGCGTCGAGCCCGGTCTGCAGCGCAAACAGGGCATTGAAGACGATCAGCGCGCGCAAGATCGCGGCCTTGCCGAAGACGACGGCCTCGATCGTGGTGGCGGATTTTGTCGCGGCCGGTGCGGCCACGGCTGCAGGCGGCGCCAAAGGTGGAAGGCGGCGTGGGGGTCGGCGCAGCAAGCGCGGCAGGCGAGGCCGCAGGAAAGCCCAGACGCCGGCGAGCACGAACAGCCAGAAGACGATCCGCGCCAGCTGGATGAGATCGAGCAGCTTCATCAGGTCGATCAGCGACAGCCAGTATTCGATGACCGGATTGGCGGTGCCGAACAACAGCAGGAACACCGCGCCCAGCGTCACCGGCATGACCCAGACGATGATGGACGCCAGGTGGATGCGGCGGCCGCCAAGCCGGCGCACCGTGCGGCGCCATTGGAAAAAGTCACGGATAAGGCGCAGCGGCGCCGCCAGCAGGAACAGCGCGACCTGGCCGGCAATGCGGGCGATGCCGTGCCGCAGCCGCCCGGACAGGGACAGCGCAAACACCACCAGCGCCACGACAGCTATCGCCACCGACAGCGGGCTGACGTTCTCGGCCAGCGGCAGCAGCGCGACCAACAAAGCGGCCGGCTTGAGCCAGGGTCGGGTGGAATTCAGTGCGGCAGGATGCACAGCGACCACCGCGCCGGCGATCAGGATGGCAAACAGCAGCACCGTGATCCCGGCGGGCTGGCCGTAAAAGAAAAAATCCGCCAGCGCCACGAGCAGGACGGCGATGCCGAAGCGGCTGGAAAAGCTTGCAAACGATGTCATGCGCGGATTTTCCTGATGGGCTGGGTCCGCTCGGCCGGTGGGCGGATAAAAGGGAGCAGGCTCGCTTCCAGGTACGGGCGGGCCTGCGTCCGGGGCGGATCGACCAACCACCAGCTTTCGCTGCGCAGGCGATAGGGCAAGGACCAAAGGTGAGCGTTTCGCTGTTGCATGCCGCTGTTGTCGCGGGCTCGCATGGAAACGGCGGGGCGGAGCGGAGGAGGTTTTCCGCAGGGATGTGCAGTTTTCGTGCAGGACCTGCGCTTACGGCCGGGGCGCTGCCCGCCATCTTTCCGGACGTTGGCGCTGTCCCAGCCAGGCTCCTTTCCTCTCCCTCAGGAGGGGGGAGAGGTGGCTCGGCGAAGCCGAGACGGAATGGGGGAACCACCTGGCAATCGCCGCGAACGGACACAGGAAGGGCATTCGGTGCAAACATCGCCTCGCCTTGCGCCCCGAGGGTCGACATCCACTCCGTCGACCCCCACTCCGTCGAGCTTCGCTCGACACCTCTCCCCCGATCGACGGGGGAGAGGAAAGGCCCCCCTTCCGCAACTGCTGCGGGACGGGCGGGGCAGCGCAAGCNCGTTCGCGGGGGTGAGTTGCGACGAAAGTCGACCGCCACAGATCGACTCCCACTCCGTCGAGCTTCGCTCGACACCTCTCCCCCGATCGACGGGGGAGAGGAAAGGCCCCCCTTCCGCAACTGCTGCGGGACGGGCGGGGCAGCGCAAGCTTTCGCGGTTGGCTCGTCATCAGGTACCGGTCGGACGCTTGCCTCCCCCGCCCACACGCGGCATAGATCGGCCATGACAAGCGAACCTTACCGCCCGCGCCGCTCGGTGCTTTACGTCCCCGCCTCCAACGACAAGGCGCTGGCCAAGATCGCGACGCTGGCCTGCGATGCCGTGATCATCGACCTCGAGGACGCCGTTGCGCCCGCCGACAAGGTCGCCGCGCGGGGCAAATTGGCCGGCATTTTCGCCAGCCGACCGAAACGCCGCTGCGAGATGATCGTGCGCGTCAACGCGCTGTCCAGCGAATGGGGCACTGAAGACCTGCTCGCCGCGGCAAAATCCGAGCCCGACGGCATCCTGTTGTCCAAGGTCGCCACGCCGCGCGATATCCTCGAAGTCGGCGACGTGCTCGACGACAATTTTGCCCCCGACAGCGTCAAGCTCTGGGCGATGATCGAGACGCCCAAGGCCATGCTCAACATCGGCGCCATTGCCGAACTCGGCCGCGACCCGGCCTCGCGCCTAGCTTGTTTCGTTGCCGGAACGAACGATCTGGTCAAGGAAACCGGCATTCTGGCGACGCCTGATCGGCGCTACCTCGTGCCTTGGCTGATGCAGATGGTGCTGGCGGCGCGAGCCGGCGGCATCGACATACTCGACGGCGTCTCCAACGATTTTCGCGACCTCGACGCGTTTGCGCGCGAATGCACGGAAGCCGCCGCCATGGGGTTCGACGGCAAGACGCTGATCCACCCCGCCCAGATCGAAACCGCCAACCGCGCCTTTGCGCCCGCGCCCGAAGCCTTGGCCGAGGCGCACGCGGTGAAAGAGGCTTTCGCCTTGCCCGAAAATGCCGGCAAGGGCGTGATTGCGCTGGATGGCAGGATGGTCGAACGGCTGCACCTGGTGCAAGCCGAAAAACTGCTGGCGAAGGCCGCCGCCATCGGCGCATGATTGCCTAAGCCGGCTTCGGAATATCCCGCCCTACAAGACAGAACTTACGACAGGACCTGACCCATGAGACTCTACCGCTTTCTGTCCGCCCCCGATGATTCCACCTTCTGTCACAAGGTAACCGCGGCGCTGAACAAGGGCTGGCATTTGTACGGCTCGCCGACCTACGCCTATGACAAGAAGACCAAATCGATGCGCTGCGGCCAGGCGGTGGTGAAGGATATCGACGGCCAGGAATACGGGCCGGATACCAAGCTGAGCGACTGGTAGGCTTTGCCAGGCACGGACGCAGGCTGTGTCGAGATTCAGGTCAGGCCGAGCCGAGAACAGTGGTTTCCGAGAACCGGAGCGGAGCGTACTTAAAGTACGCGAGCACCGGAAGCGCAGGAAGCTGCCGTTCGCAGGCCGGCTTCACCTGAATATCGGCGCAGCCTCACTCCGCCGCCTCTTCGATTTTCTCCATATCATCATCCGACAGGCCGAAATGGTGGCCGATCTCGTGGATCAGCACGTGGGTGACGATGTCGCCCAGCGTCTCTTCGTTCTCGGCCCAGTAGTCGAGGATGGCGCGGCGGTAGAGGGTGATGCGGTTCGGGCCTTCGCCGGTCTGCGGGTTCCAGCGCTCGGCGATGCCGCGGCCCTCGAACAGGCCGAGCAGGTCGAACGGCGTCTCCAGCGACAGATCGTCCATGATCTCGTCGGTCGGGAATTCGGCGATCATGATGACGATCTCGCCGGTCAGCTTGCGAAAATCGTCGGGCAGATGTGCGTACGCCTCCAGCGCCAGAAACTCGATCTCCTCGATCGAAGGCGAGAGTTCATCGTGCCAGGTGCGGGTCTTGTAGATGCGGGCCATGCTTTGTCCTTTGATCCCGGCATATAGGCTTTCCCTCCGGACTCGGCAAATGGACGGGTACCTGGCCAATGACTGTTTCTTTGCGCCGAATGGCTGCGACCAAAGTCCAAGGTTGGCCTCGCCACCTTTGATCAAGGAATAAATTCCTTCTGACTCCGCTTGACTCTTCCGGCACCCTCTGGAATCTATAGGAACATAACAGGAACAATTGTGAGAGAAATTGACCGTCATGGCGACATCAGCCGTGGCGCGGGAGACTGTTTTTGCCCTGCGCCGCCAGATCGCGAAGATCGAGGGAACGCTGCCCGAGCGCCTGGCCGCGCCGGCTGGCGAGGGGCTGCGCGCGGGTCCTGGCGGCGGTCTCGACGCCGCGCCTGAACCCGATGCCGATGTCACCATCATCCGGCGCGGGCTTGCCGTGGCTTCGCCGGATGCTTTCCTGGCCACCGGCGTCGAGCGCCTCGATGCGGCGCTGAGCGGCGGCCTTCCGAAAGCCGCCTTGAGCGAAATCCATGGCCTTGAGACCCGCAATGCCGGGGCCGTCGCCGGTTTTGTGCTGTCGCTTGTCAGCCTGATCCTCAAGGGCCAGCCCTTGCCCGTGCTGTGGATCGGCACATCGGAGATTTTTCGCGAGGCCGGCTTTCCCTATGCCAGGGGATTGCAGGGCATGTTCGGTCTCGCACCGGAGCAATTGCTGTTTTCCGAGGCGCCGAAACTCACCGATGCGCTGTGGGTAGCCGAGGAGGCCGCGAAGATGACGGCGCTCGCCGCAATCATCCTCGAAATCCGTGGCAGCCCGCAGCGGCTCGACCTCACCGCGACGCGCCGGCTGCACGCGCGCGCCCAAAACGCCGGCCGGCCGGTGTTCCTGCTGCGCCAGGCTGGCGAAGCCGAGCCGACCGCCGCCCCGGTGCGCCTCATCGTGTCGGCTGCACCAGCGGCGAGCCGCCGGACGATCGCCGGGTCGCTCGCCGGCTCGATCGGCCGGCCTGCCTTCACCGTCAGCATCGGCAAGAGCCGCACCGCTCTGCCTGGACAATTCACACTGGAGTGGAACCCCGATGAACACGCATTCGAAGAAAGAAAGCCCCGCGAAAAACGGGCAGAGAATTCTGTCGCTGTGGTTCCCGCATCTGGCGGCAGAACGGATCCTGCGCCAGCGCCTGGGACGGTCGTGGCGTTCCCGGCCTTCGGATCATCTGCCGCCATCTCACCCACCGCTCGTGATCAGCCATCGCGACCGCAACGCCCAGCGCATATCGGCCCTCGACGAGCGGGCTGAGGCGCTGCATCTGAAGCCTGGCATGGGCATTGCCGACGCCCGTGCCATGCATCCCTCGATCGACATTGTCGAGGCCGATCCGGAGGCCGACCGCCGGCTGCTCGAAGGCCTCGCCGACTGGTGCGACCGCTATACGCCGCTGGTGGCGCTTGACGGCGTCGACGGGCTTTATCTCGACGTCACCGGCTGTACCCACCTGTTCGGCGGCGAGCGCGCCATGCTGGACGACATCCTTGCGCGGTTTTTCCAGCAGGGTTTCGATGTCCGCGCCGGGTTGGCCGCGACGCCGGGTGCAGCCTGGGCGGCAGCGCGCTTTTGCGGCGACCGCATCGTTGTCTCCGGCGAGGAAGAAGCGCTGCTCGCCCCCTTGCCGCTGGCCGCACTGCGCATCGAGGCCGATATCCGCGCCAGCCTGGAAAGCGTCGGTCTGCGCACCGCCGGCGCGGTCATGGCAGCGCCGCGCGCGCCGCTCGCCCGCCGTTTCGGCGCGACCTTGCTGTTGCGTCTTGACCAGGCGCTCGGCCGCCTCGACGAGGCGGTATCGCCGCGCCTGCCGGTGGCCTCGCTTTCGGTCGAACGCCACCTGGCCGAGCCGGTCGTGCTGACCGCCGAGATCGAACGGCTGGTGCTCTTGCTGGCGGTGACGCTGAAGGCCGATCTCGAACGCCGCGGCGAGGGCGCAAGGATGCTGGCGCTGCTGTTGTTTCGCGTCGACGGCGCCGTCAGCCGCATCGCTGTCGGCACCTCGCGTCCGCTGCGCGAACCGAAGCTGATCCAGCGCCTTTTCCATGAGCGGCTGGCCGCGCTCGAACAGGACATCGATGCCGGCTACGGCTTCGACCTGGTTCGGCTTTCGGTGCTGGCGGCCGCCGGCTTCGACATGCAGCAGGCCGATTTGACCGGCGAGGCCGAGGATGACGGCGCCGACATGGCACTCTTTGCCGACCGCATCCGCGCCAGGCTCGGCGACAGTGCGGTGCTGAAACCGGTCGCCCTCGAGAGCCATCTGCCGGAGCGCGCCATCGCCACCATCCCGTTCTCGGAAGCGCCACAACGCAAAACACCGCTCAGGAAGCCGGGCTCGAAAGACGCGCCGCGCGCAACCATCTTCCCGCCGGAACGGCCGATCCGGCTGTTCCGTTCGCCCGAGCCGATCGAGGTGCCGGCCACCGAAATGCCTGAGGGTCCGCCGATGAATTTCCGCTGGCGCCGCGCGCTCTACCGGGTCGCGCGCGCCGAGGGGCCGGAACGCATCGCGCCGGAATGGTGGCGTGAAACGTCAAGCGATCCGCTCACATCGACGCGTGACTATTTCCGGATCGAGGATGCCGACGGCCGCCGCTACTGGCTCTACCGGCAAGGCCTCTATGGCAACCCGCAGGTGCCGCCGCGCTGGTTCATGCATGGGGTCTTCGCATGAACGCGCTGACCGTCATCCCCTATGCGGAATTCGGCATCCAGTCGAACTTCTCCTTCCTGCGCGGCGCCTCCAAGCCGGAGGAGCTGGTGGTGGCGGCCAAATTCCTCGGCTTTTCCTCGATCGGACTGGCAGACCGCAACACGGTGGCCGGCGTCGTGCGCGCCTGGCAGCAGGCCAAGGTCGAGAAGCTCGCCTATCACCCCGGTTGCCGCCTGGTGTTCGGCGACGGCACGCCGGACATTCTCGCCTATCCGCAGAACCGCAAGGGCTGGGGCCATCTCTGCCGCATGCTGACGCAAGCCAATTTGCGCGATGAAAACGAGAAGGGCGCGACCCTTCTCCAGCGCAGCGACCTGCTCGAATGGGGCGACCTGCTGTCGCTGGCGGTGCTGCCGGATCTCTCGGCGAATGCCGACGATCCCCTGGCATTGGTCCGTCAACTGAAAGACCGTTTCGGCGCTAATTTGCGGCTAGGCATGGCGCCGGATTATCGCGGCAATGACCGTTTCCGCATCGAGCAGGCGGCGGGCATGGCGGACATCGTCGGCGTGCCGCTGATGGCGACCAACGACGTGCTTTATCACAGCGCCGAGCGCCGCTCGCTGCAAGATGTGCTCACCGCCATCCGCCTCAATTTGCCGGTCGCCGAGGTCGGGGTGGAGCTGACGGCCAACGCCGAGCGCCATCTGAAGCCGCCGCTGGAAATGGCCCGTCTCTTCCGCCCCCATCCACGGGCGCTGGCCGAGACGCTGCGCTTTGCCGGCGAACTGACCTTCTCGCTCAGCGACCTCCAGTACAATTATCCCGACGAGCCGACGCAATCAGGGCTTGGGCCGCAGGCCGAGCTAGAGCGTCTGGCCAGGGAGGGGGCCGCCACGCGCTATCCGGCGGGCGTCCCCGCTTCCGTCTTGCAGCGCATCAGTGAGGAGCTCGCTCTGATCGAGCGTCTGAATTATGCGCGCTATTTCCTGACCGTTTACGACATCGTCCAGTTCGCCCGCAATGAGGGCATTCTGTGCCAGGGCAGAGGCTCGGCCGCCAACTCGATCGTCTGCTACTGCATCGGCATCACCGAGGTCGGCCCCGAGCGCATCGACACGTTGTTCGAGCGCTTCATTTCCGAGGAACGCAACGAGCCGCCCGACATCGACGTCGACTTCGAGCATGAGCGGCGTGAGGAGGTGATCCAGTACATCTACTCCAAATACAGCGCCAAGCGCACCGCGCTGGCGGCCGCCGTCATCAGCTATCGCGGCCGCTCGGCGCTGCGCGAGGTGGCCAAGGCCATGGGCCTGTCGGACGATGTCCGCAGTGCGCTCTCCAGTTCGATCTGGGGCTGGTCGACCTCGGAGCTCGGCGAGAAGGAGGCCCATGCCGGCGGCCTCGACCGCAACGAGACCTCGACCAGGCATGTGATCGCCCACGCCAACGAGATCATGGGCTTTCCCCGGCATCTGTCGCAGCATGTCGGCGGCTTCGTCATTACCCGCGACCGGCTCGACGAGATCGTCCCCATCGTCAAGACGGCGATGGAGGCGCGCAAGATGGTCGAGTGGGATAAGGACGATCTCGACGCGGTGAAGATCCTGAAGGTGGATATTCTAGCGCTTGGCATGCTGACCTGCCTGAAGCGCGCCTTCACCTTGCTCACCGACCATTATCCGAAGGCCCGGGATGATTACTGCCGACCCTATGTGCTGGCCACCCTGCCGCCGGAAGAGAACAACGTGTACGACATGATCTGCCGCGCCGACACGCTCGGCGTCTTCCAGATCGAATCGCGCGCGCAGATGTCGATGCTGCCGCGTCTAAGCCCGCGCGAATTCTACGACCTGGTCATCGAGGTGGCGATCGTGCGGCCCGGCCCGATCCAGGGCGACATGGTGCACCCCTATCTGCGCCGTCGGCAGGGCAAGGAAGCGGCTGAATATCAAAAGCCAGAGCTGGAGGCTATTCTCAAGAAGACACTCGGCGTGCCGCTGTTTCAGGAACAGGCGATGAATATTGCAATCGTCGCCGGTGGTTTCAAACCCGGCGAAGCCGACGAACTACGCCGCGCCATGGCCACCTTCAAGCGCACCGGCACCATCGGCAATTACCGCCAGCGCATGATCGACGGCATGGTCGGCAAGGGATACACCAAGGACTTCGCCGAGCGCTGCTTCAAGCAGATCGAAGGCTTCGGCGAATACGGCTTTCCCGAAAGCCACGCCGCCTCCTTCGCTTTGCTCGTCTATGCCTCCTGCTGGTTCAAAACCTTTTATCCCGACGTGTTCTGCGCCGCGATCCTGAATTCGCAGCCGATGGGGTTTTACCAGCCGGCCCAGCTGGTGCGCGACGCGCGCGACCATGGCGTCGACATCCGCGACGTCGACGTCAATTTTTCCGACTGGGACTGCACCCTGGAGAAAGCCCAATTCGATCCGGGCCGCATCCTGGCGCGCCATGCCGAAATGCGCGGTGTCATCAAGACCCGGTACGCCGTCCGGCTTGGCTTCCGTCAGATCAAGGGCTTGGCCGAGAAGCGTATGGAAGCTTTCACCGCGCGGCGCGGCGCCGGCTATACAAGCGTCAGGGATGTCTGGCTGCGCTCGGGCCTCGATGTCGGCGAAATCGAAAGACTGGCGCAGGCTGACGCCTTCCGCTCACTCGGCCTCGATCGTCGTGAAGCCTTGTGGGCGGTGCGCGCGCTGGATGGCAAGAGCGCCGCCGAACGGCTGCCGCTGTTCGACCAGCCGGCGATCCGGCTGCGCGAACTCGAGCCCGAGACAAAACTGCCGACAATGCCGCTCGGCGAGCACGTCATCCACGACTACCGCGCGCTCGGCCTGTCGCTGAAGGCGCATCCGGTCGCCTTTCTGCGCGAGCGGCTCGACCGCGCCGGCGTCATTCCCAATGCCAATCTCGGCTCGGTGCGCGACGGCAGGCGGGTCTCGGTCGCCGGCCTGGTGCTGGTGCGGCAGCGGCCCGGCAAGGGCAATGCGATCTTCCTGACGCTAGAAGACGACAAGGCCGTCGCCAACGTCATTTTCTGGGAGCGGACCTTTACCCGTTTCCGGCCCATCGTCATGGGCGCGCGCTTCGTCAAGGTCACCGGCAAGCTGCAGTCGGAATCCGACGTCATCCACATCGTCGCCGAAAAGATCGAGGATTTGACACCGTGGCTGACGGTGCTGCTGGAAGAGATGACGCCGGCTGCCCGGCCCGACATTGCCACCCTCTCGGACAAAGCTGAAAGGGTCATGCCCAAGGGGCGGAATTTTCAGTAGGGCAAGTGCAGGGCGGTCGGGAGCCCATGACATTAATGCCGGCAAGGGCAGAGGGGGGCGCGAAGGATCGCCAACAGAATGGCTTCTTAGGCTGAGGTCCGTTTGAACCACCCCTGGTCCCTCAGCCCGGCCCACCCAATCGCGGCGGCGACAGCACGTCTTCCGCCGAAATCGTCCGCGCCTCCGAGGGCAGCATGATCGGGATGCCGTCGCGCACGGGATAAGCGAGCTTGGCGATCCGCGAGATCAACTCGCCGCGCACCGGGTCCCAGGCCAGCGGCCCCTTGGTCAGCGGGCAGGCCAGCAGCTCCAGCAATTTTGGATCGACATTGACCGACTTGCCGTCACGCCCATCCGCAGCCATTGGATCCCCCTTCAGCCATCGGCTCAGCCCTTATTGCAGGCTGGAGCCAAAGTCCTCATTCTCGCGCGCCAGCGCCATTTCGGTGATGGCGATCAGCGTCTCCGCGCGGGCTTTCAGGTCGGGCGCCTCCAGCAGCGCCTGTTTCTCGGCCGGTCCGTAGGGCGCCATCATCGACAGCGCATTGACCAGCATGGTGTTCTCGGCGCGGCTGACGCTTTCCCAATCGGCTTCGAGATCGTTGGCCTGCAGATAAGCGCGAAACGCTTTCAACAGCGCCGGCCGGTCGACCTCGCTTGCCGCCTGGTCTTCGGCAAGATCGGTGAGGAACGGCGCCAGCTTGCATTGCCGGAAAGGCGTCTTCACCGGCAATTCGCTGGTGATGCGGAAACGGCAGACGCCCTGCAGCGAAACCAGATAGCGGCCGTCGCCGCTCTCGGCCATCGAGATGATGCGCCCGGCGCAGCCGACATTGCACAGTTCCGGCTCCCCGTCGGCGCGCAACGCGCCATTGAGGCTGGGCTGGACGATGCCGATCAGCCGCGCGCCGGCGATCGCCTCATCCACCATCTGCAGGTAGCGCGGCTCGAAGATGTTGAGCGGCATGCGCCCGCCCGGCAGCAGCAGCGCGCCGGCAAGCGGAAACACCGGAATGGTTGCCGGCAGATCCTTGCCGACCCGGTAAAATGCGTTTCCGACCTGCACCTTCACTCCTCCGACCCGCTTCGGGCGCGATGTTATCGGCCTAATCTGGCGCGGCGGCCGCCGACCGCAAGGCCCGACAGCCACGCCCCGGCAATTTGGCCGGCAAACGGCTCAGGAAAACAGCAGCGACGACAATTTGCGCCGTGCCGCCAGCGTCGCCTCGTCGGTCATGCCCCAGGCCTCGAACAGTTTCAGCAGCTGCGCCCTGGCGCCGTCCTCGTTCCACGTCCGGTCGGCTTTTATAATCGCCAGAAGATTGTCGGCCGCCGCATGGCGCTCGCCCCTGGCGTTCTGGATCATGGCGAGGTCGAAACGCGCCTGGTGGTCGCCGGGATTGGCGGCCAGTCGCTGCTCGAATTCAGCTGGATTGCCAAGTGCTGCCGCTTCCGCAGCCAGCGTCATCTTGGCACGCAGCGCGGCAAGTGCCGGCGCATTTTTCTTGGCCTCCGGCGCCGTTGCCAGCAGCGCCTCGGCGCCGTCGCTGTCGCCGGCCTCGAACAGAAGCTCGCCCAGCCCGGCAATCGCCTCGATCGTCTCCGGCGCTTGCGCCAGGATGGCGTCGTAAATGTCGGCTGCGGTCTGCGCATCGCCCGCCGCATGCGCTTCCGCCGCCGCGGCCAGTGCTTCGGCCACCGGCGGCGCGCCATTGCCCTTGCCGCCGACCTTGGTGATGAACTCGGCGATCTGGCTCTCGGGGATGGCGCCCATGAAGCCGTCGACAGGCTGGCCGTCCTTGAAGGCGATGACCGCCGGGATCGACTGGATGCCGAGCTGGCCGGCGATCGAGGGATGATCGTCAATGTTCATTTTGACCAGCTTGACCTTGCCGCCGGCGGCCTTGACCGCCTTTTCCAGAAGCGGCGTGAGCTGCTTGCAGGGCCCGCACCACGGCGCCCAGAAATCGACCAGTACCGGCTGTTTGCGCGATTCCTGGATGACGTCGGCGGCGAAAGTGGCGGTCGTGGTGTCCTTGATCAGCTCGCCAGCGGCAGGTGCTGCGCCGGGTGTCGGGCCAAGTGCCGACTTGGCCGGCTCGGCGCCGCCATATTGCACGGACGTGGTGTACTGGCCAGAATTGCCGCCGAACTGGCCGCCAAACGGATTGTTGTTGTCGCTCATGTCGTCGCCCTTCCGATCGCGCCCAGCGGAGCAGCGCGACGTCCTTAACTAGAGGTCAGTTTTCGCCATCCATGTGGCGATCAAGCCGAGACTTTCAAGATAGCAGCATCATGTCCGGTTGCCTCGACGAATCTGATGAGGTCGGCGGACGCGATCGACGTCGTCGCCTCATTGGTCAGCGGATGCGCGTTGACTGTCGCATGTGCTATCAAATCTTGGTCGAGCACCACTTTGACCCGTCTTTCGGTGTCGTTGATCAGCCCGAACACGGTGACCGCGCCCGGAATGACACCGAGCAGCTCCATCAGCATCTCCGGCTTGCCGAACGACACCCGGCCGGCGGCGCCGATCATCGTGTGGATCTGCTTCAGGTCGACGACCGCCTCCTCGCCGACGCTGACCAGGAAGAAATTGTCCTTCTTGTCCTTGAGAAACAGATTTTTCGTGTGCCCGCCCGGTATCTCGCCGCGCAGCGACTGCGAATCGGCCACCGTATAGAGCGGCGGATGGCGCACGGTCGACACTGATATGCCGAGATCGGCAAGAAAGGCGAAAAGCTCGGCTTCGGTCTTCGGCATTGGTGGTCTTCCCCTGTATCGGCGCGCGGCAAAGCCGTTTACGGCCAATGATGCCGCCGAGACAAGACCGTCATGCGGGAAGTCGATGAACCACCCGCGTGGCCGACAAGGTTCCGCCAAGCGATTTGGCGCGACCAAAAAGCCCGTCATTTCCCTGTTGCAATCGCCGCGCTCTTCAGCCATATAGGCCCGGCTTGCGGCCAAAGGGCCGTGTGAGCGGGTGTAGCTCAGGGGTAGAGCACAACCTTGCCAAGGTTGGGGTCGAGCGTTCGAATCGCTTCACCCGCTCCAGTTTCCTCTAGGGGGAATCAAGCGATGAAGAGGCGCCTTTCGGGGCGCCTTTTGCTTTTTCCAGACCGGCGATGTAAGCGCGTTGCGGAACACTTGTTCTCCCTCAGAACCAGGCGCAGGTAAGACGGCGTGGCGCACAATCCCTCGGGTTCAATTTCGGCGAAAGGCGGCACCGCATCTGAAGCGCTTGCTTGGCTGGCGTTGCGGAACGCCGCGTCCGAATGCGGCTCAGGCTCGCGCTTGATCGACCCGCAGCCCCTGCGCGCACTCCCGGCGGGACGCAAGTGGGCGCATGAGATTGCCAAGGTAATCTTCGATGGCCTCATGGCAGGAAGCCTGTCGGTGCCGGCGCAATTGGCTGCCGGATGGGCGAGGTTCGGCAGCGCAACCACCGCGTTGATCATCGAACTCGGCAAGATCTGGGACAATCCCGCAGCGGCTCGCCGCGTCCAGTACCAGCTTGAGCAAATGCTTCTCGAACCCGACGATCTTGCCACGCCGCGCAGGCTGGCGCGAACGCTCGGAATTCGCGTCGACGCTCGCAATCCGACCGCGACCGAACTGCCGGAAGGCATCGATCAGATCTATGCCCATCTGATGCTGGATGGCCGGATCGAGGCTGTCGTGCAGTTCGGTGCACTCGGGACGGTGACGAGCGATCATTGGATTGAATTGATCCTGGATGTAGTGCCTGCTGAGCGGCTTGCGGGAGGATCGCCTGCACCGCAAAAGGGCGCCGGCGCGACCACGTCAAACACGCCTGCAGCCGAGGTATCGTTTGCCATGGCGGGAAGCGAGCCCGATCAGGACAGCCACTTCGGCAAACTCGCGCAATTGGCCGCACAGGCGCATGACCTGGTTCGGTCGAGCGCTGAACCGTCAGAGCCTGTTACGCCGCGCCGCGCACGGGTCGCGGACAAGCACGACAAGGATCGCACGGCGTTCTGGAACAGCTATTTCGCGACCGAGGATCCCTGGAACTACAGCTCGCTCTATGAGCAGGAAAAATATGAGCGGCAGATCGAGATCCTGCCTGCCGGTCCCATCGGCCGGGCGCTTGAGCTGGCCTGTGCGGAGGGCCATTTCACGCGGCAGCTGGCGCCGCGCGTGGGCCATCTGACCGCAACCGACATCTCCGCCATAGCCATCGAGCGAGCCCGCGCCCGATGCAACAATCAGGCGAATGTCGAGTTCGGCGTACTCGATTTCGCTGCCGACACGCTGCCGGGTGAGATGGATCTGATCTTCTGTTCGGAGGTGCTCTACTATCTGGACGATCTCGCCGAGTTGCGGCGCATCGCCAAGAAATTTGCCGAGGCGTTGGCGCCTGGCGGTAGTTTCATCAGCGCACACGCATTCGTGCTGCGTGACAATGTCGAAAAGACGGGCTTCGACTGGAACACATTCGGTGCCCAGGCGATCTCCGAGACGCTGGCAGCGACCGAAGGCCTGGTGCTCGAGCAATCGATCCAGACCGAGCTCTACCGCATAGACCGCTTCCGCCGCCTATCGCCGGGCGATGTGGCGACGGACCCGGTGATCGATCATGTGCCGATCCGCGCGCCCATCGAAATCGGCGTCGCGCGAAATATCGTATGGGGTGGGGCGCGAGCCTTGCGCCGCGACGTCGCACGTAACGAGCAGCGCCAGCATATCCCTGTCCTCATGTATCACGGCGTTGCCGATGAAGGTCCGGCCGCGCTCGCTCGCTTTCGGCTCACGCCCGCCGCATTCGCCAGCCAGATGGGATGGCTGCGCGCCAATGGCTTTCACGCCATTGGCTCCGAGCAGCTGGAAGCATCCATCGCCAACCGTCAGCCTTTCGTCGGCCGCCCGGTGCTCATCACCTTCGATGACGGCTTCCAGAACTTCGCCGACCATGCCTGGCCGATCTTGCGCGCCAACGACCTGAACGCGGAAGTGTTCCTGGTGACGGACCTGGTGGGCGAAAGTGCAAAGTGGGACACCGACATCGGTCCGCCGACGCCGCTTATGGGCGCCGGGACGGTGCGACGCCTCGCTGCCGAAGGCGCCTTCTTCGGCAGCCACATGGCGACGCATCGCGCCATAGATGGTCTGTCGAGCGCTGACCTGGCCGCCGAGCTCCTGCGCTCTCGTCTGTTCATCGAACGCTGGACCGGCCGGCCAACCAGGGCGTTCGCGGCCCCCTTCTCCGTCACCGACCGACGGCTTGGCCGGCTGGCTAGGGAGTGCGGCAATCGAGTAGGCTTCGGCCGCAGGCACGGGCCGGCGGACCTCCATAGCGATCTCATCGACCTTCCGCGCATCGAGATTCGCGGCGACCGCTCGCTCGATGACTTTGTCGCCACTGTCGAGGCCGTGCTCGGATAAACGGTGAACTTGTCAGTTCATTATTGGGCGACTTGCGACACGGCTGACATCAGCTCCTTCGGGTTTGGGGCGCCAAACATGTATCGCCCACCCTCCGGGACCTCCGTGAAGCTCCAGCGGACGATCCCCTGCCGGTCCAGCAGGAACTGACCAACCAGTTGTCCGTGTCCCGTGGCCATCATCTGCTCGTCGGCTTCGGTCAGTTCGTAGTGGTCCTTCTTGTCGAGGATTGCGGCGGCTGTCATCGGATCCATGGGACCGGGCAATTCGCCAGGTATGTCGACCCGCATGTCCTGTGCCGCTGCCATCGCGACCTTGTACGGCCAGTTCGTCTCGTTCTCGGTGAATTCGAGATTGGGCAGTCCAAAAGCACGATGTGAAGCGCGTTCCGGGTCCGACGCCGCAAGCAGGTTCGGCATTGGATGGTAGCGGAAATAGAGCCGCGCCCGTTCGATCGGCGTGTTGACCACCGTCAGGCTCTCCACGCCCTTTTCGCGCAGCTCCGGATCGAGACGCGCCTGAGCGGCGATGTGGCGCCGGCAAAACGCACAATGCAGACCTCGAAACAGGCCGACCAGCACCGGTTTTTGCCCGCGAAAGTCGTCAAGCGCAATCTTGCCTTCCTGGGTAATGGCGTCGAGTATCAGGTTCGGCGCCCGGTCGCCCGGTTGAAGCGGTATCAATCCACTAGGCGCGGACATGTCCAACCCCCTATCCCGGCTAGTCGAGAAAAGGCAGCACCACAAGCGCTTCCGGGTCGAGCCCGTGCTGGGCGCATATACCCTGCGCCAGGGAAAAGTAGCGTTCGGCCTCGGCCAGATTGTCGAGGTCGAGATTAAGCGTTGCGAGTCCATCATAGCACGGAAACAGAAGTTGGGGCTCGCCCGTTTCGCGGGCTACCTCCAGTGCTTCGTGGAACAAGCCGATCGCCAGTTCCGGATGGCCGTTGCACTGGTGGATCTGCCCAAGCACGATCAACGGCACTGGCAGGTGCTCGCGCTGGTCGAGCGCCCGGTCAATCTCGATGGCCTTCTCGGCAGCAGGCACGCCCTCCGTTGGACAGCGATCCGTGAAAGTACAACAAGCTACCGCCAGATTGGCGAGGAGGCGCGCCTGGAAACCCAAATCGCCAATACGGCGCGCCACTTCAAGACCGCGCCGACAGACCTCCATCGCCTTCGCCGGATCGATGGTCGTGTAGAGCACCCCGAGATTGGTGTAGCCGCGGCAGGCCGCGCCCAGCAGACCGGCGGCTTCGGCCAATTCAATGCTGCGCTCAACCTCACGCACGGCTTCATGGTTTCGCCCAAGGCGAGCCAGCGCAACAGCCTTGGTATTAAGTGCCTCGGCGGTCACGAGGGTGGCATCATCGGAGACATGTTCCGTTGTCAGAGAGCGTACGCAATCCAGCGCCGCGTCTGCCCATTTTGCCGCGAGAGTGTGATCTCCGCTGCGGAACGCCTGTCGGCCACGTTCTTGCCAGAGATGCGCCTGCTCGATCGGGGCATCCGCTCCATCGAGGAGCGCTGCCGCTTCAGCGTAGCGCGATTCCGCGTCGTCCCGCTTGCCCACGTCCCAAAACAGCCGACCGATCTTGCGCAAAACGCGCGCCGCCGCGACACGATCGGCTGACTCGCGATAGGCCTGCAGCACCGCCTCGTAGTGGCGGTGTGCAATCTCGCGGCGGCCTGCCGGGCCGCTCAAATCGGCAATGCGCTCTGCAATTGCCAGTTTGAGCGGTGTTTGCCCGATCGCGCCCAACGCAGTCAGTGCTCGCTCGTAGAAACGAAGGGCGTCGTCATTGGCGTATATCATGCGAGCGCGATCTCCCGCCGCCTGCAGGTAATGCGCGCCCCTCTCCCGCTCGGCGCTCTGAGCGAAATGATGACCGAGCACGGCCAGATCCTCGAACCGTTCCGGCTTGTCGCCGCACAGTTGCTCCAGGGCGGCACCTACCCGGCGGTGGATGTCGGTCCGGCGTTGCAGGAGCAGATTCTGGTAGATCACGTCCTGCAGCAATGTTTGCGTAAAGCGGTAGCTTTGCGACGAGACCGAGCCTGATCCGGCAACTTCCTCGATGATTTCCGCATCGCAAAGCAGTTCGCAGCCCGCTTCCAGTCGGCCGGGGTCGGCTGCCACGGCTTTCAGAAGCGTGGCATCGAAGCGCGGGCCGATTACCGCGGCTTCCTGGGCCAACCGGCGCACCTCTTGCGGCAGCCGGTCGACGCGAGCAAGCAACATTGCCTGGATCGTGGCGGGGATGCCGGTTGCGACTTCGCCTGCCACGGTCCGCCATTGCTGGCCCTCGCGCACCAATACACCGCGATCGATAAGGCCGCGAACGATCTCCTCCAAGAAAAGCGGGTTGCCGCCCGCGCGCTCGAGGATCTGGTCGAGAAGCCCTCCTGCGGCGTTTACCCAGCTCTCGCCGAAAAGCGCCGCCACCAGTCGGCGTCCGTCATCGCTGTCGAGCGGCGAAAGCCTGAGCGCTGTGTGGCTGACCCGACTTGAGTCGAGTTGGTCGTTGTCCGACGCCGGACGATGCGTGACCAGCAACATCAGCCGCGTGCGTTCCAGTCTGTCCATCACGAAACGCAGTGCCTCGAGCGAGACGGAGTCGGCCCAGTGCAGGTCTTCGACGACAATCAACAGCGGCGACAACGCAAGCCGCCGTTCCATGATTGTGCGGACCGCGTAGAGAATTTGCCGCCGCAGCTGCTCGGGCTCGACATGCTGCAAGGTGGCATCGGGGTCGCCGAGGCCAAGCACATGGTAGAGCAAAGGCATCAGCCGCTTCGCCTCCTCGCCCTGCAGGCCGAGATCGGCAAGCAAGGCTGCGAGCTTGCCCCGCATTTCGTCCACATTGTCGTTTTGCATCATCCCGGCAGCGCTGCGCACCACTGCACCCAGGGCGCCAAATGATTGTTCACCCAGCGGTGAGCACGTGGCCTGCCGCACGGCGACGTTGCGAAAACGATCCTCGTCGCCGACGCTGGCGACGAACTCCTTCACCAACCGCGACTTCCCGATACCGGCTTCGCCGACGAGGCGGACAAGCTGGGCCGAGCCGCCGCACGCCAAGTCAAGGCTCGCCAGCATTCTGTTGAGCTCCGCATCACGACCTATTATGGGCGCACTGAGGCCGAGCGCCTCGAGCCCGCGCGCTGCACGCGGCGCCGCAAGCGGTGCATCCAGTCGGTGGACGAGCACACTGCCAGCCTTGCCGCGAAAGACGACATCGCCCAGCGACTCGTACGAGAAGGCATGCCGGGTCAGCCTGTGCGTGAGTTCGCCCACCAGCACCTCACCCGGTGCAGCCAGCGATTGCAGGCGTTGCGCCGTATTCACCGTGTCGCCGGTCACCGAATAGGATTTGGCGGTGCCGATGCCCAATCCGCCAGTAACGACCGGACCCGTGTTTATGCCTATGTGGAGCAGCAGCGGCGAGCCGGAGTGGCGGGTGCTTTCACCGAGCCGCGCCGTCCGGGCGATCATGTCGAGAGCGGCTCGAAGCGCACGTTCCGGATCGTCCTCATGCGCGACCGGCGCACCGAACAAGGCGAGCAGAGCGTCGCCGATGAATTTGTCGACGAAACCACCAAAGCCTTGCACGGCCGCCGTCAATTCCTTGAACAGTTCGTTCTGCGCCGCCTGCATGACCTCGGGGTCGAGCTGCTCGCTGAGTGTCGTGAAGCCGCAGAGATCGGCGAACAGCACCGTTACCGTTCGTCGATCGGCGTCGGAGACGGAATGCGGCCCCTCTTCGCTTTCGATGTTCGGCGACGGAGCTCGAGAGGGCTGCGCAATGGTGCGGCTTGGTCTCGGAGCAGGCCGTTCGGCAGCTTTTGCGGACGCACCGACGCTTGCCCCACATTTAGGACAGAACTCGAAATCAGGTGCGCAGGCGTAGCCGCAACTGGCGCATGGCACGGGCTGGCGGCGGCCACACTTCGGACAGAAGGCGTAACCGCCCTCGATCTCGAAACCGCAGCCCGAGCAGTTCATGGACACCTCACCAGAGCATGATGCCGAAGAGTGTGAAGCGGTTTTCGGACGACATCATGCTCTATCTCTTTGACCTTGGGCCATGACGCGTGATCTCGCCACGCTCGTCACGGCCGGGGTATTCACAAGGATGAACCGATAGTCGTCAACCGGCAAGCGGCAGCGCAAATGAGCATCGGTCTGGGTTCGGCGGTGGAGCACTGCCGATACGGGCGGCCGCGTGGCCGTGATTTCGCGAAAATTCCCTCGTCCCGCCGTCTTCCTGCTATGATGGAGATGAGGAGGCGACCCATGAGCGAGAACCGTAAGCTGGCCGCAATCCTGGCTGCAGATGTGGTCGGATACAGCCGGCTCGCGAGCGCGGACGAAGATCGTACCTTGGCGCGGTTGCGGGCACTGCGCAGCGACCTGATCGATCCGATCATTGCAGTGCACCACGGGCGGGTTATCAAGCGTACCGGAGATGGGGCACTGGTTGAGTTTCGCAGTGTGGTCGATGCCGTGCGCTGCGCCGTTGAGATTCAAAACGGTATGGTTGAGCGCAATGCCGGCGTACCGCAGGAGCGCCGCATCGAGTTCAGGATCGGCATCCATCTGGGCGATGTGGTCGAAGAGAGCGATGGCGATCTGATGGGTGACGGCGTCAACATCGCCTCGCGTCTGGAGGGCGTTGCGGCGCCCGGCGCCATCTGCCTGTCCGAGGATGCCTATCGCCAGGTCAAGGCCAGGCTTGACCTCTCGGTCAGCGATCTCGGCAGCACACAGCTCAAGAACATCGCCGAGCCGATCCGGGTCTATTCGCTGCAAGTCGGCGCCGGGGCCAAGGCGGCCGCGACCTCGCAAACCGCGACGAGCCCTCCGGCTGCGGCAGCGCCGCCGAAACTGTCGATCGCCGTGCTGCCGTTCGCCAATATGAGCGGTGATGCCGAACAGGACTACTTCGCCGACGGCATCTCCGAAGACATCATCACGGCGCTGTCCAAACTGTCACAGCTCTTCGTCATCGCTCGCAATTCGTCCTTCATCTTCAAGGGCCAGAACGTCCATGTGCAGGATGTCGGCACGAAGCTCGGCGTGCGCTATGTCCTTGAAGGCAGCGTACGCAAGTCGGGGAACAAGGTACGCATCACCGCGCAGCTCATCGATGCAATTTCAGGCGGCCATCTTTGGGCGGAGCGGTTCGATCGCGATCTGACCGACATATTCGCCGTGCAGGATGACGTGACGCAGCACATCGTCGGTGCGCTGGCGCTCAATCTGACCGAGGATGACCGTCTGCGGCTGGCACCCGAACACCAGCGCAACCCGGAGGCGTATGACTGTTTCCTGCGGGGCCGAGAGCTGTGGCACCGGCTGACGAAGGACACGAACGTCGCGGCCCGCGAGCTCTTGCAGCGGGCCATCGAACTGGACCCGAAATTTGCCTCTGCCCACGCTTTCCTAGCCCTCACGTACGGGCTCGATTACCTCAACAGGTGGGGTGCGTCGGACTCGATGGCGCAATCGGAAGAGGCAGCAACGCGAGCGGTAACGCTGGATGACAGCGATCCCTGGGCGCACTGGGCGCTGGCATCGGCCAAGCTTTACACACGGCGGCACGATGAAGCCATCGGCGAGGTCGAGCGCGCGATAGCTCTCAATCCGAACTTCGCCGAAGCGCACGTCGCCCGCGGCGAGGCGCTGTATTATTCGGGTAGATCCGCGGAGGCGCTAGAGAGTTTCGCCCGGGGAAAGACCTTGAATCCATACTTCCCGGATGTGCTTCTGCACTTCCAGGCTTTGGCATCGTTTCAACTGGGAAGGTACGAAGAGGCCGTCGACCTCTTGCTGCAACGGCTGGCTCGCAACGCTGTCACCGACGTCTCGCGTGCGCTTCTGGCCGCATGCTACGGCCATCTGGGCCGTTTGGAGGAGGCCCATGCGGCATGGCAGGACCTGCTTCGCGTTAATCCCGCCTATTCGCTGGAACATCGTCGCAAGGTCTTGCCTTACAAGAACCCTGCCGATTTCGAACTGATGGTCGAGGGGCTCCGCAAGGCCGGCTTGGTGCAATGACGGGCTAAAGCCCGGCCGGATCAGAGGCCTGAGGCCCGGCCGATCTTGCACCATCGGGCGTTTTCGCGAACCGGTTTCAGGTCGTCGGTCGTCTCGGCAAATGTCCGCAACCGGTATTGCCGCAGCAGGTCCGGGAAGAGCGCCCCTTCCGGCAGGCCGGCAAGCTGCTCGCGGACCGAGATCTTTTCATCGATGACCCGCATGCCCCAGGCATTTTCCCGAACCTGCAGCTCGGCGGCCAGATCGCGCTCTTCTGGCGCGTTTTCATCCAGCGCAGCCAGCAGGATCGAGTGGAAAAGCGCGACATAGCCAATCTGTCTCAGGCCGCCCACAACCCGCACGCGCGGCAATATGGCAAGGGCAAGGAACATCAGGAACAAGTCCGGCAAAAGCAGGCCGTCCAGCAGTGCCTGCTGGAGATGCGGCCGCTCGAACGGGATGGAAAGACCATGCGGCCTGTCAGGCTCGATCAGCCGCCCCTTCTCGAGGACGAGCTTGCGCACGCGCTGCTCGCGGATGCCCCAGAAATAGTCCGTGGCATTGGGCAGGAACCTGCCAAATGGGCCAGATGCGGCTTCTTGCAAGGCATGGTCGAGACGCCGGCGCCTTGCGGGCTCGAGGAGCAGCCTGGAAAGAAGGCTGCCTTCATCTTCCAGATGCCGCGACACGACAGTCGCGGCCAGCCTATCATCGATGAAAACCGGCCGAGCCATGCCGGAACGATCCCAATCGGCGACCAGATCCTCGTTGAGTTCTGTCAGCGCATCGGCGGCGGTTGCAAACACCTTGTCCTGGCTGGCAAGCAGCGTGCCCAGCCAGCTTCTGGCATCCGTCTCATTGCCCACCGTTTCGAGCGCGCGCCCGTTGAGGGCGACGGGACCGGCCGCGCAGGCGCTTTTGCGGCACAGTTTGTGGCGCCCCATGCCAAACAAATTGACCTTGTCGTCGCCGACATCGAGCCATCCCGGCCCCTCCCGGCCGGTTGTCTCCATGGTCATGGTCGTTCCCATGAAGCCGAAAAAAGCCGACAGCCTGTTTTCGACCGCGCCGAGCCAGGCAAGCAGCAGGGCATCGAAGGTGATGCGATCCATCAGAAGCAGGCAGTGCAGGCCGGACTGGATAACCGGTCTGTGGTCGAATTCGTCGAGGGCCTTGCCGATCGCTTCAGGCTGCATGATCGCACCAAGGCGCTGCTGCAGGACGTCGCGCAGGATCGAGCGGGCAGCAATCGACGGGGCCGATCCAGGCCTTGCCACCGGCCGCCACAGATGGCGGGCATAATCGGAAACCGGTGCATTCCAGTTCTGCTCGATGTCACGCACGACCTCGGGGCAGAGCAGCGACAGCACGGCCAAAATGTCCACCGGAGGGGCAAGGGCAGGGACGGTGGTCATCAGAACCGCAGCCGGGCCATGCTCAGGAGGTCGTGGTACTGCCCGTCGGTAAAACCGGCCTTCACATGCCGGCCTTCGACCTCGAAGCCATGGCTTGTGTAGAGACGGATGGCCGGTTCGTTGTCGGCATAGACAGTCAACTCGACCCGCTTAAGGGCGCGCCAATTGTCGGCCACGTCAAGCAGCGCGCCTAGGATGGCAGAGCCGATGCCTCTGCCGACAAAACCATCGTCAAGGCCGATATTGATCTCGCCGATATGCGAGCGGCGCGGCGAACCCTGCGCGACCAGGCTGCCATGGCCGACAACCTTGCCGTGCAGCTCGGCAACGATCCAGGTGGTTTCCGGGCCGGACTTGGCGATGCGCCGCTCCACCTGCTCCACCATCTCGAATGGCATCCTGAGTGTGCCCCAGCGGAAGCCCGGCATATTGAAGATAGCGCAAAGCGCCTCGGCATCGCTTGGCCGGACGGCCCGGAGCTGCGGCTGGATTTTCTCTAGGGGTGGCGTGCTGGTCATGGCTTTTCCGGCTACAGCAATTCCAGGAAAAGTGTGAGCGGTTTTCCGTCCGGAATTGCGTCAGAACAAAGGACAGAGGCAATATGCCCGGCACGATGCACCGGACGTCACCTGAAAATCCAGCCGTCTCTGCGACCTATGCCGATTGCGCGGCAAAATGCCGGTGGGCGGCGCAGAGTTTGAGGATACCGCTGATGCCGATCCAGCCGAAAAGGGCGAGCCAGCACAATGTCCCGGCCGCCGTCCAGTCGATCCGGTGCACGGCGGCGTCGGTGATGAAGAGGCCAAGAACAGCAAGCAGGCCAACCAGAAACTGCGCCAGGCCGAGCACCAGCAGTTCCTCGCGCGGCGCACTTCTCCAGACGAGATAGGTGCCGCCGGCACCCGCCAGGAAGATGGCGCTGTAGACCTGGGCGTGGAAGGCATCGATCGGCCACGGCCAGAAGCCACCGAATGTCAGGGGAAACAGCAACAGGCCGACGCCGTAGAGCCCGAGGATCGCCATCTCCACCGGTAGGTAGGCGCGCCATGCGGGGTTTAAGATCACGCCTTTTGCAGAAGGGCGGGCCCTTGCCCGCCACAGGAACAGCGCGGATACAGCGGCCGACGCAAGATAGACCAGAAACCATAGCCAGGGGGCTTTGCGCTCGAAGTTGAAATAGCCAAGGTTGATGAACGAAGCCGCCGACACGATGACGGTGAAGATGAAGGCCATGACCAGCACAAGCCTGCCGGGCGACCAGCGATTCCAGACCAGCAGCACCGCCATCACTGCCATTTCGGCGGTGTAGAAGCCGCCGAGGAAGCGGGCATTGAACGGCGTGACGGCCCAGGGCCAGCGCGGCTTGACCAGCGCAGGCGCGAAAAACAGGCCGGCCCCAACGATCAGGACGATGATGACCCCCGCCGAGAAAAGGCGAAGGGCCGCCGGAAATGGCGGGTTGTCGCGTGTCGGCATGGAGAAAACCCCAGAGATGAATGCCCCATGGGCTATCATAGTTTGGAATTCAACAAATGGAAATTGACCTGTCACCAGGCTTGTCCATTCGAATGGCCGTACGGTCCGTTTCGCAGTATGATGGAGCGTTCGGGTCGAAGATCGGTCCGGCCAACACGCCTAGAGCCGGATGATTTCAGGTCTGTCCGACCTGAAATCATCCGGCTCTAAATCAGGAAATAGAGCATGATGTCGTCCGAAAACCGCTTCACACTTTTCGGCATCATGCTCTAGCGGCGCAATTTCCGGAGCCTGCACGATGACCGAAGCTCAGGATCTGTTCTCGCTTCTGCGGCAATCGACCGATGTCGATCCGCAGGCAATCGACGCAATCCGGCAAACCATCGCCGAGGGCAAGGACCGCGAACTTTGCCGCATCAATGCGCTCGCCTTCGCCAGCAAGCATGGCCTCGACGAGGAACGCACCATAAGCGCCTTTCTCCATGCGGCGCGGGTGGGCATCTTCGACATTTCCTGGAATGTTCTGTGCCCCGGCTGTGGCGGCGTGCTCGACACCAACGCCACGCTGAAAACCATGCAGAAGGACGAATACACCTGCGCGCTGTGCTCCCAGGGCTATTCGCCGACCCTCGACGAGATGGTCGAGGTGACATTCACCGTCAGTCCCCGCGTGCGCAGGATTGCCGCCCACAATCCACACGAACTGCCGTTGGTGGAATATTACCGCCAGATCTACTGGGCGTCCGGGGCCGATCTGCCGGACGAGGATCTGGCGGAAAAGATGGAAGCGTTCTCGCTGGAAGATATCGAGCTTGCGCCCGGTGAAAAGGCGGTTCTGCACATCCAGCTTCCGCCCCAATTCATCATCGTCTTCGAGCCGGTCACGCATTCGGCCCAGTTCATCGACGCGAAGGGCGAACCGGCAAAAGAGCGGCGAAACCTCTCTCTGGCCTTCGACCGCGACCATGTCCAGAGCCAGACGCTGGAGATGCAACCCGGCCCATTGCGCATTTCGCTGGAAAACAGGACCGACACGCGCGTGCTGCCGACGGTCTTCATCGCCTGCCCGGTATTGCATGATTTCCTGGGCAAGCGCCGGCCCTTCGTGACCGCCAAGCGCCTGCTCACCAACCAGACGTTCCGGGATCTCTATCGCACGGATACGCTCGACATCAACCAGCGCCTGAAGATCACCAGCCTGACCTTCCTGTTCACCGATCTGCGCGGATCGACCGAGCTTTACGAGCGGGTGGGCGATCTTTCAGCCTTCGATCTCGTGCGCGAGCATTTCCAGGTTCTGCACGAGATCGTCGCGGCGGAGGCAGGCGCGGTTGTGAAGACGATCGGCGATGCGGTGATGGCGACCTTCGCGACGCCTGACCGTGCGATTGCCGCGGCGCTGCGGATGCGCGACGCCATGCGGGCGCTCAATGACAAAAGCGGGCGCGAGGACCTTCTGCTCAAGATCGGTGTTCATGCCGGCCCCTGCATAGCCGTGTCCATGAACGAGCGGCAGGATTATTTCGGCCAGACGGTCAACATTGCTTCGCGGGTCCAGAACCTCGCCAACGCACAGGCGATCTTCGCCACGCGTGCGGTGGTCGACGATAATCTCACCGCCGATCTGTTGCACAGGAACGCGCTGACGCCCGTGCCGCACGAGGTCTCGCTGCGCGGCATCGAGCGGGAGATTGCGGTTTATACGATCCCCTGAAGAGTTCTCTACCGCTCACACGCGCTTGCAGAGGAAATAACGGTCGGCGGGCTCCGAAGTGGGCGCCGGGAGGTGTTGCAGCAGCGGGTGATCGAGCGGCGTGCCACTGACCGCGAAGCCGCCGACGCGAAGCAGGCTCGCAATCAGATCGGGAAGCCAGGTAGCGGTCACTGCATCGCGATCGTCATAGCCGGTGCCAATGTCGGCATGAACAAGGGCGGCTTCGATGCCAATGAACTTGCGGCCCGTCTCGCGTATTTCGCCGAGCACGAGGTTTTCAGCTTCGGGAATTGAGCTAGTGTGCGCGCCAACTTCGCGGTCGAACACCACGATCCGGCGCCCGGGCAGAAGCTCGCGCAGATGGTGGAATGTCCGGCCATTGCCGAGGCCGAGCTCAAGCACAAGCCCCTCCATCTTCGCCACCTCGGGGCAGATTCGATTGAGAATGTCGCGCTGCGCGGTCATCCTGCTGATGAAATTATCGAGGCGACTCATATGCGATTGTGTGTCCTGAACCAGCAGCCCCGATCGAGGCTTGCTGCATATAAAGGCGAACGACGAACCCTGCAATAACGCAACCGGCCGCCGACAAGCGTCATACCGGGTGGAGTGTTCGGCAGGCCGGGCGGTGGAACAGCGATATCACTTGTAGGGGTCTGCGGCGTCCCGCAAGCCGTCGCCGAGGAAGTTGAACGCCATGATGACGAGGATGACGGGCAGCATCGGCAAAAGCAGCCATGGATAGAACGCGATCACGCTGACGCTGCGCGCCTCGGTGAGCAGGATGCCCCAGCTGGTTATCGGCGCCCTCAAGCCGAGCCCGAGGAAGCTCAGCGCCGTTTCGCCCAGGATCATGCCAGGGATGGAGAGCGTCGCCGTCGCGATCAGATGCGACATGAAGCCGGGAATGAGATGCCGCCTGATGATGCGGCTGCTCCCCGCGCCCATCAACTGCGCGGCCAGAACGTAATCCTCCTCGCGCAAGGCCAGAAGCTTTGAACGCACGGCTCGCGCCAGTCCGGTCCAGTCGAGCAGCCCGAGGATGACGGTGATGCCGAAATAGATCAGGATCGGACTCCACGTTATCGGCATGATCGCCGCCAGGGCCAGCCATAGCGGAATGCTGGGAATCGATTGCAGGACTTCGATTATCCGTTGGACGATCAAGTCGAAGATACCGCCGTGATAGCCGGCCAGTCCGCCGATGACGATGCCGAGCAGGAAGCTGAAACTGATGCCGACGAGGCCGATAGTCAGTGAAATGCGTGCGCCATAGATCATGCGCGAGAGCACGTCGCGCCCCAGCCTGTCGGTGCCGGCCAGAAACAGCTGCCCGTTTTCGGCAGGACAGACAAAATGCCTGTCACCTTCGATCAGGCCCCAGAACCGATAAGTGTCGCCCTTGCAGAAGAAACGGAGCCGTTGAACGTCGTCGTGGTTCTCGATGTAGTTCCGCTTGAGCGTGTCCATATCCAGCGTCATCTGGCGGCCATAGACGAACGGCCCGACGAACTCGCCATTGTGGAACAGGTGCACGTGCTGCGGCGGCGCATAGATGTAGTCCATGTTGCGCGAGTGCAGATTGTAGGGCGCCAGGAACTCGCAGATCAGTATCCCTAAATACAGCACTGCCAGGAATATGCCGGATATAAGCGCAAGCCGGTGTTTGCGGAATTTCCACCACATCAGCCGCAACTGCGATGCCTGAAAGACCTTCGATTGCTCCGGCGTCATCGCCTCGACCGACTGCAGGTCGAAAGGCGCGCCGGAAATGTAGTGTTGCAGTGGAGCACCCGGAGCGGGCAGCGGCGAGTCCTGCTTCATTTGGTGCTGCCACCCTGCAAACGAATTCGTGGATCAAGCAGCGCCAGCGCCAGGTCGGAAATCAGCACGCCGATAACCGTCAGGAAGGCAAGGAACATCAGGAATGACCCTGCCAGATACATATCCTGGCTTTGCAGCGCCTTGATCAGCATCGGCCCGGTCGTTTCCAAAGACAAAACGATAGCCGTGATCTCAGCGCCGGAGATGATGGCCGGCAGGATCGAGCCGATGTCGGAAATGAAGAAGTTGAGCGCCATGCGCAGCGGATATTTGACCAGCGCCTTGAACGGATGCAGGCCCTTGGCGCGCGCCGTAACGACATATTGCTTGTGCAGTTCGTCGAGCAGATTGGCGCGCAGCCGCCGGATCATGCTCGCCGTGCCGCCGGTGCCGATGATCAGGACCGGGATCCCGAGATGGGCGAGGATCGACTTCGCCTTGGCCCAGCTCATCGGCTCGCCGAGATATTGCTGGTCCATGAGGTGGCCGATGGACGTGCCGAACCAGATGTTGGCGAAATACATCAGGATCAGCGCCAGCATGAAATTCGGAATGGCAAGGCCGAGAAGGCCGAAGAAAGTCAGGCCGTAGTCGCCCCAGCTGTATTGATGCGTGGCGGAGTACATGCCGATCGGAAAGGCGATGAGCCAGGTGAAGATGATCGTGACGAAGGAAACCAGCACGGTCAGCCACATTCGGTCGCCGACGACGTCGCGAACCGGCAGCTCATATTCGAAGGAATAGCCGAAATCGCCGTGCAGCATCCCGCCAACCCAGTAGAAGTAGCGAATGACCGGCGGCTGGTCGAAACCATATTCCTTGCGCATCATCTGGATGCGGTCGGAATCCACCGCTTCGCCCTGGGCCCGGAGCTCAGCGACATAGCTGTCGAAATAGTCGCCCGGCGGAAGTTCGATGATGGTGAACACCAGCGCCGATATGACCAGCAGCGTTGGAACCATCACGGCGATGCGCCAGACAAGATATCGAAGCACGCTCAGGAGCCTCCAAGCCAGAATGTGTCCGGCATGTAGACACCGAAATAGGAGGTCGGGTCATAGCCGAAAAGTGCCTTGTCAGGCAGGTTGCGCAGCCGCGAGGATACCAGAATCGGCTGATGCGTTGCGTTCACCGTGCCTATTGAAAACACCTGATCGGTGTAGATCGACAGCATGGAGTTCCAGATTTCGGCGCGCTCGCTGGCTTCGGTCGATCCGTTCCATCGCTTGAGCAAAGCCATCAACTCGACCACTTCAGGAAGATCGGGCGCCTCACCCATCTTGCCATGGGACAGATAGTGAGCACCCCAGAGCGGCCACTGCAATTGGTCGTCGATGGTGGGGGCCAGTTGGTACGGATTCATGTCGGCAGTCGGCACGCCATTGTCGATGCCCGACCACATCGACATCATGATCTGGCCGCCAAGCGCGCGGCTGCGGAAGATGTCGCGCTGCGAAGTCCGGATGAACAAAGCGATGCCGATCTTGCGCCAGTGATCGGTGATAAGTTCGAGCGCGTCGGTTTCCAGCGTGCTTTCGCCGGCCGTCTCCACGATGATCTGCGCAGAGCGTCCATCCGGAAGCATCCGCACGCCGTCATCGTCACGTGCCTGAAGCCCGACCTCGTCTAGCAGGGCATTGGCCTTGTCGGGATCATGGGCGATCCAGGCTTTCGCGTATTCCGGCCGGTAGAGCGGGCTCTCCGGCAACACCGTATCGGCACTTTCCTGCGCCAATCCATAGAACACGGCCATGTTGATCTCACGCCTGTCTACAGCAAGCGAAAGTGCGCGGCGCACGCGCACGTCTCTCAAAAGGGCACGCCACACCGGGTCGGCACAATTCAGATTGGGCAGCAGCGCCAGCCGCGAGCCCTGAGTGCGTTTCCATAGATGCATCTTCACCGGGTAGCGCTTCTCCGCATCCTTCAGGAACGAGTAATCGCTGAAGTCAATTCCCATGCATTGCAGGTCGCTCTCCCCCGCACCGGTCTTGGCCGAGATGATCGCCGACGAGCTGACATTCATGATGATCTGGTCGACATAGGGCAGTTGCCGGCCATTCTCGTCTATTCGATGAAAGAACGGGTTGCGCTCGAAGATAAACTGCTCGGCTGGCGGCTTGGTCCGGTTCCGCCAGGGATCGAGCGTCGGCAATTCCGGGTTCTCTGGGCGATACTGCCGCGACATGCGGATATGCAGGAGCGTCCATTTCTTGGCCCGGTTCTCCTTCATCAGGCCGGCGAGCCGGAATGGATCCTGATATTTCTTGTGGAACTGCTTGAGATAGGCGGCCGGCAGAACGAGCGATATCGGCGCGGCAGCAGCGAGTTTGGGCAGGAAGTCGGGATTGGGCGCGTCCCAACTGTAGCGGACCGTCAACGGATCGACGATCTCGAAACGTGGCGGCTTGCCGTCCGCCAGCAGGGCAGGGGCGAGCCCCCCTTGCGAAAGCTCATCGTTCAGCCAGACATCTTCCCAGCAATAACGAAAATCCTCCGGCGTCAGCAGGCTGCCGTCTGACCATTTATGGCCTTCACGAATCTTGAACGTGAAGACGCGATCATCCTTTACGTCGAAACTTTCGAGAATGTCGGCCTGAAAGTTAAGCTTTTCGTCATAGCCGACCAGCCGGGAATACCCGTAGATCGTCATCATCCGGATATCTTTCTGGCTGCCGATGATCGTACGCAGCGTGCCGCCATACTGGCCGGGCTGCCGGCCCATCGCCGCGAGGTTCAACGCGCGCGGGCTTTTGGGCAGGCGCTCCGCGAGTGGCGGCAGAGCCCTGGCTTTCAGCTGCGGCTGAATAAAATCCGGCTCCAGATCGCCGGCGCGCGCCGTGCCCGGCAGAAATGCCGAAGCCATGAGACCAAGGACAGTGCGGCGGCTGATCAATGGCGTAACTCGCTGACATCGGCCGAACGTCGGGCCAGGACGAGGTGGCCGCCGCCAAGATCGAGCGGCGACAGCATATCCTCTTCGCCCTCGTCGCGGAATTGCGGGCCCCATGCGCTGGCGTCGGAAGCGCCGCCGAGCTTCAGCGTCTTGAAATCCATGGGCCGGTCGAGATCGGGGAAAGGGACTGCGGCGAGCAGTGAGCGCGTGTAGGGGTGGATCGGTTTCCTGAGCAGAATTTCGCGCGGCGCAAGCTCGACGATACGCCCGCCGCACATCACGGCGATGCGGTCCGCCATGTAGTCCACCACCGCCAGATTGTGGGATATGAACAGGTAGGTCAGGCCCAGTTCCTTCTGCAGGTCCTTCAGAAGGTTCAGGATCTGCGCCTGCACGGAGACATCGAGCGCCGAAACCGGCTCGTCGCAGATCAGCAGTTCAGGCCCCAGCGCCAACGCGCGCGCGATGCCGATACGCTGACGCTGCCCGCCGGAGAAGCTGTGGGGATAACGCTGGATGAAGCGCGGATCGAGCCCGATTGCCTGCATCAGGCTCTTGACCGTGGCTAGCCGGGACGCGGCATTGCCACGTTGATGGATTTCCAGCGGCTCGCTCAAGATGTTTTCCACGGTCATGCGAGGCGAAAGCGACGAGACCGGATCCTGGAAAACCATCTGGAGTTTCGCCCGCAGCAAGCGCAGGGCGTCTCCCTCGGCTTCCAGGACGTCGATCGGTCCGTCGCGGCCGTTGAAGATCACGGAGCCGCCCGTAGGGGTGACGGCCCGCATCAGGATCTTGCTGACGGTGGTTTTGCCGCAGCCGCTTTCGCCAACCAGGCCCAGGCACTCACCTCGCCTGATGTCGAAGCTGACGCCGTCCACGGCGCGAACAGAGGTCTGATGGCTCCCGCTGAACCATCCGGAGTTGCGGATGGTGTAGACCTTTTTCAGATCCCTGACCGACAGCAGAATGTCGTCCGGCCCCTTCGCTTCCGGCGCCGTCTGCTTGCCCAGCAGGGTCCCGACATTCACCGGCACCTCGCGGAGCGCCTTCAGCCTTTCGCCAGGCTTCAGGTCGAAATGCGGGACGGCTGCCATGAGGCCCTTCAGGTAAGGGTGGCCTGGCCGGCGGAATATTGCCTCCACAGGGCCCGCTTCCATGATCTCGCCATGGTACATGACCACCACCTCGTCGGCGACATTGGCAACCACCCCGAGGTCGTGCGTGATCAGCAGCATTGCCATGTTGAGCTTAGTCTGAAGCCCGCGCAGCAATTGCAGGATTTGCGCCTGGATGGTTACGTCCAACGCCGTCGTCGGCTCATCGGCGATCAACAGAGCGGGCCGGCAGATAAGCGCCATGGCGATCATGGCGCGTTGCCGCAATCCTCCCGAAAGTTCGAACGGATACATGTCGTAGGCGCGCTTGGGATTGGGGAACCCGACGAGGCCGAGCATTTCCTCGGTCCGTGCCTTGCGCTCCGTCCGATCCATGTGCGTATGAATCTGCAGGGATTCGCTGACCTGGTTGCCGATCGTGTGCAGCGGCGACAGCGATGTCATCGGCTCCTGAAAGATCTTGCCGATGCGGCTGCCTCTCAACGCCCGGATTTCGGGTCCGTCGCGCGGCATCTGCAGGATATCCTGCGTCGTGCCGGGCTTTTTGGGATCGGAAAACAGGATACGGCCGCGAACATGGGCCGTGTTCGGCAAGATGCCCATCACGGCCTGGCTGAGAACCGATTTTCCGGAACCGGACTCACCGACAAGTGCGGTGACCTTGCCGGGCAGGACGCGAAGATTTGCCCGCCTGACGGCATGCAACGGTCCCCCGACAATGGCAAAAGAGATGCCAACATCCTCGATCCGCAGCAGATCAACGCCTGCATCCATTCCCACACCAGCCCCAATCTGGCGCCTCCCGACCGGCCCCAAAAAAGCAAGACTAGCGCATTGTCAGCGCAGAGCAACTTGGATTCGAAACGAATTCCCCGGCGACCGGCGGCCGGACAGCATACCAGGGCGTCCAGATCGGATGGTGGTGACTACTGGAGCTTCCTCCGGTCGCCCGCCGACAGCCGCGCGGCATCGCGATGAAGCAGCATGACCTGCTCGGCGTCCGATATCCGATCGTGAAACGGCTGCAGCGCAGCGTCTTCATCGAGTGCGAGAGCACCCGACAGATCGGGTGAAAGCACCGTCAGCTTCTGCTTGCTGCCCGCCAGTTCCTCCTCGCCGAGCGTCAGCCAGCTGTTGGCCCCGCAATAGCCGGCGAAGTCCTTGCTGGCGAGAACGCTGTGCGGATATTTCTTGGTCAGGGTCTGGAGACGCTGGACCTCGTTTACAGCCGAGCCGAAGACCGAGAATGTGAGTCGGTCGGTAAGCCCGACATTGCCGAACATCACATTGCCGACATGCAGGCCGATACCAAATTTTATGTCGCCCAGTCCTTGCTCTTTTCTGCGCAGATTGAGCTCCATCATGCGCATGCTGGCCTTGTGCGCAGCCGCAAGAGCAGCCTGGCAGGCGATCTCTGACTGCGCGCGGTGCCTTTCGCAGGGGTAGACGGCAATGAATCCATCCCCCAGGAAACTCATGATCTGCCCGCCTTTGCGATTGAAAGGTGCTGCGATGGCATCGAAAAACTGGTTCAGCGTATCGATATAGACTTCGCGGCCGGAAGTTTCGGCGAGCCTTGTCGACCCGCGCATATCGCCCATCACCAGCGCGGCCCGGATTGTGTCGCCCTCGCCGCGCTTGATCTGGCCGTCCAGCACGCGCCTGCCGGCGTCACCGCCGAGATACGTGGTCATCATGTTGTCGGCGAGCTTGGTGAGCACCGCCATCTTGCTTGCTATGGCGAGATGGTTCTGGATCCGCAGCAGCGCCGAAATCATGCTGTCGCTGAAGCCTGAAGCACTGTCGGTGGACCAGGACCCCAACATGCCCTGACTTGTATCGCCGTTGAAGGGATGGACGAAAGCCATGTAATCGGTGACGCCCATAAGCCTGAGCTCATCGAAAACAGGAAACTCCGACCGCACCGACGGGTCGAGCCGGCGCCGCAGATGGTCGAGCTTGTTGCTGAGCAGATGGTAGTATGGGCTGGTTAGGAATCTGTCGGAATGGACGCCGTTCTCACTCCGGAAGCCTTCCACTTCCAGGCCTTGGCCGCGAATCCAGGTGAAACCGAGCGCGTCATAAAGCGGATGCAGCATCGAAAAGCTCAAATGCACCCGCTTCAGCGGCAGGCCGGCAGCAGCCAGCCGTTCACAAAAACCCTTGACCAATGTTTCCAGGTCGTCGCCCGCCAGCGCCGATTGGGTCAGCCAATCGGCAACCTTATCCATGAGAATGTTGGAAATTTCTGCTTGCGCTGTGCTCATGCTATCTCGAAACCCGTCGAAGACGAGCCATCTCCTTTGATCCGCAAAATTCTCGAAGTCAATGAAGCCGGCTTCGGGGGCAGAAGCGGCGAAGAATATCCCGAATGACTGTCCTTGCAGGAAGCAAGCAGACGTCGACCGCACAAATCACCTGCGACACTATGTGGCGAGGCTGCCGGCGAAGTGCAATCCCGATCCTGACATCTCGCAAATAATTGGTCGGCTCAGGCACCGTCGGGCCCGCCGGGTCTCAAGAACCATGGCCGAGGCGCATTGCGGAAAATCGATTTCCCCAAGCCGTCATCAGACCGGCGCCTTCGCCTTCAGGCTTGCGGCAGCCATTGCATAGCCGCCGGCGGCGCCATCGATGAAGTGAACATGATCGCGTTGCAGCGGCGAGATGACGAGGCATGTCATCAAGGCCGACTTCTGGCGGTGCAGGCCATAGTTGCAGATGCCGGCCTCTTCCGCCTGTTTCAGCCGGTTCTCGATCCGCTGCAACACATCCGCGTCGACGTCGATGGTCATCTTCAAGCCGTCGTCGAACTTGCGGAAATCCGAATTGCTGGCCACCTCGCGTTTGTAGACCTTCGGGTCGAAACCGCCGATCGACCAGCCCAATTTGTCGGTGACGGCCGTAAGCGTCATCAGGAAGATCACCCACAGCTTGGCCAGCCACCGCCGCCCTGGCGGCGCCGTGGCCCGTGCCTCGACATCGAGGCCGGCGGGCAGGAGACTGTAGGCCGGACCGTCCACCGGCACCGGGTGGCCATCGCGCTCCTGCCTGCCGGCAAGGGCGATGATGTCGGAAGCCAGAAACTGGAAACCACGCAAGTCGCGCGATGCCCCCGGCACGGCTATGATCGAGACAATTTCGCCATGCCGGGCTTCGATCGGGTTCCAGCGGCAGGAGAGGCCGGTCAGATCCGGCCGCGCGCCGGCCGGGGCGGGGTCGACGCGGTAGCGCCCGGCTTTCATTTCGGCTTCCGCCCAACTGCCGCCGCCGCCGGCGAACATGGCATAGAAGGCTGCTTCGGAGGCCTGGAACCTCGCCACGCGAACGTCGAGGCCTTGCGCTCTTATGTCCTTTATCGGCACGATTGCGGCACGCAAGGTCAGGTCCAGTTCGTCCGCCACCCATCTCTGGACAGAAGCCAGCGCGTTACGGGCGATCTCCAGCGCCGAGCCGGGAAACGCCACGAGCGCGCCGTCGCCGCCGAAGACGAAGGGAAGATCTTGCCGGCCCAGTGCATTGAGCAGCGCCGAAATGACGCTGGCGCCGGCCATATTGACGGTTTTGTAGCGCCCGGCTTCGATCGCCTTGGTCGAGCCGACGATGTCGGCGGTGGCCAGCGCCCAGCCATCGGGGAGAGGCCGATAGTTATCGATATCGGCAACGCTTTCGAACTTTGCGAAGACCGGCAAAGAAGCGACGAACGGGTCGGACGCGACAGCTGTTTCCATAAGCATCAGATAGCACATTCCAGCGCTTGAAGGTGAAGTCGATCATGCCTCGAAATTGACTTGGGCAGGCTTTGCGATGATAGGATCGCGCGATGCGAATTGCCTTCTACGCCCCGCTGAAGTCGCCCAATCATCCCGTTGTCTCCGGCGACCGCCAGATGGCACGGATGCTGGTCCAGGCGCTGCAGCATGGCGGGCATAGCGTCGAACTGGCATCGGAGTTGCGCTTCTATGTACGCCAGCCGGAACCGAAAAGTTTCGATGCGCTCATGATCGAGGCCCGGGACGAAGCCGCGCGACTGAAAAGGCTTTGGGACCGTGACGGCAAGCCCGATCTCTGGTTCTCCTATCATCCCTACTACAAGGCGCCCGACCTGATCGGGCCCGAGCTGGCGTTGGCCTTTGCTGTCCCCTATGTGACGGCCGAAGCCTCCTATTCCGAACGGCGCAACGCCGGTTCGTGGGCCGATAGCCAGGCATTGGTGGCGCGAGCCATCGAGCAGGCGGCGCTGAACATCTGCTTCACGCAAAGGGATCGCCAGGGGCTGGCGGATGCTGTTCCCCACGCCGCTCTCGGTATGCTTTCACCCTTCATCGACACATCGGCATTCCACGAAATGCCGGTACTGGATTATCCGACGCGCCTCGTGACCGTCGCCATGATGCGCCCGGGCGACAAGGTCTTGAGCTATCGCATGCTGGCGCAGGCGCTCGGGTTGATCGGCCACCTCCCCTGGACGCTGTCGGTCGTCGGGGACGGACCTGCCCGTGACGAGGTAAAGGCGCAATTCGCCGGCTTGCCCGCCGACCGTATCGAATGGCTTGGCGCGATTGAGCCGGTCGCCGTGCCGGATGTCCTCTATCGCGGGGGAATCTACGTCTGGCCGGGTTACGGCGAGGCCTATGGCATTGCCTATCTTGAAGCACAGGCCGCCGGCCTTCCGGTGGTGGCTCAGGACATTGCCGGCGTGCCGGAGGTCGTGCGGCATGGCCAGACCGGGCTTCTCACCCCGCCAGGCGATGTGGCGGCGTTCGCTTCCGCAATTGCAAGGCTTCTGGCCAATAATGATGAAAGAACCATCATGGCTGCAGAGGCCAGACGTTTCGTTCTCGAAGAACGCTCTCTCGGTGCTGCAAAGGCCCGTCTGGCGGAACTTCTCAAGATGATCCCGTTGTCATGACATCCGACCCGACTTGGCAGCCCCTGGTGGACGAGCTGGCGTACCGGCAACGGGCGGGCCGCAAGGCAGAGTTCTGGCTGCGCGACGATGACGCCGTGGATCCGACGCCGGCGCTCGATCGGTTGCTCGACCTCACCGGTGACTTCGCGGTGCCGGTCACTCTGGCCGTCATTCCGGCCCGGACCGACGGGACGCTTGTCGTCCGGCTTGACGCGGCGCCGCATGCCACGGTCGCCATTCATGGCTGGGCGCACCGAAATCATGCGCCCGAGGGTCAAAAAAAGCAGGAGCTCGGCGCGCATCGGCCACGCGAGGTGGTGCTGGATGAGCTGGCCGGCGGGCTGTCGCGCGTAACAGGCCTGCACGGCGCACGTGCGGTTCCGATGCTGGTGCCGCCCTGGAACCGGATCGACGCCGGTCTGGTACCCGACCTCGGATCGATAGGATTTGCGGCATTGTCGGTGTTCGGGCCGCCAAGGCCGGCTTCCCTGGCGGTCATCAACAGCAATGTCGACATCATGGATTGGCATGGCACGCGCGGCTGCCGCGATCATGGTCTGTTGGTTCAGGCCATCGTCGCGCAATTGCAGCGTGCATTCGACGGCGGCGAACCGGTCGGCCTGCTCACCCACCATCTCGTCCATGATGAATCGGCCTGGCTTTTCCTCGAACGGCTGTTCACGATCACCGCGCGGGCAGAAGCCTGCGCATGGCTTCCGATCAGCACACTGACAGAACGCAGCGCCGGAAAATAGCTCAGCGCTTTTTGTGCAAGACTGGAAATGTGAGCGTCTGGCCATCCCGCGCCGCAAAAGCGCCGGCAAATCTGTCCTTGGCCAGTTTCTCCATCTCGTCCAGCTCATCGTCTGTGCGTGCCGGATCGTGGTGAAACAGCGCAAGCCCGCGCGCGCCGGCCGCCTCGCAGAGCTTGACGCCCTGTTGCCATGTCGAGTGCCCGTTGCCGCGGTAGCGCTCCATTTCCTCCTCGGTGTAGGTGCAATCGTAAATGACGAGGTCGGCATTCTCGATCAGACCGAGCACCGCCGGATCGAGTTTGCCCGGCTCGTGCTCGGTGTCTGTGATGACCGCCACGACGCGGCCCCCCCATTCGACCCGGTAGCCGATGCAGCCGCCCGGATGGGTAAGACTACCGGTTCGTACAACAACTCCTTCGCGTGGCCGAAGCAGGTCTCCGGATGCGAAATCGCGGCAGTCGAGGCTCGCCTTGCAGACACCGAGTGTCACCGGAAACCATGGCGGCCGAATGAATTCATCGACCATCTGCCGCGTCGTCATGCGTCCAGCCAGATGCCCGGACCAAAGCGTAACTTTGATGCCTCGTTCATAAATAGGCTTGAAAGCCGGCAGCCCGATGATGTGATCGTAATGGCAATGGGTAAAAAACAGGTCGAAATCGGTGACGCCCGACGCTCGAAGCGTCCTGCCGGCAGACCGCAGGCCGGACCCCGCGTCGAACAGAAGCGTATGCTTGCCGCATTGCATCTCGATGCAGATCGTGTTTCCGCCATAGCGAGCAAATTCTGGCCCCGACACCGCAATGCTGCCGCGCACGCCCCAGAACCTGACAAGGAAGAAATCGTCGTCCATGCACCCTTTCGCCCATCGTAGCCAACCAACTGCTGCCAGAGTCGTTCCAGGAAAGGTGTGACACGGTTCCGGAAACTGTATCAAAACAAAGAAACAGAGCGGCTCGCCGTTTCAGTGCAACTGTGAATCGCTCTCGGCGGTTCGTGCGTCGATCAGGTCCGCGGTCGTACTGCTTAGCCGATCGGCAAGAACCCGCAATATTTCGATGGTCATTTCGGGAAACTCCTTCATAAGCCTCAGGAAATGGTCCTTGCGGATTCTCAAGGCCTCCAGCTCACTTGCCGCTTTGACGGTGGCAGTACGGGAGCTGTTGCACAATATGGCAATCTCGCCAACGATCGAATTTGGCAGCAATTCGGCAACTTTGATCGGGCCATTGTCGGAATCGACCAGAATATCCGCACTGCCCGAAAGGATGACATAGGCGGCGTCTGCCTCGTCGCCCTGCCGGAAAAGAATCTGGCCGGCACTGTAGTTCACGCGATCGGACGTGAACGCGAGCAGCTTGAGCTTTGTCGGCTCGATGCCAGAGAACAAGGGAACGCGTTGCAGCATTCCAACTTCATCCTTGAGCAGCATTGTCGCAAACCTTCCTGAATTCGCGTTTGCCAGACTATGACACAAGTTCCTTGAAGATACCGTTTCCCGCCAAGAGTGTCTCGTGTGTTCCATCTTCCACCAATTGGCCTGAGTCAAAGACCACAACCCGATCGAACATCGCCGCCATTGCCGGATTCGTCACCACCCACACAATCGCCGGCGAATGGCCGTCGCGTCCGGCTTCGTCGAGCACATTCCGCAGCACCTTGTCCTGCACGCGCTGGTCGAGCGCCGACAGCGGCCGATTGAGAATGAGGAAATCGGGACGCTTGAGCAAGGCGCGGGCAACATCGAGCTTCTGTCGCTGTCCGCCGGTCAGCCGCCTGCCGGCGGCGCCGACGTTGAAGTCCAGGCCGACATCCAGAAGCTCGGCATAAAGCCCCAGTTCGTCAAGAATATCATAGACGATGGAGCGAATACGGTCCGGCGCGTCGGGATGGTTGTTGCCGACACGCCCGAATAGGACGTTGTCCATGACGGTGGCCGCGGCGATGTATTTGGCAGGGTCAAACCGTTCGACAGCTTTCTCCAGCTCGGCCGGCAGGTTTTCATAGAACTGGTTGCGTGCAGCGATGATCTTGCTCATCAGCTCGTCGGTCAGCAGGCCGAAGCGATGCCGGGGCTCGATATAGGCAAAGCTCAACGTGACCATCATGGCGCGGTCGTTCTCCGAAACCGCATCGTAGGGGCGATTCTTGAGCCGTTGCAGCAAGGTTTCGTAGGCGGGTATCTCCTCGGCGCTCATGAAGGCGAGCTGCTGGAAGAACTGGTGTTCGGGCGGCAGGTCGGCAAACAGCTCGATCGCCTGTTCGGCGATCTCCATGCCCATTTCGTAGAGCGTGCGGTCGAGGCCGGCTTGCTTCAGCACGGAAGCAAAATAGGGATTGGACGCCAGTGCCTTGTGAGCCAGTTCGGGGCCGGCCGCAGCGCCGAAGAGCAGGTTCTGGCCGATCGTCGCTTCCTTGTTGTAGGCGCCCGGTTCAAAAGGAACCACCAGCGCGCTCAGGCCTTCTTCCTCCAACCGGGTTCGCAGCGCCGCACGCAATTCGACGATCCGCCCGGCAAGCTTCGTGTGGCGCTTGAGGTCGGCCGAAGAGCGCAAGCCAAGATCCAGAATGTCGCGCGACAGAAGAACCGCGTCGAGCACCCGGCGCACGGCTTCGAAGAGGTCGTGCGGGCCGGTGGCGCCGGCGGAGGCATAGTTGATCCAGTCGCTGCGGATATCGAGATCCGGATTGCCCGACCGGCGCGCCTCGTCGATATTCCAACGGTGTTGGTCCGCCGCGGCGCCGTCATATGTCACCGATGTCAGCGGCGCATGCTTCAACCCGTAGAGCAAATTGTCGCGCAGGCTTGCCTGGAACAGGAAAACATCCGACGAAGCGTAGGACATGCGCCGGCCGGTCACGGCTTCGGGGAGATCGAGCAAGTCATCGGAGCCCGAAACGATCCTTCCGCTGTCCGGCCAGGTCAGCCGCGCAAAGGCTTCCGCAAGCGCCTCCGCTCCCCCTGTTGCGGTGCTGACCAGCGCCACCGTCTCACCCGGCTTGACCTCGAGCGAGATGCGATTGAGGAGCATTGCGCCGCCATCGTCTGCTATGGACAGGCTGATCGCCGACAGCGGCTTGGTCATCGGATCGGGATCGTCGATCGTCAGTGCTCCGATTTCCGGCGCGATGATATTCTCGACGGTGAACTGTTCGACGACCTGCTGATATTTGACCTGGACATCCTGCCGGTCCTGATCCCAGTCGATCAGTTCCTTCATCGGTCCGGGCAAGTCCTTGTAAGCGCCGATCACGGCCACGAGCTGGCCGACATCCAACCGCCCCTGAATGACCAGATAGCCACCGATCATGTAAAACAGAAAGGGCGTGAGCTGCGCGAGAAAATTGTTGAGGAACTTTACCATGAATTTCCATTGGTAAAGATCGAAGCGGATTTTGAAGATGAGCCCGAGCCGGGCTGCTATGTCGGCGCGCTCGTAGTTCGACGTATCGTGGACGTGAACCGCGCCGATGCCGTCGACGATTTCGCCAACCCGGCCTGAAAGCGCGCGCGCCGTCAACTGCCGCTGGCGCCCGAGGACGAGCAGCCGCCGCCGCATCCGCGGGATAAGCACGATCTGGATCGCGACGATCACGACCGCTATCATTCCGAGCCAGACGTTCTGCACCATGATGAACAGCATGGCCGTCAGCGCCTGGCCGCCGAGCAGCACCGGCTGCAGGAAGGCATCGCCGATGAAGCCGCCCAGCGGCTCCACCTCGTCCTTCACCATGGTCGCCACTTCGGCGGATTTCACCCGCTTGAAGTAAATCGGCGGAAACCGCAGCACACGATCGACCAGGTCGAAGCGGATACGCCGCAGCATGCGTTCGCCGAGCCGCCCCTTGTAAGTGTTGATGTAGAGCTTGAACAAGCCGTTGATGACGACCAGCAAGAGGAAAACAAGGCTGAGCGCAAGCAGCGTCGACGTGCGGTCGAGCTGAAAACCGGAGAAGAACTGCACCTCGCCGATGAACGGCAGGTTATAGTGCAACCTCATGAATGGCAGGGTCGCGCCCGGTTGCTCGAACCCCTTGCCCTGGATCGGGCCGTTGACGATCAGCTTCGGCAGGTCGAACGACATGAAATACGGGACCATCGAAAGCACGACGATCATCAATATCCAGAGCTGCTGCTTCCTGGTGTGCGTCCAGATATAGCGGGCTAGGCTGGTTTCCATATGCGATTGTCAGTTTGAAGGATGCGGAATGTAAAGGCACCTGCTGGCGAATGGTGTATCGGCCATGTCTTCGCCGCCACCGAAGACCTCGAAGCGGCAGCTGCGCGCCAGCCGGATGGAGGCCGATGGTCCGGACAAATGCAATCGGCCTCCTCGGGGCAATGGCGAAACGGCTTGCGGCACAATCGCGTCCGCAAGTCGAACAGCCTTGCATGAGGCAAGATTGCGTTGTGTCGCCCGAAATCCCAACATAGAAGACGAATATGATGGATGTCACGCAACCACGCAATGCCGGCATGGATGGGCATGAGCAAGCCCTGGACCTCACGCGGGGAATTGCCGCCTATCTCGACCACCCTCTCGTGACCGGGCTGGCGCGCGTCATCGCCAAGCATCCGCAGGCCGATATCGCCAATGCCTTCAACCACAAGCAGGTCGCCTGCAAGATGTGGGCGCTCGACAGGCTGTTCGAAAGCTGCGGCGGCCGGTTCGAGCGCATATGGGTTCTGGGTGGATGGTACGGCGTATTGCCGGCTATGCTTTTCAACGACGCCCGCTTCGACATCGCGGCGATCGACAGCATCGACATCGATCCCGAAGTCGGCGCGGTCGCCCGGACACTCAACCGGCAAGCCGGCGAGCGGTTTCAAGCACTGACGGCAGATATGTACGCACTCGACTATGGCGCCGGCCGACCCGACCTGGTGGTCAATACGAGCTGCGAACACATAGCCGATCTCAGCGCCTGGCTTGCCCTGCTTCCGCAGGGCACGAATGTCCTGCTGCAATCGAACGATTATTTCAGCGAGCCGACGCACATCAACTGCGTGGCGTCACTTGCAGCCTTCGAAGCCATGGCGGCGCTGCGGCAGATCAGGTTCTCCGGTGAACTGCCGACAAAAAAATATACGCGCTTCATGCTGATTGGAACTGTTTGAAGCGCTCGCGCAGGATTTGCGCCGAGCGCCGCGCCCCTTCCAGATCGAGGCGATGCGCGGCTGGCGGCCGTCCCGCAAGCGCCTGTTCGATCGCTTGCGCCAGACCTTCAGGCGTCAGCTCCTCTTCCGTCAGCACCGTTGCAAGACCGAGCTCTTCGAGCATCAGCGCGCGACGCGTCTGCTCGGTTTCCCCGCCGGCTGCAAATGGAACGAGCAGCGAGCGACACCCCGCGCGCATGACATCGCAGACCGTGTTGTAACCCGCCTGCGAGACCGACAGGCGGGCGCCGGTCAGCAGGCTGGCGAAATCCTCGCGGAACCGGAAGATGGACAGGCGTGGGGTGGCATCGCGTGTGATCGCGTCAAACTCGTCCTTCGGCAGGTTTGGGCCGGTGATCAAACACCATGTCCAGGCGTTGTCGGGATTGCGCGCCGCCGCGATGGTGGATCTGACAAGGCTCTTTCCGGCCGCCCCGCCGCCAACCGACACCAGAACGTCGAAGCGCTCGGAGGCCGCGGGCGCCGGCGGCGCCGCAACGAGCCCGGTGTAGGCGACCTCGGCCCTGATCGCCCCAGCCAGCGGAAATGTCTTATCGATGGTTGCGAAAGCCGGATCGCCATGGACCATGACAAGATCGAAATGCCTGTTGACGAGATCGACGGTTTCCTCGTTTCGGCTCGGCTTGACGCGCTCCTGAAGGATGTCGCGGACGGACGTCGCCAGCAGCGGTCTGGGCGATGTCGTTTCGATGGCCTCGATCAGCGGCAGGAGTTCGAAACGCATCTGCCGGCGTCCAAAGGGAAACGCCTCGATAATGACGATGTCGGGCCTGTAATCCCGGAAAGCCTGCAGCAGCATCTCTGAGCGCCGCCTCTTGAAATCATCGTCGATGGCTTTGCCCTGCAGGTCGACAAGTCCGGAAAATCCTTCGTCACCGGAGGTGACAGGCGGCAGGGTCACGGATTTTACACCCGATCCCGGAAATCCCGCGATCGGCGCTCCGCCGGTCACGACGGTGACGTCGAACCCGTCATCGAGCAGAGCCGCCGCAATGCGGCTGGCGCGCGCGAGATGGCCGATGCCGAGCAGGTGCTGAACATAGAAGAAAGCGCGCAGCCGCTTCATTCGGCGGCCCGCCACTCCCGCTCGAACAGTTCCTTGAGCTGTCCAATGCCTGCCACATGGTCGAAATTGCTTCGCACGCGCCGCTCCGCGGCGTCGCCGAGGCGGGCGCGCAGGACGGGATCGCGGATCAGGCGCTCCAGCGCCTGTGCCAGGGCAGTCGGGTTTTCCGAGGGAATCAGCAGCCCGGTTTCATCCGACGATAAAAGCTCCGGCACGCCGGAAATATCGGTCGACACGCAGGCAAGCCGCTGGCTGGCCGCCTCCACCAGAACATTCGGCAGGCCGTCCCTGTCGCCATCCGCGGTGATCCTGCAGGCCAAAGCGAAGATGTCGGCGCTGCGGTAGTGCTCGAGCACCTCCTCCTGCGCCAGCGCGCCTTTCCAGGAGACGCGGCCATTCAGTCCGAGCCTTTGCGCCAGCGCTTTCAGCCGTTTCAGTTCCTCGCCGCCACCGATATGCTCGAAACGCCACGCCAGATCGCCAGGCAAGAGGGCAAGAGCCTCGAGCAACGTATCATAGCCCTTCTTTTCAACGGCGCGTCCGACGCTCAAGATCATGACCGGTTCGGCCGGCGCCGAGCCGTCATGCTGTTTTCGCGCCTCGCCGAAACTGCCGAAGCGGTCAAGGTCGAGCCCATGATAGCTCAGATGCACGGACGAACTGCCGTTGGCGAGTTTTTTCAGATGGTCGAAGCCGGTTTTCGTGCACGTGACCGTCCAGCGCGCCGAGGAAAGCTTGCCGGCCAGATCCCAGTCCGCCGACGTCCAGATGTCCTTGGCATGGGCTGAGCAGCTCCAGGGCAAGCCACGAAGCTGGCTGGCATAGCGCGTCACAGATGCCGGCGTGTGCGCGAAATGGGCATGCAGCCATCCCGCGTCTTGCGGCCATTCGGCGGCCAACACGAGCGCTTGCCCGAAGCGGCGCGCGCGATTGCGGGTAAAGTCGCGGCGGATATCGGCAGCCAGCGATTTGAGCGCGCGCCAGAAGCCAGGCCGCGGCAGACAGGCAAACAGCGACCGAAGCACGCGCAGCGGCTCTCTGTGCAGATATTCCGGTAGATAGTGGACGGGGGCCTTGATCTCATCGTGCACGGGATGACGTTTTGCGTCGGTCGGCCGCCTGAGCGCGAAAAGTATCAGGTCGAACCCCGCACGCTCCAGACCGAGCAGCTCCTGCGCGATGAAGGTTTCCGACAGCCGCGGGTAGCCCTTCAGAACCACGACGATCTTGCGGTGTTGCAACTCAGTTCATGCCTTCAATGACCGAAAGGTGATGGCCGGCCCGCCGGTCGAGCAGTTCCGCGACGATTTCGGAAATATGAGGCAGCCCTTCCAGAGTCAGATGCGCATTGCTCTGCGATGGGCGGGGCCGGCCCGGCAAAACCTGCAGCGCATCGGCAAACCGCTGGGCATCCTCGGCTTCCTCAGGCAAAAGCATCTCGATGAGGCCGAGTTCGGCTGCGCGCCGTGCCCGGATCAGCTGTTCCTCGCGCGGCGTGACGCGCGGCACGATCAGCGCCGGCTTGTCGAAAGACAATATCTCGCAATAGGTGTTGTAACCGCCCATCGCCACCACCGCCTTGGCGCCGGCAATCAGCTCTTCCATGCGGTTGTCGAATTCGATGATCTTGACATAGGGGATCTTGGCCCCTTTCCTGACCAGCTTGTTGCGCTTGCGCGCCGGCATGTAGGGCCCAAGCACGATCAGCGCCCTGTGCTGCAATCGCGGATCCTGCTGATAGGCCTCGATGACGTTGTGGATCAGGTCGGCGCCGTCACCACCGCCACCGGTGGTAACCAGGATATAGTCGCCCTCGGGCCGGTGGCCGGGCAATTGGTTCTGCTGCAGGCTCCGTTGCAGGAAACCGACGAACTTCATCTTTGCCCTGACCGCCGGCGGCACGTCCAGGCCGGTCAACGGATCGTAGAAATCCGGCGGGCCATAGACCCAGACCTTGTCGTAGAACAGGCCAATCTTGCGCATCACATCCCTGCGTGCCCACTCCGCTTCGAGCAAATGCGGCGCGTCCATCACCTCGCGCAGGCCAAGCACGAGCGTGGTGCCCCGCGTCTTGAGGTAGGACAGCGTATCCTCGATCTCACCGCGCAGCCCCAGCGGTTCCTTGTCGACGATGAAGATATCCGGCCGGAAGCTCTCGGCCGTGTGGCGGATGATCGACTGCCGCATCCTTAGCGTCTCATGCAGATCGATGTCCTTTTCCAGCGAGGTGTATTCGCCGTTTCGCAGCTTGATGACGCTGGGGATCTTCACGAAGTCGACGCGGGCGCGGTAGTCGAAGGCGCCGGCGATGGTCGCACCCGAAATGATTAGCACCTGAAGTCCGCGGAAATCCCCGACCAGCGAATGAGCGATCGTTCGGCAACGCTGCAAATGGCCGAGCCCGAACGTGTCGTGGCTGTACATGAGAATTCGTGCGTCTTTTGCGTGCTGTGTCATTGTGAACGTCTTTTAGAATTCTCGCCGGACCGTGGGCAACCCCGCAGGCTTCGAAACCATTCTCGCGGGTCTATCGACCTGTTTTGAAACATGGGGGCGAGAGGTACGCAACGGCATTCTTCACCAGGTCACGAATGCCAGGGGCGCTGATTGTGGCGCCATGCCTTGTCTTCGCCGACGATAGACGGCCCGAGCACAAATCTCTGTCATGAGGCTTGACCCCGTGGAATTAAATGCCCTGCGGCCTGAGGCAGGCAAAGCGCACATTGCGAAAAATCAAGGGCGACCAAGGCGAAACGAGGCTGCCGCACATTGTGAGGAGAACCCGCACCTTGGGAAAATGCTTCATAATCCATCGAAACACAACGGCCGCCAGAGGCCGCACGTTGCGGCCTTTTATCCTGCCATCAGCCTTGGCCTGTGGCAAGCGTCCGGTCCGTGCACCGTTGAAGCTGGTGCAATCTCGCGTCATGCCGGCTTCGTCCGTCATGTGGAGCATAGCTGCGGCCCCAATGAGATTCGTCAGCCAGGCGACCCATTCGCCAGTTCCGCCCAAAGCTTTGCGTGAACACGCCGGCCGGAACGGCGGCTAAGCCAGCCGCGCCCTTGTCGTCCTCGGCGTTGCCAGCAGCAGACTTGTCTCGCTGCCGGTTATCCCCGGGATTAGCCGGATTCGGCGCAGAACCGCGTCGAAATCGGTGAGCGAGGCCGTGCCGAGTTCGACCACCAGGTCCCAGCGGCCATTGGTGGTGTGAATGGTCGAAACCTCAGCGAGACCGCCGAGCGCCCGGACCACGCGGTCGGCGGCATGGCCCTCGATCTCGATCATCATCACGCCGCGTATCCGCTGGTCGACGGCGTCGGCGCGCAGCACCACCGTGTAGCCGATGATCTCGCCCGTTTTTTCCAGTCGCTCCATGCGCGCCCTGACCGTGGCGCGCGACACCCCGAGATCGACCGCGAGATCGGAGATGCTGCGCCGGGCAACATGCCTGAGCAGCGTGACCAGCCTTTCGTCAAGCAAGTCCATGATTCTATCCACTTTGACCAAAGCGACTTATCGGAATGATAAATCATTCTTCTCGAAATGCCAATTTCGTTTGTTCAAACTGCCGGTCCAGGATGGTTCATTCCACGCATCAATTGCCCAATCAATTTGCAAGGACACCAAAAACCATGCGCTGCAGGATCGTTGGCGCGCCGGTGCAGGACGGCGCCGGCAGGATGGGATGCGAGATGGGGCCGAGCGCGCTGCGCACGGCCGGGCTTGTCTCGGTGCTGTCGGAACTCGGCCACGAGGTCGAGGACTGGGGCGCGGTGCAACCGGCCGCCGTGCGCGCAATCGTCCATGGCAATCTCGCGCTGAAGGCCCTACCGGAGATTTCCGCCTGGACGGCGGCAATTGCCGAGACCGCCTATGCGGCTTCGCGGGACGCCATGCCGATCTTCCTTGGCGGCGACCACGCGATATCGGCCGGCACGGTGTCGGGCATAGCCCGCCGCGCCGCCGAACGCGGCCGGCCGCTCTTCGTGCTGTGGCTCGACGCACATCCCGATTTCCACACGCTCGATACCACCGTCAGCGGCAATCTGCACGGCGTGCCGCTCGCCTATGCCAGCGGCCGGCCGGGCTTCAACGGTTATTTCCCGGACCTGCCTGTCGCCGTCGACCCTGCCCACATCTGCGTCATGGGCCTGCGCAGCGTCGATCCGGCGGAGCGCCGGGCGCTGAGCGAAGCGGGGGTTACCGTGCACGACATGCGCACCATTGACGAGCACGGCGTCGCACCTTTGCTGCGCGCCTTCCTGGCCATCGTCGAAAAGGAAAACGGCCTGCTGCATGTCAGCCTCGACGTCGACTTCCTCGACCCCTCCATCGCGCCGGCCGTCGGCACCACCGTGCCCGGCGGCGCCACCTTCCGCGAGGCGCATCTGGTGATGGAGATGCTGTCCGACAGCGGCCTGGTCTCCAGCCTTGATCTGGTCGAGCTCAACCCGTTCCTCGACGAGCGCGGCCGCACCGCCACGCTGATGGTCGACCTCGCCGCCAGCCTGATGGGCCGGCGCATCATGGACCGCCCCACCCGCAGCCATTCCGGAAGCATTGCATGACCCAGCCTTCCCGCCTTGCCATCGTCCCCTTCGTCAGCGTCGACCGCATGATGAAGCTGGTGCTGACCATCGGCGTCGAGCGGTTCCTCACCGAACTCGCCGCCTATATCGAGGAGGATTTTCGCCGCTGGGAGCTGTTCGACAAGACGCCGCGCATCGCCTCGCACAGCCATGACGGCGTCATCGAGCTGATGCCGACCAGCGACGGCAAGATGTACGGCTTCAAATATGTCAACGGCCATCCGAAGAACATGCGGGAAGGCCGCCAGACCGTCACCGCCTTCGGCGTGCTCGCCGATGTCGGTTCCGGCTATCCGATGCTGCTGACCGAAATGACGATCCTGACGGCGCTGCGCACCGCGGCGACCTCCGCTGTCGCGGCCAAATATCTGGCGCCCAAAGGCGCGCGCTCGATGGCCATCATCGGCAATGGCGCCCAGTCCGAATTCCAGGCTGTCGCCTTCAAAGCGCTGCTCGGCGTCGACCGGCTGCGGCTCTATGATATCGACCGCTCCGCTTCGGAAAAATGCGCCCGCAACCTCGCCGGCAAAGGCTTCGACATCACCATCTGCACAACGGGCCAGGATGCTGTCGAAGGCGTCGACATCATCACCACGGTGACCGCCGACAAGCAGTGCGCCACTATCCTCACCGACAACATGGTCGGTTCCGGCGTGCACATCAACGCGGTCGGCGGCGACTGCCCCGGCAAGACGGAACTGCACCGCGACATCCTTTTGCGCTCCGACATCTTCGTCGAGTTCTCGCCGCAGACGCGCATCGAGGGCGAAATCCAGCAGCTCCACGCCCACCATCCGGTGACCGAGTTGTGGCAGGTGATGACCGGCAAGGCGGAAGGCCGCAAGACGGCGGAACAGATCACCTTGTTCGATTCCGTCGGCTTCGCCACCGAGGATTTTTCCGCACTGCGCTATATCAGAGACCAGCTTCAGGCCACCGGCCTCTACGAGGAGCTCGACCTGCTCGCCGATCCCGACGAGCCGCGCGACCTCTTCGGCATGCTGCTCAGGGCAGCGCTGCAGCCGGCAGCCGCCTGAGGGGCTTCAGCCGCGCAACGGCGCGCAGCTCTCCCGTTCGACGAGCACCGGGGTGAGCACTTCGCGGCGCGAATGCGCCGCCGGCTCGGCAACCCGCTCGAGCAGCAGGCTGACGGCGCGGGTGCCGATCTTCTCGACCGGCTGTGCGATCGTCGTCAGTGGCGGCCAGGTGGTGACGGCATAGGGTATGTCGTCGAAGCCGATCATCGACATGTCGCCGGGGACCCGCAATCCGCGCCCGCGCAGCACTGTCAGCGCGCCCATGGCCATCAGATCGTTACAGGCAAACAGCGCCGTGATCCCCGGCGCCTGCGCCATCAGCCGCTCCATCGCCATGCGGCCGCCGGCGAAGTGGTAGTCGGAATCCACCACCGAGGCCGGCGGCAGGTCGAGGCCGGCTTCCTGCAGCGCCCTGGCGAAGCCGCGCAGGCGGGCGGGGCTGGAGCTGGAATCGCGCGGGCCGCCGATGACGCCGATCTTCTCGTGACCGAGCCCGGCCAGATAGCGGCCGGCGAGATAGCCGCCATAATCGTGATCGACCAGCACGGAATCGACATTGACCGAATGGATCTCGCGGTCGATCAGCACCGCCGGGACGCCGGGCAGAAGGCTGGAGAACACCCGCGCATGATCGGACGAGCCGGCAAAGATCAGCCCGTCGATCTGCTTGGCCATCAGCACCTGGAGGTAGCGCTCCTCCTTCTCGGCGCTGCCGTCGGAGTTGCACAGGATCACCGTATAGCCGGCAAGGAAGCCGGCATCCTCGATCTGGCGTGCCACGCCGGCGAAGAACGGATTGGAATTGTCCGGCAGCAGCAGGCCGATGGTCTTGGTCTCGCCGCGCCTCAGGCTGCGCGCCAGCGTGTTCGGACTGTAACGCAAGGCGGCGATGGCCGAATGCACGCGCTCGGCCGTCTCCGGCTCGACATGGCGCGTGCGGTTCATCACATGCGAGACGGTTGCGACCGACACTCCGGCATAGCGCGCGACATCGGCAATCGTCGTCATTTTTGTCCCCTGATTTGATTAGCGTAATCGATTGCGTATCCACCGCCAAGAAAAAGCCGCAAGGCAAAATGCTTCCTGGTCGATCTGCTGTCGCAACCGGAATCAGGATAAAGTTCGAGACGCGGTTGCACGACAAGGAACTGGGTATGCAGGATTTGAACGCACTGCGGCGCAAGCGGATATGCGCCTGGCTGGCGGCGCTGATTGCTGTCGTTGCGATTTCCGGCGGCGCGCTGGCGGCGACCCACCTAGACAACAATTCCACGCCATTGTCGCGGGCGAGGCCTATCGCTCCGCCCAGCCGACCGCCGACGAGATCTGCGCCTACCGCGACAAATATCACATTGCTGCCATCGTCAATCTGCGTGGCGCGGCGCCCGGCCACGCCTAGTATGATGACGAAGTGAAGGCTGCCAACGAACTTGGCATCCGCCACATCGACTTCCCGATGAACGCCCGCACCGAATTGACGCAGCAGCAATCGCTGGCGCTGATCGCCTTGCTGCAATCGGCGCCCAAGCCGGTGCTGATCCATTCCAAGGAAGGGGCCGACCGGACCGGCCTTGCCGCGGCACTCTATCTCGCAGCACTGGCGAGAGCGAACGAGCCGGTATCCGAGGCGCAGCTGTCGGTCCGTTATAGCCATATCGGCATTCCGCTCGTCGGACCCTATGAAATGGATCAGAGCTTCGAGGCCATGGAGTCGCTGCTGGGCTTTTTCGGCTCGTGACGAACTGACGATCCGGCACGAAGTTCAGCGCGTTGCGTGCAGCCTCTCTAGGTCTGTCGTTTCTTGATTCCGAAAAATCCGAGAGACACCAAAGCGCGAGATGGCACGTCGACTGCCTCGCCGGCGCGCGTAGCAGCGCTCGTCGGCGTCAGGCGGACCGATGACGAGTTGCGCAAAACTCGCCGTCAGCCCAGCAGAGCGCCTATCGTGAGCCACTCGCCTGCTTTTTTGTAGCACGCCCACTGGTGCCACTTGTCATCCTCATCGCACTTTTGACTAAGGCCCTGACCGTGCAGCCGCTTGGCACTACACCTATGCGGTGAGGTCCGACTTCTTGCTTCTCGACGAAAGCGCCGACACCGCTCGGGCCACATTCGCGACGGCAAATTATCTCGGCGTAGTTAGGCAGACGGTAAATTCGAAGAGCGATTTTCAGGCCGGGACGCAATATGACAGGCACACGCGCGCACTTGCACTTGCAACTCCACTCATCGCCGCGCTAATACATATAGTAACAAACAATATGCCCAGAGGGTCGTCCATGCCAACTTATCCCGGATTCCATCCTGATTTCGAGATTGCAGGTTACCCTGGGCAGATTCGTACCGCAATCAGACGAATTGCTCTACATTTCTATGTAACTCGGCCCTTCCATCCTACCATGATTGGCAATAGCAAATACTGGGCTGTTCTGGTGCGACCGAGCGATGAATTCTCTGTTTATATAAACACAGACCGAGAGGTCCTGATCGTTTTCTCTGAATACACCACATTTGAAATACGAACTCTCGATGCCTATGACGCTTTCTACGAGCATCTCGACTACAGTCGAGTTGATAAAAGTCTACGATTCTTAGTCAGCGCCGACGATCGGATCGAGAGTATTATCCGGCACTACCTAGACCAGAATCCAGAATACCCCATCATTATTCCAACTACATTTAACTCGTTTGATAATTCTGCAAATACACTTCTCGACGCTGTCAGGCGTAATTACCTATTGCGCGACCTTTTCGGGTACCAAAATCCTTTAAGGGAGGAGAACTTCTTCTTCGGCCGCCAACACATTGTCACCTCTGTGTTAGATATGGCTCGGTCAGGGCAAAATTCAAGCTTATTTGGTCTACGGAAAAGTGGTAAAACCTCAGCGATATACGCAGTTCAGCGAAAATCTAGAGCGCTTTCGTGCAACGTCACGGTTGTTGATTGTCAAAACCCCGCCGTTCACGCCCGAACATACGATGGTTTGCTAACCCACATCTTATCCGAAATTCGCAGGTCATCAGGTCTCAAGAGAGTCGTCATTGATCTCGGCTCAACACTATCGTCCGTATCCGAGAATTTTGTTGCCCAAATGACAATATCCTAAGTGCAGTTAAGAATACAGTGCTTCTTATATTTGACGAAATTGAAAACATATCGCCGCAGACTGCCTCATCAGACCATTGGAAAACGGGCAATGACACATTGTATTTCTGGCAAATACTTAGATCGTACATACAATCCGAAAGCAGAGGGCGGTTTTCTATATGTATAGTTGGCACAAGTCCATACATACTGGAGGCCACGCGAATAAATAATATAGCAAACCCTGTCTATCTATACGCGAAGAAGCAATTCCTTCCGAGCTTATCATTCGAAGAGACAAAGGAGATGGTGCAGCGTCTAGGATATTTTATGGGATTGGAATTCTCTAGCGAGATTGTCGCTGAGTTGCAGCGCGAGTTTGGGGGACATCCCTTCTTTACGCGCCAGGTTTGCAGCAAGGTTCATCAGCTGGCATCCTCTCGTCGCCCTATCAAGGTGTCATCCAATATTGTGCATCAGGCAAAAACAGCATTCTACGGCGAGCTGGAGAACTATCTCAAGGACATACTTGATCAACTTAAGGAATTCTATCCGGCTGAATTCGGGGTGCTAAAAAGCGTGATTGAGGGCAATACGGCCGAGTTGACGGAATATGGCTTGGAAGCTCCCGACCTTATTGATCACCTTATTGGCTATGGCCTTGTTGAGAGGTCGGGGGAGCATTTCGATATCCGGCTAAGTGCCATCAAGGTTGTTTTACAGCGCTTGATAGCGTCTGAACATGGGGAAGATCGATGGGCGGAAATTTCTCGCCGTCGAAACGCTGTGGAGACCTCCATACGGCTCGCACTCTTCCATTGGGTGAAGACGATAGACAGAAATGTTTGGAGCGACGTCATTGATCAAAACTTGACCACGGGCAGGCGACAGGCGCTAACCACAACGGAGCCAAGGGTATTATTTTCTAAATCTGAAACTCCACTATATCTTTCGGACCTGATGATGCTGATCAAGGACGAAAGAGTTCTGCCGTATATTTCAGACCGAAGGTCTATGGTGTTATCTTCCCTAAATAGCGTGAATAAATTACGGAAGGACGCTCACGCTCTTAGTGTATCGGATACAGATCTACGTGAAGTGCGGTTGGCTTTTAACTACTTGGAAGATGAGTTTGCGGCTCCATAGCTTCGCACAAAGCCCCATCCGGCAAATTTCTCTACCGAGGTTATCTGACTCCCGAGGCGCAGCTGTCTGTTCGCTACGGCCATATCGGGATTCCGCTCGTCGGACCCTATGAAATGGATCAGAGCTTCGAGGCCATGGAGTCGCTGCTGGGCTTTTTCGACTCGTGAAACCTGACAAGGCGGAGCCGACTGTTCCAGGAAAAAGTGTGAAACCGCTTTTCGGCCGGAATTGCGCCAAAACAGGTCGTTAAAGGCTCGCCGGGGCAGTCAACCAGCGATCGGAACAACGATGCGACTTCTCCTTGTCGAGGACGACCCACGCACCGCCGACTATGTCGTCAAGGGCCTTGGCGAGGCAGGCCATATCTGCGACCTCAGGCGCGATGGCCGCGACGCGCTGTTTGCCGCGACACGCGACGCCTATGACGTGATCGTCGTCGACCGCATGCTGCCCGGCCTCGACGGCCTGTCGATGATCAAGGCGGTGCGGGCAGCGGGCGTGCGTACGCCGGCGATCTTTCTGACCTCGGTCGGCGGCGTCGACGACAGGGTTGAAGGGCTCGAGGCCGGCGGCGACGACTATCTCGTCAAGCCATTCGCCTTTTCCGAACTGCTCGCCCGCATCAACGCGCTCGGCCGTCGCCCTGCGGTGCAGGAGCTGAAGACGACGCTGCGCATCGCCGACCTCGAAATGGACCTGATCCAGCGCCGCGTCACCAGGCAGGGCCAGGCGATCGACCTGCAGCCGCGCGAATTCAGCCTGCTCGAAGTGCTGATGCGCGGCGAGGGCCGCGTCATCACCCGCACCATGCTTCTGGAACGGGTCTGGGATTTTCACTTCGACCCCAAGACCAGCGTCGTCGAAACCCATATCAGCCGGCTGCGCGCCAAGATCGACAGGCCGTTCGAAACCGCGTTGATCCACACCGTGCGCAGCACTGGCTACAGTGTTCACGACTGAGGCGCGGCATGACAGAAACTTGCCATGACTGAAGCTTGCAATGACTGAAACGCACTATGACTGAGACAGGCTCTCGCCTGCTGCGCAGCACGCCGTTTCGGCTGGCCCTGACCTTCGCCTTGCTGTTCGTGCTCGCCTTCATCCTGTCAGGCGCCATCGTCTACCAGCTGATGAGCGCGGATCTTGCCGAGCAGCTCGACCAGTCGGTCAAGGAGACCTATTCGGTCGTGGCGGTGACCTATGCCGGAAACGACCGGGAGGATCTGGTTTCGGCAGTCGACAGCCACGCCGCGCTCAGCCCGAGCAAGGAACAGCTGTTCTCGCTCACCGATCCCGCCGGCAATCATCTGGCCGGGAATTTCACCGCCGCCGACCTTCCGGATGGCTTTTCCGATTTTGCCGCTTCCCTGCCAGGCGTTGCGCCGGACACTATGTACCGCGCCTGGACCGGTTCGGTCGGGCCCAACAGCCTGACAATTGCCTTTTCGCTTTCCGAAACCGAGGAGCTGGAACGCATCGTTTTGATGAACTTCGGCTGGGCCACCCTGATCATTTCAGGGCTGGCGGTGGCTGGCGGCGCCTTGCTGGCGTCGCGTGTGCAGCGTCGCCTCGACGGCATTGCCACCACCATGGACGATGTCTCCAACGGCCGGCTCGACGCCCGCATTCCACTGCTCGGCAATGGCGACGACATTGACGGCGTCTCGCGCCAGGTCAACGCCGCGCTGGAGCGGCTGGCGGCGCTGGTGGACGGCATGCGCCAGGTCAGCGCCGACATCGCGCATGATCTGAAGACGCCGCTCAACCGGCTGCAGATGATTTTGGAAGCTGCGGCCGACAGGACCGCGCGGGGTGAGGCCGTTGCCGATGAGCTGGCGGAGGCACGTGGGGAAAGCCTGCAGATCAACGATACTTTCGATGCGCTGTTGCGTATTGCCCAGATCGAGGCCGGCGCCCGCAAGGCGCGCTTTGTCGATCTCGACCTCACCGGCGTCATCGATGCCATTGCCGAAATCTACGCCGGTGTCGCCGAGGATGACGGCAAGTCGCTGTCGGCCACGATCGTCCACGGCACGCCATGCCTGGTCCACGGCGACCGCGACCTGCTGACGCAATTGTTTGCCAATCTGGTTGAGAACGCGCTGCGGCATTGCCCCGATGGCACGGCAATCCTTCTATCGGTGCGGCGGCAAGGCGACCGCATTCTGGCTGAGGTCGCCGACAATGGCCCCGGCATCCCGGCGCAGGAGCGCGAAAAAGNGGCGGCAAGGCGACCGCATTCTGGCTGAGGTCGCCGACAATGGCCCCGGCATCCCGGCGCAGGAGCGCGAAAAAGTGTTCCAGCGGCTCTACCGGCTCGACTCCAGCCGCACCACGCCCGGCAGCGGCCTTGGCCTCAGCCTGGTGCGGGCAATCGCCGACCTGCATGGTGCAACGATTGCGCTGGAGGATCGCCGGCCTGGGCTGGCGGTAATTGTCGGGTTTCCTCGGGCGGAGGGCACCGGTCCCGGCTTGAAATGACAACGCCAGAGCCAGGTCGACCCCACTCCGTCGAGCGAAGCAGCGACGGAGTGGGGGAAGGCGCTCATGAAACGCGAAGTCGCTGACAATTCTCCAAGTTGATGATCGCAGTCGACAAAGGTGGTCGCGATTAGCCTTGCACATGTTTCCACCCGAACGGCTGCGGGTTGATCAAGACGACCGTTGAACCTACCGGCCCACCGCACCCCGGCGAAAATCCGAGGGCGACATCCCCGCCAGCTTGCGGAAGGATTTGTTGAAGGCGCTGAGCGAGCCGAAGCCTGAATCCATGGCGACGCGCAGCACATTGGCGTCTTCATGCATCAAAAGCGCCTGCGCATAGCTCAGCCGCAGCAGGTTCATATATTCGTTGAGCGTCATGCCGGTCGACTTCTTGAAAATGCTCATGGCGTATTTGGGATGGATGTCGGCCGCCGCCGCGATGTCGACGCAGTCTATGTCGTAGAGGAAATTCTCGGCGATGAAGTCGCACATGCGACCGACATTGCGCAGCGATTGCTGGTCGAACGGGCCGCCGGGTTCCTGGCCGATGGCGGTTTCCGGCACCAGCCGGTAGGGCTCGAAGCGCACCCGCTCCAACCGCAGCAGCAGCTCGTTCACGGCGTGCTCGGTTATCGCCGCATCGCCCGAGCGGAAATAGCGGTTCCAGCGCTCGAAATTGTGATGGTCGGCCTGGTCGGTCGCCGATGTCACCAGCGTGGCGCCGGTCATCAGCCTGTGGCGGACATCCGTCGGCAGATGCAGGCGGAAGAAATGCACCAGCGGCAGATGCGCGCCGGCATAGATGGCGTCGTCGGAGAGATCGTCCATCTGGTGCGGCAGCCCGCCCCAGAACAGGCACATGTCGCCGGCCGACAGCGAGATCTCGTGCTCGTTCATGCGGTAATGCACGCTGCCGCGGACGATGAAATTGACCTCGACCTGGGCATGCCAGTGCGGCTTCAGCATCACCAGCGGATGGTTGTGAAACATCTGCAAAGCCATCGGCAGGCCTTCGACGCTGCTGGCGCCAGGCTGGTAAAACGGCCGTTCCGGCATCTTACTTTCCGCCCATCTTTTATTCCCGTTGTCAGGGACAAGCCTTCCGCGCCGCCTAGTCTAGCCATGCTCGCGAAGAGAGAGCAAATGAAATGGGAGGATTTCAATGCGCACGACACTGATCTGTGCCGCGCTGGCGCTTGGCCTGGGCTCAGGCCCGGCTTTGGCGCAGTCCGGCGAAATCACGATCTGGAGCTGGAATATCGCCGCTTCGTCGCTGAAGGCGACGGTGGCCGGCTTCAACAAGCAGTATCCCGACGTCAAGGTCACCGTTCAGGATCTCGGCAACCAGCCGACCTATGACAAGTCGATCGCCGGCTGTGCGGCCGGCGGCGTCGGCCTGCCCGATATCGTCTCGATCGAAAACGGCGAGGCCGAGAACTACTGGAGCCAGTTCCCCGATTGCTTCGTCGATTTGCACACGCTGGGCTACACCGCCGACGACCAGAAGAAATTCCCGGATTTCAAGCGCACCGAATTGGAGGTCGGCGACAAGGCCTATGCCATGCCGTGGGATTCCGGCCCGGTAGCCGCCTTCTACCGCCGCGACTTCTACGAGAAGGCCGGGGTCGATCCGGCCTCGATCAAGACCTGGGACGATTTCATCGCCGCCGGCAAGAAGGTCCAGGCCGCCAATCCCGGCGTCACCATGACCAATGCCGATTTCAACGGCGACACCGAATTCTTCCGCATGATTTCCAACGAACAGGGCTGCGGCTATTTCGCCGCCGATGGGCAGTCGATCACCGTCAACCAGCCGAAATGCGTCGACACGCTGGCCAAGATCAAGGACATGAAGGACGCCGGCATCATCTCGTCGGCCGACTGGGGCACCAAGATCACCAACAACACCGCCGGCACCGTCGCCACCCAGGTCTATGGCGGCTGGTATGAGGGCACCATCCGCACCGAATCCGCCGGCGAAAACGGCAAATGGGGTGTCTATCTGATGCCGAGCCTGACCGCCGACGGCCCGCGCGCCGCCAATCTCGGAGGCTCGTCGCTCGCCATCACCTCAGCCTCGAAGAACAAGGAGGCCGCCTACGCCTATCTGAAATACACGCTCGAGACCAATGAAGGCCAGATCACCATGCTCAGGGATTTCGGCCTGGTGCCGTCACTGATCTCGGCCCTCGACGACCCCTACGTGTCGCAGGGCCTGCCCTATTGGGGCGGCCAGGCAGTGTGGAAGGACATTCTCGCCACGCTGCCCAAGGTGGTGCCGAGCCGCGGCACGCCGTTCCAGAGCGACGCCGAAATCATCATGCGCGCCGTGCAGACCAAATATCTCGGCGGCGGCTATCCCGATGCCAAGGCCGCCCTCGACGACGCCGCCAGCCAGATCGCTTCGGCGACGGGACTGCCGATCAAGTGACCAAGGCGGTGATGCTGGCGGGCCAGATATAGGGCAATTTGCCGGACTGTTGGCGCTGCCCCTCACCTGCCTGCCGGCATCCTCTCCCCGTATAGTGGCGGGGAAAGGGACGCTCTCGCCCAACAGTTCGCCAATTGCCGGCGGCGTCCGCCGGCTAACAACACGCCGGATATCAACCGGGAAAGAGGAAGGAGGAGGAAACCATGCGCTACCAGAACGCCACGGCCTATCGCTTCCTTACGCCCTACCTTCTGATCTTTGCCATCTTCTGGGTGTGGCCGATCATCTCCTCGTTCATGATTTCCTTCCAGGCGACGCGCACGGTGCCCTGGCGCTTTGCGCCGACGTTCAACTGGGGCCGCCTGATCGGCGACCCCGCTTTCTTCAACGCGCTGAAGAACACGCTGCTCATCCTCGTCATCCAGGTGCCGGTGATGATCTCGCTGGCGATCATCATGGCGGTGCTGCTGAACTCGCCGCTGCTGAAAGCACGTGGCCTCTACCGCTTTGCCTTCTTCGCTCCGGTGGTGGTCGGCGAGGTCGCCTATTCCGCCGTGTTCCGGCTGATGTTCAACCTGGATTTCGGCATCATCAACAAGCTCCTCGCCGGCGTCGGCCTGGCCAAGATCGACTGGTTCTCCAACGTCACACCGGCCATGGCGCTGATCATGATCGCGGTAACCTGGCGCTGGGCCGGCTACAACGCCATCATCCTGCTCGCCGGCCTGCAGTCGATCCCCGAGGACGTCTATGAAGCAGCGACGCTCGACCGCGTCAGCAAGCTCAAGCAGTTCTTCTACATAACGCTGCCGCTGCTCAAGCCGGTCATCGTGTTTTGCGCCGTGCTGTCGATCATCGGCACGATGCAGCTGTTCACCGAGCCGTTCCTGATCACGGAGCGCGGCGGCCCCGGCGGCGGCACCGAGACGCTTGGCCTGCTGCTCTACCGCCAGGGTTTTCGCTCGCTCAATTTCGGCTACGCCTCGGCCGTCGCCTACACCATGGCGGGGCTGGCAATCGCCATCACGCTGGTGCAGCTGTGGCTGACACGAGAGCCGAAATGAGAGGGGAGCCGAAATGAGTTCGCTGTCGCAACGCCGGCTCGGCCGCAGCGTCCTGCTGCATCTGGTCCTGACACCGCTGGCGGTGATCTGGCTGTTTCCGCTGTGGATGATGGTGGTGTTTTCGACCATGCCCGACAACGGCATTTTCAGCCCCGGCATCGAGCTTCTGCCGCACGGCAATTTCGTCGACAATTTCAACAACCTGCAGCGCGACACCAATTTCGTCGGCGCTATCGGCATTTCGGTGGCGGTGGCGGTGACCTACACCTTCTTCTCGGTGCTGCTGACCTCGATGGCCGGCTGGGCGCTCGCCCGCTATCAGTTCTTCGGCAAGGGCGCGGTGGTGGCGATCATCCTCGGCACCATCACGCTGCCCTATGCGGTGGTGCTGATCCCGCAATTCATCATGGTGGCGCGCGACTTCCAGCTCGCCAACACCTGGATTGCGCTGATCGTGCCACCCTTGTTCAATTCGCTGGGCGTGCTGTTCATGCGCCAGGCTTTCTCGATGATGCCGGCCGACCTTTTCGACGCGGCACGTGTCGAGGGCGTCAAGGAATGGCGTATCTTCCTGTTCGTCGCTTTGCCGCTGGCGCGGCCGATGCTGGCGGCGCTCGCCATCATCCTGTTCCTCGCCTCGTGGAACAATTATCTCTGGCCGCTTTTGATCAACAGCCAGCCCGGCGCGATGACGGCCCCTGTGGCGCTCGGCACGCTGATCGGCCTGACCAAGGTCTCATGGGGCGGCATCATGGCCGGCGCCGTCATGCTGACCGTACCGATGCTGGTCGTCTTCGTGCTGCTGCAGCGCCATTTCATCGCCGGCATCGCCGCCGGTGCCGTCAAGTAGGGACAACAGCGATATGGCGGCAGTCACCCTCACCAATGTCGTAAAACGCTTCGGCGTCTATGAGATCATCCATGGCGCCAACATCGATATCGCCGATGGCGAGTTCGTCGTCTTTGTCGGCCCGTCGGGTTGTGGAAAATCGACGCTGCTCAGGATGATCGCCGGGCTGGAGGATATCAGCGGCGGCGAGATCGCCATTGGCGGCAAGGTGATGAACGATGTCGAGCCGACCGAGCGCGGCATCGCCATGGTGTTCCAGTCCTACGCGCTCTACCCGCACATGAGCGTGGAGCAGAACCTGAGCTTTGGCCTCAGGATGACCGGCAACCCCAAGGAGGACACCGAGCGGCGGGTGAAGCGGGCCTCCGAAATCCTGCGCATCACAGAGTTGATGGCGCGGCGGCCGAGGCAATTGTCCGGCGGCCAGCGCCAGCGCGTTGCCATTGGCCGCGCCATCGTGCGCGAACCGCAAGTCTTCCTGTTCGACGAGCCGTTGAGCAATCTCGACGCCGAGCTGCGCGTCCAGATGCGGGTCGAGATCTCGCGCCTGCACAAGGAGCTCGGCACGACGATGATCTATGTCACCCACGACCAGACCGAAGCGATGACGCTGGCCGACCGGATCGTGGTGCTGCGCGGTGGCCATGTCGAGCAGATCGGCCGGCCGCTCGATCTCTACGACAATCCCGACAACCAGTTCGTCGCCGGCTTTGTCGGCTCGCCGAAGATGAATTTCATCAAGGGCCGCGTCGTCGGGCGCAACACGAGCAGCGTCACCGTCGAGCTGGTGGGCGAGGAAAAGACCCGCATTATGCAACCATTGACCGGCGCCGTGCCGCAAACAGGAGCCAAGGTCATTGTCGGCGTGCGGCCCGAACATCTCGGCAATGGCGGCGAAGGCGACGCCGACCTCACTGTCGGCATCGACGTGGTCGAGCATCTCGGCGGCACCAGCTTCATCTATGCCAGGACCGCCCATGGCGAAGACCTGGTGATCCAGCGCGACGCGGCAAAGGTCCCCGACACCCAGGAGATCACCGTGTCCATCCGCAAATCCTATCTGTTCGATGAAAACGGCCAGCGGCTGCGCTGACCTTCCAGCTATGCAAGGAGAATGATCATGACTGCAACCGCGCCCATCCGCTGGGGGATACTTGGGCCCGGCGACATCGCCAAAGCGTTCGCCCGCGGCGTGGCAGGCTCGCGCACCGGCACGATCGTGGCGCTCGGCGCCCGCAATCCCGGCAAGGCAGGCTTGGCCGAGACGTTTCCCGGCGCCCGCATCCTCGACGGTTACGACGCGCTGCTCGCCGACCCCGAGGTCGATGCCGTCTATATCGCCATCCCGCATCCCGGCCATGCCGAATGGGGAATCAAGGCGGCGGAAGCCGGCAAGCATGTGCTGTGCGAAAAGCCGCTGGCGCTGACCGCCTTCGAGGCCGACGCCATGATCCATGCTGCGCGCAAGGCCGGCACCTTCCTCGGCGAAGCGTTCATGTACCGGCTGCACCCGCAGACGGCGAAGCTGGTGGAACTCATCAAGTCGGGCGTCATCGGCGATGTCAGGCTGATGAAGTCGAGCTTCGGCTTCGCCATGCCGGGCTTCATGCCCGAGCACCGGCTCTACGCCAACGATCTCGCCGGCGGCGGCATCCTCGATGTTGGCGGCTATCCCGTCTCGATGGTGCGGCTGATTGCCGGGGCTGCGACTGGAAAACCCTTTGCCGAGCCGGACAAGGTTGTCGGCACCGCCCATCTCGGCAAGTCCGGCGTCGACGAATGGGCCTCGGCGCTGCTGCATTTTCCCGGTGGCATCGTCGCCGAGGTATCCTGCAGCATCTCGCTCAAACAGGACAATGTCCTGCGCATCCTCGGCACCAAGGGCCGCATCGAGGTGCCGGATTTCTGGTTCGCCGGCGGCGGCAACCGCGATGGCGGCCCTGGCCGGATCGATGTAATTCTCGCCGACGACACGCGCGAGACCATCAGCGTCAACGAAACCCGCCATCTCTATTCCTTCGAGGTCGACGCCGCCGGCGAGGCGATCCTGGCCGGCAAACAGGAGTTCGCCTGGCCGGGCATGAGCTGGGCCGACAGTCTCGGCACGCTGCGTGTGCTCGACAAATGGCGCGCTGCCGTAGGGCTCGAATATGAAATCGAAAAGCCGGCTAAGCGAACCAACACCCTTTCGGGCCGGCCGCTGCGCACCGGCGGCACCGCCATCGGCAAGCGCAAGATTCCGGGCCTGTCGAAGCCGGCCTCCGTGGTGGCGCTCGGCTTCGAGGATTTCCGCACCTTCTCGTCGGGCGCAATCCTGCTCGACGCCTTCTTCGAGGCCGGCGGCAATCTGTTCGACACCGGCTACGTCTACGGCGGCGGCTACACCGAAACGCTGCTTGGCCAGTGGCTCAGGAATCGCGGCGTGCGCGAGCAGTCGGTGATCATCGCCAAGGGCGCCCACTCGCCGCTCTGCTATCCCGATGTCATCGGCAAGCAGCTCGCCCAGTCGTTGGACCGGCTGCAGACCGACCATGTCGACCTCTATTTCATGCACCGCGACAACCCGGATGTGCCGGTCGGCGAGTTCGTTGACGCCATGGACGCCGAGGCCAAGGCCGGCCGCATCCGTGGCCCGTTCGGCGGCTCGAACTGGACGATGGCGCGCATGGACGAGGCGATTGCCTATGCCGAGCGCACCGGCAAGCAGAAGCCCGGCGTGCTCTCCAACAATTTCTCGCTGGCCGAGATGCTGGAGCCGATCTGGGCCGGCTGCATCACCTCGTCGACCGACGACTGGAAATCCTGGCTGACGAAAAGGCAGATGCCCAACTTCGCCTGGTCGAGCCAGGGCCGCGGCTTCTTCACCGACCGCGCCGGCCGCGACAAGCAGGACAATGAGGAACTGGTGCGGGTCTGGTATTCGGAGAAGAACTTCGGCCGCCGCGACCGCGCCATCGAGCTGGCGCAGCGCCTGGGCAAAAGTCCGATCCACATCGCGCTCGCCTATGTGCTGGCGCAGCCTTTTCCGTCGGTGCCGTTGATCGGCCCGCGCACGCTGGACGAGTTGGAGGACAGTTTGAAGGCGCTGGATATCAAGCTGTCGGCGGAGGATGTGGCGTGGCTGGATAGCGGGCCGGAAAGGCGGCGGGCTTAGCAGCTAATCTCCCCCCTTGAGGGGGAGATGTCGCCGAAGGCGACAGAGGGGGTCGCCTCGCGTGGAGCGCTAACCTCCTTCTGCAGCGGCAGGTAGGCCGAGCCCAGTCGAACCGACCCCCTCTGGCCTGCCGGCCATCTCCCCCTTGTGGGCATAGGCGCTAAGATAGCTTTGGCATGGACTGAAACTTGCGCTTTCGTGGTGGTTCGCGCCAGCGATATCGCAAGGCATGGAGATTTTGGCGCAGGGCCGCCAAGGAAGGTTGAGTAAAGATGGTCGCGATCAGAGAGGCGACGATCTGGCGGGTGGCGCGCCACAGCAGCGGGCGCCCGTCGCTCAAGGGGGAGAGACACCCAACTCCTGCGAGAGGGGTTCGGTCACAAGCGCGATGAGNCAGCGTCTGCGGTTGAACCTTGTTGCCCTTGGCCCTGGCTTCCTTGTTGATTTTGCGCCGCGCTTCTTGTGCCGTGGCCTCGGATTTGCGCAAGGCGATCAGGCGCATATTCACAGGCTCGCCCTTCTTGAGTGCCAGCCGGGCAGGCGTTTCGCAGACTTCCTCCCGGCAGCTCTCCAGGTAGCCGATGAGATCGAACGCCCTGCCGTTGGCGTCGAGCCATCGCGCGTTTTTCCACGACGCGCGCAC